>SKON01000167.1 GCA_007120035.1 Myxococcales bacterium
CACCACCCCTACCAGCACGGGCACCGTCAGCAGCACCGCCGCCCCCCGCCGATCCTTCTCTCCCTTCAACCCCTCTCCCAGCGGTACGTACCCCGCTCTCTTCAGCGTCACCGCCCAGATCGCCACCACCGCACCCAGACCCACCCCGTACAGGATCTGCGGCACCGTCAGCAGCCCGAACGCCGTCGCTACAAACTTCATCCCCGTCGCCGTACCCCCTCCCGAGGTCACCGACAGAAACGCCCACAACGTTAAGATGAACCCGGCGAGCACTCCTGCCCGCGCCCCGTCAAAGATCGATCGCATCGGTCGCCGTCACTTTCAGAGAACCCTCTCGCTCCGCCCTACTCTGCACGCCATTTCTGCGCTTGAAAAGAAAAATCCCGGACTCTCGTCCGGGATCTCCTCCTTCATCACCGATGATGAAGGTCAAAAAATATGTGCCCTCGGAGGAGTGGCTAGCCATAGGACATACGCCTGACTAACGGCCTGGGGGGAATGCATGCCGACCGTCCTCCGTAGGGCACGCTCTTACTATAAACCGCCTGAAAGATGTGTCAACTACTTTTTTGATTATTCTCAGAGACCGATCCCGGCCGCCTCGCTATCCCCCTGATAGAGGGCCTGATAAAGGGCAGCGCCTTCCTCATGCTCTCCCGTTTGATCCACTCCATCTCAAACCCCGCCTCCCCGATCCTCTCCTCGCTCTGACGGGTCAGATGACAGTTCCCGGCGCATACCTTCCACACCGGCTCCACCCACCGCTGCACCCGATGCCTCCCAGGACGCTCCGACGCCACATGTTCCAAAAAGATCAGCCGCCCCCCGGGCTTCAGCACCCGGAACAGCCTCCCCAACGCCCCCGCCGGATCCGCCACCGAGCACAGCACCAGCGTCAACACCACCGTGTCCACGCTCCCCTCTTCCATCGCCAGAGTCTCGATTCTCTCCTCGCTCACCACAAACGGCCCCCCCTCGGGCACCTTCCCCTTCAGCTTCTCCCGCAGCACACCATGGGGCTCCGTCAGCACCACCTCCTCCACGGTCTCCGGGTAAAACGGCACGTTCGCCCCCGTCCCGGCCCCCACCTCCAACACCCGACCCACCGCCTCCGACAAGAGCTCCCCTCGCCATTGCCGCAAGCACGCTTCTTCCAGCCCCTCCATAAACGGATCGTAGATCTTCGCTGCCAGCCAGTTCATCCCTACCTCACGACCTCAGGAACCTCAGGAACAACTGACGTCACAGTAGTCCCCGAACTGATCCGTGCAACACACCAACCCCTCATTGCAGAGCGCGCTCGACGGATAATTGCACGTGCACCACCCCCAGGTCAGCCCGTCACCCTCGAAATCGCACGAGGCGGCACACTCGAAGTGAGCCTCACACAGCACCTGTACACAATTCCCGTCCACACACCCGTGTCCGTCGGGGCAATCGCTGAAGTGGGCGCACTCCGCACATTGATTGTTGATGCACAGATCCCCCGGGCAATCCAAGGCCGTGAAACACTCCGCACAGGTGTTATTACCACCGCACACCTGCCCCATCGGACAATGGCCATCCTCCTCACACTCCACACAGGTGAGCTGATTTGTACACACCTGACTGCCCGGGCAATGGGCATCCACCTCGCACTCCTGACAATAATTCGACGAGATACACACCGTCCCCTCCGGACAGTGGGAGTCATTCACGCAGGCCCGACACACATAGTCGTCCTGATCGCACACCCAATCGTCGCAGTGGGTGTCGTTCAAGCACCCCACACACGTCGCCGACGCCAACAGGCAATACCCGTCATCACAGTCCCCGTCACTGGCACAACCCACACACGCCGACGACGCCACATCACAGGTCGTCTCCCCTGGACAGTCATCATCATCCACACATCCCACGCACTCCCTGTTCGAACACACCCCCTCATCGCAGTCGAAGTTATCCACGCACTCCACGCACTCCGAATCCACGGGATGACAGACCAACCCTCCACCACAATCGCTGTTGTCCACACACCCCACACATTGCTTCGTCCCATCCACGTCACAGACCCCCTCGGCGCAATCCGCCCCGGTCACACACTCCACACACAGGCCTCCCTCGGGATCACACACCAACGGCGCACACTCCGTGTTCCCCTGGCACCGCTCCACGCACACCCCGGCGTCGAGATCACACACTTCGTCACCCGGGCACACTCCCGGGCCGGAGCACGCCACCGGATCTCCACCATCCCCGCTACCACCATCTCCGCTCCCTCCATCACCTCCCCCACCATCACCTCCCCCACCATCACCGCTACCCCCGTCTCCGCTACCTCCATCCCCGACACCATCTCCGCCCCCTCCGTTGGGACGCGTCGCGTCGGGCCCCGTCGGCCCCGCGTCCTCCACATCCTGCACCTGATTGTCCCCGGCCTCCTCGATCTCCCCGGACGCGCAACCCACCACCAACCACAACAACCCCACCACCACAGCCCCCAACCACCCTCGTCCCAAGCTCCGCATCATTTCTCAACCTTGTCTCTTTCCTATTCTCTTACCCTACGGAAACCCGCCCCGAAGAACAAGTTTTCCACTCCCCTCAGCCCGCCTCACCGCGAACCCCGGTAGCCCGGCGCGAACCCCATGAGAAACACCGAAGCCCCGAGCCTTCTCCCCACCCTGTGGGGAGGTGCCCGAAGGGCGGAGGGGTCGTCTGCGCCGCTCAGACGTTCGACCCCGAACCCTACACACAAACTTGCACTCTCCTCCACTTTCCATCAAACTACCTACAGGAGCCAATTCCCCAATCTACCCACTCCCCTGGAGTCTGCTATTATGCGCACCCTCTATTACCTCTGCGTCTGCGCTCTGATCCTCCTCTTCGCGCTGGCCTGCAGCGAAGACGTCGTGGACAACCAGAGCACCAACCAGGATCCTAACCAGTCCAACCAAAACCAGGATCCCAACCAGTCCAATCAAAACCAGGATCCCAATCAAAACCAGGATCCCAACCAGACCGATCCTGACGCCGGCGACCTCGACGCCGACCCCGACGCCGATCCCGACCCCGATCCCGTCGATCCTCAGATCTACGAGTGCATTGGCGAGTACCAGCTCGTCTGCGACGACGAGTGCATCTCCCTGAAGACCGACCCCGACCACTGCGGCGAATGCGACAACGTCTGCGAAGACGGCACCGCCTGCGCCGGCGGCTGGTGTCTGGACTCCTGCCTCGACAACGAGACCATCTGCGACCGCCGGTGCGTCGACACCGACGTCAGCAACGAGAACTGCGGCGCCTGCGGAGAAACCTGCGACGCTGGCGAAGGCTGCGTCGACGGCCAATGCGTCCCGGCCCTCACCTTCGACGCCCCCGACATCTGTGAGTTCGGCGGCCCCCCCGTCCGCTTCGACCTCGACGACGACGACCGCTGCGCCGGCAACGTCGCCGAGGAGACCTTCCGCTTCGCCCTCTGTGCCTGCGACGAGATCCGCTTCACCGGCGGCGGCGGCCTCGGCACCGACGCCTTCGACAGCTCCGAAGGCCCCTACATGCCTGGGAGCCTCGGCGGCAGCGTCGGCACCAACAACGACGTCAACATCACCGGCTTCTTCGACATCGGCGGCTCCACCTGGGCCGGCGACGGCAGCGACGTCGACTTCTCCGGCGGCCAGAACAAATCCATCGCCACCGACTTCAACGTCGACCGAAACGCCACCGCCACCGGCGGCGGCTCCCTCCACATCGGCAACAACGCCAACATCGGCGGCAACTTGAGCGGCGGCAGCATCACCATCGAGGGCACCCTCACCATCCCCGACGGCAACAACTACCCGGCAAACGCCACCACCGACGTCGTCCACGCCCCGGTCTCCATCCCCGCACCCTGCCCCTGCGATGAAGACCAGCTCATCCCCGTCAACGCCCTCGTCGCCGACCGGGAGTTCAACAACGACAACGCCCTCATCGGCCTCGACCCCGACTCCATGACCACCGGCACCTTCCGCCGCCTCGACCTCCCCTGCGGTAACTACTACCTCAACGGCATCTCCGGCGGCGGTCAGGTCGTCGTCGTCGCCCACGGTCGCACCGCCCTCTTCATCGACGGCGACGTCGACCCCGGCTCCATCACCATGATCGCCCAACCCGATGCAGAGCTCGACGTCTTCATCCGCGGCAGCATCCACTCCAGCGACGTCACCCTCGGTTCCCCCCACTACCCCGCCGCCACCCGCTTCTACATCGGCGGCGACGAAGGCGACCGCCTCCAGATCACTGGCAACGTCCGCGTCGGCGGCTTCGTCTACGCCTACCCCGGACGCATCCAGATCATGGACGACGTCGAGATCTTCGGCGGCCTCATGGGCAACCTCGTCCACATCACCCAACCCACCTGGATCCACTACGACCGCAACGTCCAGCGCTCCGGCAACGTCTGCATCGAACCCGATCCTGACCCCGACCCCGATCCCGACCCCGACGCCGATCCTGATCCCGACCCCGATCCCGATCCGGTCTGCATGAGCCTCGACGACCCCTGCACCTCCGACGAGGACTGCTGCGCACCCCTGATCTGCGAAAACGGCTTCTGCTCCACCGGCCCCTGCAGCGTGGTCGGCGAGTCCTGCGTCTACCACTCCGACTGCTGCAGCAACCTCTGCGCCCGCCCCGCCGGCGCCACCGAGGGCACCTGCATCAACAACTAACCACCCCTACCTGACGCGCCGAGGGCCCCGACCACCCGGTCGGGGCCCTCCTCATTTCCCTCTGCCCTCAGACCTCTGGCCTCCGACCTCTGTCCTCAGACCTCTGTCAATATGACTCGCCGGGCCCCTGGATCTTCACCCACTTCGACGTCTTCCTCGCCCTCTCCGACGCCGGACGCGCAAAGCTCGGAACCTCTCGCACGTCCACCTCGTCTAAGGCATCGGCGAACTCCATCCCCGTCCCGTACCGATCCTCGGGCTCCACCGCCAACGCCTTCCTCAACACCTTCCCCAGGGCCCCCTCCATCACCTCTTCCGGGATGTTCAGATCCCCCGAGATATGCCGCCGGGCCGCCTGAAACGGCTTCCGATCCGGCACCGCCGGCTCCCCACACAACGCCTCCGTCAGCGTCAGCCCCATCTGATACACATCCATCCGCGCCGACACTTCCTGCTTCTGGATGTACTCCGGCGGCAGGTACTGCGGCGTCCCCGACAGAAATCCCGTCTTCGTCAACCTCGGATCCGCCGGGTTATTCACGTAGGCGATCCCGAAATCCACCACCTTCCACGTCTCCCGACGGGTCCCGGGCTTATTCAAGAAGATGTTCCCCGGCTTCAGGTCCTTGTGCACGATCCCCTGATTATGGGCCTCCCCCAGCGCATCCAAGAGCTGGCAGAAGTTCGGCAACAGCCACTCCGGCAGCAGGGGCCCGTGGTCCTGGATCTCATCGAAGAGGTTATGCCCCTGCAGGTACTCCATCACGATAAAGGGAGCCCCGCTCTCCTGCAGCAGCCCAAAGTCGTAGATATCCAGGATGCTCGGATGAGAAATCGCCGCCGCCACCCGGGCCTCTCGCAAGAACCGCTTCCGGGTCCGTCGCACCTCATCGAGATCCCCCCCCGACGCCAGCCCGATCTTCAGCACCTTGATCGCCACCGGCCGGTCGATCACCTTATCCCGCGCGATATACACCGTCGCGAATCCACCGGCACCGATCGTATCCTCCACGGTGTACCGATTTTGAATTTGATCCCCGATCTGTACGTCCGTTTGTGTCATAACGGCCCACGCTCCTCTCATCTGCTCCGCTCAACCCCGTCCTGCTGCTCTAACATATTGACATAGCCAATGCGAATCACGAATGGCAAACTTCGTGCCGTTCTTGTCCCCCTCATCCCCGAGGTCCCGATGTACCTGCACACTCTCCGCCTCTCCGCACTCTTGGCCACCCTCTCTCTTTCCCTCTTCGCCATCGCCTGCGGTGGTGGCGGTGGCGGTGGCGGTGGCGGCGGCTCATCCCCGGAAATCAGCACCCTGGAGGATGGCGACGTCGCCGAATACTGCGCCACAGAAGAGAACTATGCCGACAATCAGGTCACCGATGATGACCTCGCTCGCGCCGAATGCCTGGGCATGGTCCTCCTCTCCGCTATCTTTGGAGAAGAAGATCCTGTTGCCTTCTGCTTCGATACCTTTGACGCCTGTGTCGCCGCCGGTCCCTCCGACGACGACGACGGCTTCACCATGGGCGAATACGAATGTCGCCTCGAAGAAATCCCCCGCGCTGGCTGCTCTTCTACCCTCGTACAGCTCCGCAACTGCGAACGAGCTACCCTCAACGAGGAACTCACCCTCCTCCGTGACTTCTCCTGTGATCAACTCGCCGAGTTTTTGGACGCTGGAGAAGAAGAGGAGATCTTCCCGCCGGCTTGCAACACGATCCGAGACAACTGTCCCCAGTACTACGACGACGACTTTGTCCCCATCAACCAGACCAACCAGAACCAGACCAACCAGAACCAGACCAACCAGAACCAGACCAACCAGAACCAGACCAACCAGAACCAGACCAACCAGAACCAGACCAACGCCCACTCCGGCGGTCAGATCACCGTCTACGATGGAATGAGCTCCGACACCGTCACCCTCCCCTACCCGGACGCCACCTCTTTCGTCACCTACTTGGACAACGAGAACGGCGAACTCGGAGACTCCTCCTACCGTGAATTCACCGTCTCCGGCGCCACCACCCTCGAGATCACCCTCACCTACGACATCGAGCCTGGCTGGGACGAAGTCGTCGTCACTGACCTCACCTCCGGCATCATCCTCTACCAAGGGTCTGCAGACCTGAACACCGTCAACATCCTCATCCCCAGCAATCAGTTCTCCATCGGCGTCGTCTCCGACGCAAGCGTCACCTACGAAGGCTGGCGCCTCGAGGGGTACCTCGTCGATCCCTGAGCTTTAGGGAGTGATCAAAAACTGCAGCTCCTTCCCATCGGAGAACACCAGGGGAATCGAGATCGGGCAGGCGCCCTCCACAAAGGGCGTCAGCTCGATCCCCTCGATCTCCCGCCGCAAACAGGTCTCTAACTCCGGCGCTCTCGTCGTCATGTACAGGGTCACCTCCCGGAGCTCTCCGGTCCGACGAAAGTCCAACAACACCACGGCCGCCCCCGAATCCTCCGGGTGCTCCCCCAGGTGCTCCGCCCCACACCGCCGCAAGTCCTCCACCTTTCGCCCCACCACGTTGCGCACCTCCGCCGGATTACACCCCACCACCACCTCCTCGGCCTCCGGCACCGACACAAACGAGATCCCCCACCGGCTCCGAAACGGCCCTGACTCGCCATCATCGAGATGACGCCCCATCGACCGCTCCACACACTCCGCCACCCCCTCCAGCTCCAGCGTATCCTCCACGATCTCGATCCCTCCGCCTCCCCCGTCCTCCGACACCTCCGCCTCCAACACGATCCGCCCCCTCCGTCCCCTTCGCACCTCCCCCTCCTCCAAGCCCTCCCTAAAGCACGCCCCCAGAGCCTCTCGCTCCGCCCCCATCGCCGACTGAACACGCTCCTCAAAAAGCCCCCGCGACACCACCTCCAACTGCTCACAGGCCTGCTCCCCTCCGTAGGCCAACGACGGGATCAGATCCAACTCCTGCCCCTCCAAGAGCTCCCCGATCACATGGACCGGAGCCCCCCTCTCACACTCCCCTCGAAACAACTCCTGAGCCTGCCGATGGTCCCTCACCCCTCCCCGACCGCTCGCCATCAGGTTCCCCAGGTTCGTACACGCCACCCCCACCCCGGACTTGCACAGGTGCTCGAACACCGACCGCGTCCCCTCGGCTCGATCCTCGGCAAACACCAACAACTCCGCGTCGTGACAGGCCTCCTTCAACCCCTCCTCGCAGGACCACCGCATCAGCCTCCGTCCCCGCTCCCGATCCGCTGACCCTCCCCCACCCATCACCAGCAACGTCCCCAACGCCAGACAACTCTCCACCCCTCCGCTCTCACAGGCCGACCGATAGTAGCCCTGAGCCTCCTCGATCGCCCCGCTCCGCAGCGCCCCCTCCGCCCCCTCCAAGCAGGCCTGCCCCCGACACTCCTGGGCCTCCACCCCGGTCCTCTCTAAGAGCTCCACCGGGCCTGTCGGCGTCCCCGCGCACCCCACGACCGACACCACCCACCACACCACCGCTGCCACCATCGAGCCCCTTGCCACGACCTCCCACCACGCGTAGCCTCGTCGCCACTTTCGCCCTTCCCTCTCGTCCCTGGTCATCTTCATGTCTCCCTTCAAACGACAACCTCTCTTCGGCAATGTCCGCCACATCCACATCGTCGGCATCGGCGGCATCGGCATGAGCGCCATCGCCGACCTCCTCCTCCACCGCGGCTTCACCGTCTCCGGGTCCGATCGCCGCCTCTCGGAGATCACCGAACGTCTCCAATCCCGGGGCGCCTCCATCTTCCAGGGCCATCACCCCGACCACATCGACGGCGCCCACGTCGTCGTCCACACCAGCGCCGTCAAGGCCGACGAAAACCCCGAGACTGCCGAGGCCCAGAAACGAGGCATCCCCGTCATCAAACGCGCCGAGATCCTCTCCGAGCTCATGCAGCGTAAATTCAGTATCGGCGTCGCCGGCACCCACGGCAAGACCACCACCACCACCATGACCGCCCAGGTCGTCCAGGCCGGCGGCTTCGACCCCAGCGCCATCGTCGGCGGCCGCGTCCAGGCCTTCCAACGCACCAACTCCCTGGCCGGCGAAGGCGACATCGTCGTCGTCGAAGCCGACGAGTTCGACCGCACCTTCCTCCAACTCCCCGCCGACATCGCTATCATCACCAACATCGAGATCGAGCACGTCGACATCTACGCCGATCTCGACGACCTCAAGTCCGCCTTCACCCAATTCGCCCAGGGCGTCCCCTTCTACGGCTCCGTGATCCTCTGCCTCGACGATCCCCACGCCGCCTCCCTCCTCCCCCACCTGGACCGCCGCACCATCACCTACGGTTTCGACCCCGCCGCTCGCCTCCGAGCCACAGACCTCCGCCCCGACGGCTTCTACACCCACTTCTCCGTCCTCCTCGACAACCAACCCCTCGGCGAGGTCCGCCTCAAGGCCCCGGGCCGCCACAACGTCCAGAACGCCCTGGCCGCCGTCGCCGTCGGCCTCGAGCTCGGCATGCCCTTCCCCGAAATCCAGCAAGGCCTTGCCACCTACGACGGCATCCTCCGCCGCTTCCACTGCCAGGCCGACCGCGGCGACATCCTCATCATCGACGACTACGCACACCACCCCACCGAGGTCGCCGCCACCCTCTCCGCCGCCCGCTCCGGCTTTCCCGACAAGCGCCTCATCGCCATCTTCCAACCCCACCTCTACTCCCGCACCCGCGAGTTCCACGCCCACTTCGGCCAGGCCCTCACCGCCGCCGATCTCCTCTTCATCACCGACGTCTACCCCTCCCGCGAAGCCCCCCTCCCGGGCATCACCGGCGAGCTCGTCGCCCACGAGGCCCGCCGCCTCGGACACCCCGACGTCCGCTACGTCCCCTCCCTCCACGACCTCCCTTCACTCCTGGCAGAGCTGGCCGCCCCGGGCGACCTCTTCGTCACCCTCGGCGCCGGCGACATCGACCGCGTCGGCCGACACCTCGCCACCCTCCTGCCTCACTCGTAGTTCGCGCCCGCCTCGATCCACGACCGAACAAGCTCGATCTGCGCGTCCGGCAGCGGCGGCAGCGGCGCCTGAGGCATCCGCAACACCGGATCATCCAACGTCAGCGTCACATAAAGCTGGCTGTTCTCCGGATTCCCCGGATCCACCAACGGACCGGCCGGGGACTCGTAGTTCTGGAACACCTCGATGATCGCCTCCAGCTCCAACGACTCCTGGTTCGCCCCAAACCCCAGGTCTGTCCCCGACCCCATCGGCTCTCCATGACAGGCCCCCACCGCACAGGTCGCTCGCACGATATCGGCGATCTGCAAGAAGTCCTGGTCCCACCCATCATCGGGATCCTGATTCGGGCCCTGGTTGGGATCCTGATTCGTTGGCTCCCCGTTCTGATTCGGATCCTGATTGTCCGGCTCATCCCCGCAGCCCATCGTCCACACCATCAGCGACACCACCAACGCTCCCAGCACCCTTCGACCGCTCATCTCTCCTCCGAGGCAAGAACCACTCAGCACCTCCACAGTACACCAACGGCGATCGCCGCGAAACTTTCCTCACCCATCCCGCCTCAACACCGCAAACGCCACCCCAGACAAGGCGATTACCACCAGCAGACTCACTAACCAGGCCACCCCGCCGCTTCCTCCTCCCACCTGTCTCCGCGGCGCCTCCGCCTCGAACACTACCGCCCCTTGCTGCACCACCACCCGCTCCCGATTCGAGCTCAACGACACCGCCCCCTCCTTCAACGTCAACCACCCCGACGACGTCGCCAACCTCTTTCGCATCCCCACCGACAGATCACCGCCCGGGTCCTCCACCCACAACAACTCCGTCCCGGGCCCCAGGTTTACCGCCACCACCACCCGCCCCCGATCCACCCCAAGACCCACCACCCGCCCCTGCTCCCAGGGCCCCACCAACGTCGTCCACGTCTCCCCCTGGTCTTCACTCCGCGCCAGCCGATTCCCCTGGGCCATCACCAAGATCTCCCCCAACTCCACCAGGCTCATCCTCGCCGGCACCTCCTCCTCCATCGCCGAGTACATCGCCTGCCACGTCTCTCCCTCATCACTGGATTTCCAGATCTGCGCCGGCTGGTTCGCCGTCATCGGCCGCGTCACCGCCAGAAGCGTCATATCCTGGGCCGCCAGAAAATGGGTCAACACCGCCCGCTGCACTGCTCCCCGAAACGCCCCCCCCAACTGCATCGGCCGAAAACTACGCCCTTCATCGTTGGAGATCAGCGGCCCCTGTTGATACGACCACGCCACCAGATCCGACGTCCCCTCTCGCCTCTGAAACCCCACGATCGACGCCGCTCTCAACCCTTCGGGCTCCATCTGCGGTGGCTGATAGCTCACCTCCCCTCGCCGCCCCAACGCCGCCACCTCATGGGTCTCCCCCTCCTCCTGCACCAGCACGCTCCCTCCCAACGTCCCGCTCAACACCTTCCCCTCCAACACCTTGATCGCCGTCGTCGCTCGCGGATGCACCCGCTGCCAACGCACCCCTCCCCCTTCTCGTGACCACGAGAAGAGTCCGCTGTTCGTCCCCACCAGCAGGTCTCCCTCCTCCCCACTCCAAACCGCATAGGTATGCGCGTTATCTACCCCCTCATTGCTCTCCTCCCACGACCGCCCTCCATCGGGCGACCTCAACGCCCCCGACCCCGCCGTCGTCGCCCACAGACTTCGCCCCCTCACCCCCAGTGCCGTCACCGCACGTCCATCAGCATCCCCCGATCGCCTCCGCGTCCAACTCTCCCCCCCGTCCACGCTCTCCCACAGGCTCCCCCGGTCACTGCTGAGCCACGCCGCTCCTTCCAAAAACACCAGGTCGTTCAGCCCCTCTTCCTCCAACCCCTCCTGACGGATCTCCAACCTCTCCCACCCCTCACCCCGATCTCCGCTCTTCCACAGCCCCTCTCGGGTCAACAAATAGAGCTCCCCTTCCTCACTCGGCGCCCGCTGCAGGTCTCGATCCAGGAGATCCAACGTCGCCACATGCCGAAACCTCTCCTGGCCCTCCTCTCGCCGAAACACCTCCAACTCCTCCCCGTACACCGTCGCCACCTCGTACTCCTTGCCCTCCTCGGACGGCAGATAGTGCCGCAGCCGCCGCGGCAACATCCGGCGACGCTCCCCTTCCTCCTCGATCAACCCCAACCCTGACAGGTCCACCGGCTCCCACCCACGACCCTCTTCCTCCCGCTCTACCTCCGGCACCCGCCTCCACACCCTCAACCCATCCACCAGAAAGAGCTCTCCTCCCGCCCTGATATACCGCACCGCCGGCATCAACGACGGCTCCCCCGATTGGACCGCCCGCTGCTCCATCTCCTCTTCCGGCGGCCCCAGCTCCCGCCAACTCAATCCCGCGTCATCACTCCCCATCAACACCACCGGCGCCCTGGCCGACGGCACCCCTACCGTAAACAACTCCTCCTCATGGGCCACGAAGTACCGCCGGGTCACGAAGTCCCCGGCCGTCCCGTTCTGCCTCGCCACCCCCAGCACATCCAACCCCGTCTCCTCCACCCGCGTCGGCCACACCGCCGGCCTCATCTCCCAGCTCCCGTCCTCCGGCCCACGGATGAACACCCGATCCCCCGCGGCCGCCACCCACAGCTCCTCCCCACCGATCTCCACCAACTCCAGCCCGTCCAACGCCCCTCCCGGCGCCTGCCCCACCTCCATCAACTCCAGCGACACCTCCTCCTCACCACCGCAGGCCCCGCAGACCCCCCCCAACCACACCATCATCATCCCGATTCTCAGACGACCAAGGCTCACGCTCCCTCCTCGTCCTATCGGGAATCACCCATCTCCAGGATATTGAACTCCACCCGCCGGTTCTCCGCCCGACCCTCCGCCGTCGAGTTATCCGCCACCGGGCGCTCCTCCCCATACCCGATCGCCTCCACCCGCTCCGGCGCGATCCCATGCCGGATCAGATACTCCCGCACCGCCTCCGATCGGGACTGGCTCAGCCGCAGGTTCGCGTTCGCGTTCCCCACGCTATCTGTGTGCCCCTCCACCCGCATCAGCCGAATATCGTCCTGACGCCTCAGAATCCTCACCACCGCGTCCAGCACATCGTAGCTCTCCGGCAGAATATCCGCGCTCCCCGTCGCGAAGTTCACCTGCTCCGTGATGATGATCGCCCCCTGCCGCAACGACGCAGGCCCTTCATCCTGTTCGGGAAGCTCGTACTCCGGCTCCCGCGGCTCTCGCGGCTGCCGCGGCACCCGCGTCGGCGGATCTTCCAAAATCGATGCCCGCTCCTGGATATCTCGCTCTTCCACCTCCGGCTCCGGGCAATCCGCCGGCTCAAACCTCAACCTCCGCCCTCGGGCCTGCGACCTCTCATCGCAGGGATCCACCTCCGCCCGGAACCCCGGCTGCCGATAGTCCACCCACCACCATCCTCCCGTCACCCACTGCCCCGTCACCCCGAAGAACACCCGCCAGTCCGGCGTCCCATACCCATTGGACAGACCCGCTCCAGCGCCCCCCGTCAGCGTCCAATCCTCGTGCATCTTGAACCGCACCCCTCCCAGCAGCTCCACCGGCACCTCCCCCGCGTTCACTCCCCGCAGGTGCGCCGGCCGCGGCTGCACCCCCACCGCCCCCGTCAGCTCCGCGATCACATCCAGCCGCTCTGTCAAAAACGGCGCGTGCCCCCCCAATCCCCACGTCAACTCATTTCCGATCACCGCCGCCCGAATGATCCGCTGCCCCGGTCGATACCGGAACCCCAGGTTCGCCGCCACCCGGATCGTCTGTAAGATCACATACTCCGCTACCACTGACGTCTCCGCCCCGAACCCACCGTCCGACGCCAGCGCGTTCGACATCCCCACCGGAAGCGACCCCCCCACCAGAAACGCCAACCCCACCGGCGAATCCATCAGACTCAAGAGCTGAAACTTCGCCGTCACACGCACATCGTTCAACGCCGTCCGACGAAACGGCACCGTGCTCGGATCCGTCCCCGATGGCACCAGCGGCTGCAGCTCCACGCTCCGCTGCAACACCGTCCAGGGCAACACCACCCCCAGCTCCAACAAATCGAAGAGCCCGATGCTCCCCATCAAATCCATCTGCGTCTGGTTCGCGATCGTCCTCCGCCCCGGCGTCTCCAACGTCCCCAACTGCAAGGGATCGTCGGCGTAGTTCATCATCACCCCCGCGTTCCACTCCAGATGGGGCGCCACCGACGATCCGAACACCGTCAAATAGTCCCCCACTCCCGGCGCCGGCCGAAACCGCTGCAGATGAAACGCCGGCAACGACACCGTGTCCTCCGTCGCCTCGCCGTTCTCCTGCCCGCTCACCTCTGAAGCCCACCCCGGAACCAGCGCCACCACCACGCCGACCACCAGGAACAGCCTCACCAACGCTTCTTTTGTTGTCTTCTTCATCTCGCCCACCCTCACCACGAAACCGGGTATCCCGACTCTGACCTTCATGAACATTCCCTATCGGTCTCCCGATTGCAATCGCTTCAGCCTACGCCGCACCTCATCCAACCCCTCCGGCCCATCCTCCATATCCTGCACCAACGCCACCGCCTCCGCCAACAACCCCCGGGCTCCCTCCAGATCCCCCATCACCTCCTCCCGCAGCCTCCCCGCTTCCACCAGCGCCTCAAACCGGGCCCCCCGATCCAGGAGCATCGACGCCAGGCTCTCCAGATCCCTCGCCAGATCCTCCTCGGCCCCACAGACCCGATTCAACTCCACCCGCCGCTCCAACGCCCCCACCTGCTCCGGAAAGAGCACGTAGGTCACTCCCCACAGATCCCGCGCCAGCTCCAGATCCTTAAGCTCCTCTTCGGCCAGATGCGCCGCGTCGGCCAGGATCTGACTCGCCGGCACCCTCAACGCCGGCGCGATCCCCTTCCCATCCATCTCCCGCATCGCCTCCAACGTCAGCCCCTCTGGCGTCCCCGTCAACAACCCCAACTCTCGCCCCAGGCTCTCCAGGTACCCCGCCCAATCTCCCTCCGCCGCCTGGGTCTCCTTGATCCCCTCCAACGCCATCGAATCCCCCGGCGCCGCCTCCAACACCTCCTCGAAATGCCCCCGCGCCCGCCCCGGCGCATCCAACCGATGCAAATACAGCTCCGCCAACTCCCGCTGGCTCTCCACCGCGTCGATCCCTCCCCGAGACACCCGCACCACCACCTCCAGGTGCAACGCCGCCACTGACCAATTCTCCTGCTCCTTCGCCATATCCGCCAGCAACCGATGCGCCGCCTCATGATCCGGATCGGACTTCAGCACCTCATCCAACCATCGCCGCGCCGCCTCTACATCCCCCCCTTGATCCCAATGCAGCTGCGCCAAGAGCAACCGATAGGTCGTCGCCATCTCCTCGCTCTGTGCCCCCTTCAGCCGCTCCTCCAAGAGCGCCGCCCGACTCGATACGTCCCCCTCCTCCTCGTAGATCGCCTCCAGGGCGTTCACCACCGCCGTCTGAGCCCCCTCCCCATCGGGATCCAGCCTCCGCACCGCCTCCAGATGAGGCCGCGCCGCCCCTCCATCCTCCAGATCGTAATAGTACAGCTCCCCCACCTCCCGCCGCAGCCTCACCGCCTCTCGCTTATCCAACACCTCCCCCCCGGCCGACAGGCTCAACACCTTCTCAATCGCCTCCACCACCTCCTCCGGCTCCCCCTTCGCCCGCACCTCCGACAACGCCTTCAACGCCATCTCCACGGGCTGCACCAGCGGCGAGGTCTGCCCCTCCCCGTCAAACCCCGACCTCTCTTCCTCCTCGGCCGA
>SKON01000103.1 GCA_007120035.1 Myxococcales bacterium
CGGCGTCCAGCGCCAGGCAGCTCCCCCGGGTCATTGCGATGCCCATATCGGCGATGCCCCACTCCATCCGAGTGCCCATCACCAGCGCGATGGCCTCGCCGGGGTCCACGCCCCCGTCCAAGAGCCCGGCGGCCAGCCGCTCCGATCGATCCCACCACTCTTTCCAGCTCGCCTGCTCCCACGCCCCGTCACGGTAGTAGCGCAGGGCCGGGCGCACACTGGAGCGGTGCACCTGCTCCTCAAAGAGCTCCACCACCGTGCGGGTCATGCTCGCCCCTTGGGCCTTATTCGTCGTCCAGAGGCTCCATCATCTCTTCGTCGTACCGCTCCGTGGACCCTCGGATCGTGAGCAGAGACGGACGGTCTCGATCGGCGATCTCCGCCACGGCCTCTCGCAACGGCTCCACCCGGCGGCCGATCTCCTCGCTCCGATACTTCAGATCGTTGACCCGAATCTCGTACCGCTCCAGAGCGTTGCGCCGGTCAATGCGGAAGAAGTCGCCCACGTCGAGACGGATCAACGACCCCGTCTCCACCCGGATCGGGTTGTCCTGATCCACCCGTCGGACCTCCACCATATGCTCGTCGTCGGCCTCCATGTCTCGCAGGAAGACCATTCGGCCCTCCGGGGGCTCATAGGTCTCGGGCTCCATGAAGTACCCCCGCAGGTGATGGAAGTTGAAGGCCAGGGCCAACTCTTCTTCCTGCACGAAGTCCTCCCGCTGCTCCATCAACGCTTCCAGCTCCTCGCGGTCCACCCGGGTCGTCCACCGATGGTGGTCCTGGATCCGCTCGTAGAGCAGCGCCGACTCCGCCATGTACCGGTTCAACGGTGCAATCACCGGTCGACCCAGCAAGAGGCGGTTGTTGGGAAGGATGTCCCCGCCGATCATGAAGTCCAGATCGGCCAGGCGGCGAGTGGCGTCGAAGTCCACGGTCATCGGGTCCAGGCCCTCGATGATCTGCTGCGCTTCCGCCATGGCATCCAGCTTCGGCTCCAGGTAGGCCATCATCGACTGAGCGTCGCTGATCCGAGCCGACTCGATGCTCCGTGTCTGGGTGCTCTGGGACGCCATGAACCCGAAGAAGAGCCCTACGACCAGGAAGAGAACCATCAGGACGATCGTCGGAGCCGAGAGCCCGATGCCCACGTCGTCATCGGTCAACCCGATGGACTTCAGGTCCAAGGCTTCATCAAAGTCGACGCTCACGTCCGCGGAGGCCGCCGGCGCTCGACGAGCCTGCGTGGGCGGCGGCCCCATAGCTGCCGCCTTGGGAGGAGCCGCTCTCTTCGGAGCCGGCTGCGCCGGAGCCTGCGCGGGTTGGGCTGGCGCCGACGGGGCCGCCGGCGCTCGCGGCGCAGACGCCACGGACTCCACGACCTCTTCGGTCAACGTCAGAGTTTCGGGATCATCCTCCGGAGGCGGCGGCGCCGTCCCTTTGAGATTTGCCTTCAACCCGGCTAATCCTCCTACTCTCGGCTTTTTATCCCTCGCGGGCGACTTCGGCGCACTCGCTGGCTTCGTGGTCGGCTTCTTCAAGCCGAGCCGCGCCTTCAGGTCGATGGTGTCCTTCTTATTATCGTTCGCCAAGGAGGTCCTCCTACGGTCCGGTCGCCAGCCTGAGAAAAGGGCCGACGCCGCGGCGTCGGTGTCACGGGAACAGCCTTCTCGATTACATTGTTTGCGCCGATTGTGGCCTCGGTCAAACTATCCCAGCCCCGCGATCGGCGTCAAGGCGGTTCCGTGGCCATCACCGCCTCTCCCCCACGCTTCGCCCCGGCTAGGTCGCCTTGAAAAATACGGCGTATTTCACCAGAATGACCGCCGAGATAGCCGATTTTCGGTTCTCCGACCTCTTCGCCTCTAAACACGGCACAGTCCTCATGACTCCATCGAACCCTCCCCGCACCATTGTTCACGCTCTCTTCGCCACCCTCTTGGCCGCCGCCGTCCTCGTCGTGACGGCCTGTGGCGGGGGCGGTGATGTCGAAGGCGCGGCGGTGATCTCCAACCTCTCCGTGTCCCCCCAGGCCGGCTACCCCGACGTGGAAGTCACGGTCTCCTTCGATCTCGAGCCCGGAGACGGCGTCGGCGAAGACGAGGTCTCCTGGCGTGTCGGCTTCGGCGACGGCATCAACCTCTCGGGAGACTCCCTGAGCGGAGAGGCCCGCCACCGCTACGACCTGGCCGGGTCGTTCACCATCCTCGTAGAGGCCCTGGTCGACGGCGACGTCGCCGACTCTCAGGAGGTCTCCTTTCAGGTCTACGATCCCGTCGCATTGACGATCTCGTCGGCCACGGGCCAGCCCACTAACGTCCTGGTCGGCGAATCCCTGACGGTCTCCTCCACGCTCCGCAACGAGACGGCGGGGCCCATCTTCACGCCCATTACTCTGCGGGCCTTCCTCTCCCAGGATCCGGACGTCACCCGGGAAGATCTCGAAGATCTCCCCGTGATCGGCGACGCCGTCGTCAACGTGGGCGACGAGGGCTTCTCCCTGGACGGGGGCGCCGTCCGCAACGTCGGCGTCAACCACCCCGTCCCCGAGGTAGAGACCGGGCAATATCACGTGGTGGTCGTCGTCGACCCCGACGATGAGATCTCCAACACCCGCCGCGACGACGCTATCTCGGTCAGCGCCAACCGCGTTCGGATCGAAAACCAGTCCGAGGCCCGCCCCGACATCTCCGTCATGGAGCTCGAAGTCCTCCCCGACCGGGCGTTCCCCGAGCTCAACCGCGTGACCCGGGCCTTCACCCTGGCGAACCTCGGCGGTCAGGACGTCTTCCAGGTGGTCCACCGCACCTACCTCCAGGTCGGCTCCCCCGACCTCGACGACTCCGCCATCCTCCTCCACGAGAGCTCCCCCATCACTCTGGCGGGCTTCAGCGAACAGACCATCGGCCCCAACGAGTTCATCCTCTCCGAGTCGATCCTCCCTCCCACAGATGGCGAGCTCGAGGTCTACATCATCGTCGAGGCCTACTCCGAGGACAACATCGAGGAGGCCCGGGACGACAACAACGAGGCCATCTCCGATCCCCCCATACTGGTCTCCGATCAGCCCGTGGACGGTCCGGACATCGCCGTCCACACCTTCGAGGTCTCCCCCCTGAGCACCTTCCTCGGCGGCACCCTCCAGGTGAACACCACCATCGCCAACGACGGCACCGAGGACGTGGGCAGCTTCTTCTGCGGCATCTACATGGGGCAAATGCCCATGGTTCAACTCGACGCCGATCCCCGCCTGAGCAACATCAACATCTCCTCCATGGCCGCCGGTCAGGTCCGGGAGCTGGAGCGGACCGTCACCATCCCCGCCTTCTACGACCCCGGCAACTACTACTTCTACATCGTCTGTGACCCCAACGGGATCCTCAACGAGCCCTTCCGGGGCAACAACCAGATGATACAGTTCGACGCCGTGAACATCACCGACGAGGCCGACATCGACCTCTTCGTCTCCGAGGTCGTCCTCCCCGAGTCCGCCGACGACGGCGACGTGATCGAGGTGGAGGCCACCATCTGCGTCTCCGGCTCCAACCCCACGGGCAACACCGTCGGCGAGCTCTACCGATCGTCGGGCTCCTCGGTGAACTTCAACGCCGAGCCCTACAAGACCTTCGAGCTGCCCAATATCAACCCCGGAGAGTGCCTGGAGCGGACCTTCGAGGTCGTCGCTCGCTGTGAGGACTTCACGAACACCATGAACGTCGGCATCTACGTCGACTCCGAGCAGGCGCTGCCCGAGACCAACCTGTCCAACAACCAGCTCGCCTCGACGGTCCCCGTCCAGCTCGACGGCCTCTACTGCACCTGCGAAGAGGACGACTTCGCTCCCAACCACCGCCCCCTGGACGCCGTGGACCTCCTCCCTGGCGAATACGACGCCGCCGTCTGCTCCGTCGGCGAGTGCGATTACTTCGCCGTGGAGCTCAACCAGGGCGAGAGCGCCGTGATCACCATGGAGCACGAGACCGACCGGGGCCCCCTGAAGACCACCCTCTTCGCCCCCGGTGGCTCGTTGACCATCGACGAAGACACCAGCGCTGACCTCCAGGAAGTAGGCGTATTCCTCGCCGGCGACGACCTCCGGTACATCTTCTCCATCTGCGGCAACCCGACCACGATCCGCAACTACTACTCCTTCGAACTCGACGTGATCCCCCTGGCGCCCACCGTCGACGTCCTGCCCCGCAACGTGTCCATCCCCTTCCAGGACACCTACTCCGTGGGCGCCACCATGGACGTGGACTTCCGCATCTACAACCTCGGCCAGGAACCCACCGGTGACTTCACGGCCTCCATCGTGCTGACCACGGAACGCGAGATCGGCGGCTCCGACGACATCACCCTGGCCCTCCACGACGTCGACTCCATGAGCGCCTCGAGCTTCCGGGACGTCTCTTTCCCGGCCACCCTGCCTTCATCGATCCCCGACGGCGACTACTACCTGGCCATTGTCCTCGACCCCGCCGGTGACCTGAACGAAGAGAACACCGCCAACAACGTGGCCTTCTCCCCCTCGTTCTCGGTGGTCACCGAGTGCTTCGACCCCTTCACCCCCAACGACAGCTTCTCCC
>SKON01000067.1 GCA_007120035.1 Myxococcales bacterium
CCCCGGAGCCCGCGGCCGAACCCGAGCCCGAGCCCGAGCCGGAGCCCGTCGACGAGGACAGCTTCGCCCTCACCCTCACCAACGGCTACACCGGGTGCTTCCAAGAGTTTGACCTCAACGGCAGCGTCGACGGCATCGTCAACGCCGTCGTCGCTTCCGACGGCACCGTCGCTGACGCCTCCTACGCTGGCTTGGCCCCGGAGCCGGTCCAGACCTGCATCCTCGACAAGGTCCGATCCCGCACCATCGACGACTACGACGGCGAGCCGGGCCTGGCCACGTTCACCTACTCCGGCACCTACAACAACGGCATCGAGATGCTCTCCACGAGCTGGCACTTCCGCCGCTACAGCGAACTCGACAGCGACGGCCAGGCCACCGTCGAACCCCATCTGTGAAGCCGGCGCCGAGAGCCGCCACCTTCGAGGTCGGCTCCACCTCCACCGCTCCCTTGCACACTCGGCGAACACCTGCGCCGGAGGCGGCAGGGCTCCGGTGCTCCTCCCTCCCTCGCACACCACCCGTTCTCACGACCAAACTCGACGCCATCACTGCGTACCCCCACGAACCCGATCGAGTGGGTTCCAGGGGGCTGGCGCGCAGCGCCGGGGGTCGTCCGCCCTCTGGCTCGCATAGCGCAAATAGACATCCGATTCGGTCCTGACTACTCTACTCGTCGCGTCGCTCCCCTGCCCCTTCGTCACGAGCCGAACCTCATGAACCCCGCACTCCTCCGCGCTCTCCTCTCCCTCTCCCTGGTCCTGGCCCTCACGGCCTGCGAGGACGACCCCGTCGATCCCAACCAGGAGCCCAACCAGGTGCCCAATCAGGACCCCAACCAGGTGCCCAACCAGAACCAGGAGGAGCTCCCCGAGCGCCCCGACGCCCCGACCCACGAGAGCATCTACTCCGTCGTCTCCGGGTGCTTCCACGTCGACGCCGCCCAGCCCGGCGACGAGGACTGGGGCTACCTTGCGCCCACCGCCGATGGCGAGTCCTACGCCTTCGACACCACCGAGGCCGACGACGCCGCCCGGTTCTACCTGAAGGCCTCCGACCTCGGCACCTACCTCTTCTTCGACCACGACGCCGAGTATTTCCTCGTCGAAGAAGAGGACTTCCTGCGCCGCGACAGCTTCCTCTCCGATATCTTCACCCTCGACGACACCTACCTCCCCGGCGTCCAGTGGGAGCTACAGGTCGCCCCCGATGACGAGGCCCGCTTCCACCTCCGACATCTCCGCACCGGCCGCTACCTGACCACCACAGGCCTGACCACCGACGCTTCCCAGGCCGCCACCATCGCCCTCCACCCCACCGACGGCTGCGCCGAGTTTCCCGAGCTCACCCTCGACGCCGAGGGCGAGGTGGTCCCACGGACCTTCGACGACGGCTCGGTCTACGGCTTCGTCGAGACCCACAGCCACATCTTCTCCAACTTCGGGTTCGGCGGCGCCGGGATCTTCCACGGGGCCCCCTACCACCCCTTCGGCGTCGAGCACGCCCTGCCCTCCTGCGAGATGTTCCACGGCTCCGGCGGCCGCTACGACCTCTTCGGCTACGGCTTCGACAACGCCGACGACGTCGACGAAACCGCCCTCTTAACAGCCTTCATCAACGGCCAACTCCCCGAATTCTACCACCACACCGACGGCTACCCCACCTTCACCGACTGGCCCAACGCCCATAAGTTCTCCACCCACCAGACCCAATACTACCTCTGGATCAAGCGGGCCTACCTGGGCGGCCTCCGCCTGATGATCAACCACGCCACCACGAACCAGATCATCTGCGACATCCTCGACGGCGCCGACATCCAGCCCACCCGCTACTCCTGCAACGACATGGTCGCCGTGGACCGGATCCTCGAGGAGACCCGCCGCATGGAGCGCTACATCGACGCCCAGGCCGGTGGGCCTGGCCTTGGCTTCTTCCGCATCGTCGAGAGCCCCGAAGAGGCCCGCCAGGTGATCAACGACGGCAAGATGGCCGTCGTCCTCGGCATCGAGACCTCCAACCTCTTCGACTGCAACCTCGTGCCCCCCGACGGCGAGTCCCGGTGCACCGAAGCCGACGTCCTGGAGTCCCTTGACTACTACTACGATCAGGGCGTCCGCGTGATCTTCCCGGTCCATAAATTCGACAACGCCTTCTCCGCCGGCGACGGCCAGCGAGACATCATGGAGCTCGCCAACTTCGCCCAGACCGGCCACTGGTCGAACTTCGTCGACGAAGACTGCCCCGACCTCCCCTCTGTCTTCGACCGCGGCGGCATCACCTTCGCCGACCTCAACGAACCCCGCGACGACTACCTCGCCGATCCCCCCAACGACATGTCCAACTTCGCCGACGATCCCGTCACCACCCTCCTGGGGTACACCTCGATCCTCCTGGGCGGCTCCGCCCACGGCGACTTCTGCCAGAACGCCGGGCTCACCGAACTCGGCGAGTTCTTGATGGAGGAGCTGATGCGCCGGGGGATGGTCGTCGAGATCGATCACCTCCCCCGACGGGGCTACCAGCGGGCCTTCGAGCTCCTCGAGGAGTTCCAGTACCCCGCCGCCGGCACCCACGGAAACCACAACCGCGGCGAACTCTACGAGCTCGGCGGCATCTCGAAGTTCAACTTCGGTCGGTGCTCCGATCCCAACAACCCCGGCGGCCGGGCCCAGAGCCTCCGGGACCGCATCACCCTCCTCGAGGCCGCCGGCCAGTATCCCGCCGAAGGCTTCGGCTTCGATCTCAACGGCTTCGCCGGCGCCCCGGGCCCCCGATTCGGCGACGATTCGGTCTGCGAGACCCCTCAGGAGAACCCCATCTCCTACCCCTTCCAATCCCTCGACGGCGACATCACCTTCACCCAGCCCCGGCTCGCCGAACGGACCGTAGACTTCAACACCGAAGGGCTGGTACATGTCGGGCTGATCCCCGAGCTCATCGAGGACGTCCGCAACGACGGCGTCACCGATGAGGACCTGGAACCCCTCTTCCGCTCCGCCGAAGGCTACCTGCGGATGTGGGAGGCCAGCGAAGCCCGGGGCGCCGCCATTCGAGCCCAATGACCGATTGAGATCGCTGATGACACTCCGCCGAATTCCCGCCCTCGCCATTACCGCCATCGCTAGCCTCCCCGCGACGGCGCTCGCCCACCCCGGCCACCATCACCACCATCACCACGACCACCTCTCGCTGTGGTCGGGGCTCCTCCACCCCGTCACCGGCGTGGACCACCTCCTGGCCGCCCTGGTCGTCGGGGCCTTCGCGGTCCTCATCGCCGGCGGGCGCTTGAAGCTCCCCGCCACCTTTGTCGGCGCCATGATCGCCGGCGCCGCCCTGGCCTTCGCCGGCTTCGCCATCCCCGCCGCCCACGCCCTGAGCGCCGCCACGGTCGTCGCCCTGGGCCTGATGCTCATCAAAGCCCGGGACCTCCCCCTCCTCGCCGCCGGACTCGCCGTCGGCGCCGTCGGCCTGGTCCACGGCGCCGCCCACGCCACGGGCCTCTCCGCCGGTCTCGGCCTGGCCGCCGCCTACGTCGGCGCCATGACCCTCTCCACAGCCCTCCTCCACGCCCTGGGATTCGCCGCCGCCACCTGGTGGTTCTCCCGCTCCACCACAGCCCCCCGGTGGGCCGGCGCCGCCGTCACCACCGCCGGACTCGCCATGGTGGTCGCTCACTTCGTCGCATAGCCCGTCGTTTGCACTACACCCCGTTCGTGACTACACTCTACCTCAGAGGTGTTACCTCCCGGGCACCCCTGGAATAGGCGAGCCCCTTTCGACGGTTCTTCCTCGGTAGACCACCGGTGACGGACGAGATCTATGACCTACGAAGAGTTCGAGTGGCACATTTTGCGTCTGGTCTACGAAGAAGGCGTCAGCCGACTTCAGCCGACCTACCTCGCCTACGCCCTGGGCCTGCGCCACGAGCAGGTGACGCAGTACCTGGAGCAGGCCGCCCACTCGGGCCTCGTCGAGATCGACGTCGGCGCCGACGGTCAGCTCGAGTACCAGGTCCCCGGGGTCGATCCCACGGATCGCCTGCCCCGGCCCATCTGGAAAGCCGACGAGGAGCCCGAGCCCACCTCGGAGACCCCGACGATCACCGCCGAGTTCGTCGACGAAGAGCCGCCGGCCCCCGCGGCGCCCCCCACGGACGCCACCCCGGGCCCCCAGCCCCTCTTCACCACCCCGACCCTCCCGGCTCGCCACCTCGCTGTCGCCCAACACCCCCAGCTTCCGTCGTCTCTTCGGCGCCAGCTCGAGGCCCAATTCCGGGGCCCTCAGGAGATGATCCGCCTCTCCGACTCCCCCGTGGTGGGCACCAACGCCACCCTCGAGGACCCCACCTCGGAGACCATGATCGCCCTCCGCCAGGACGAGCGATTCCCTTTCCGGGTCGAGGCTTCCGACGACACCTACTGCGATCCCTCGCAGACCGTCTTCATGCGCCAGATCCGGGTCCACGGCGTGGACTCCGAGGAGCAGCTCCGCCTCCACGTTCAGCGCCTCTTTGAATCCTTCGGCTATCGCCTCGTCCAGAGCGAGTCCGA
>SKON01000246.1 GCA_007120035.1 Myxococcales bacterium
ACCGTGACACTGGTGGCCAGTCCCGAGCTACAACGCTACCTCACGTTTCTGCCCCAAAACTCCGGATCGTCGGCACTAGATGCGGAGGTGAGCTGATCCGTATCAAGTGGGTGGAAGGGGGCACTTCATGTGTCTTCGTTCACGCTCGGGGTTCGTGAGGTGGACGGATGACCCACTATGGGTATCAGGCGGGGGATCTGATAGGTTTAGGTGCTTCGATGGTTTGGAAAACGGGAGAGAGTATGGCGAGATGGGCGGTGATGATGGGGCTACTCGTTTTGGGCCTTGGGTGCCACGATCCGTTGGCGGCCAATGGTGAGGATGGGTCCGATGCTGGGGGAGACACCGGGGTCGACGTCGGGGCGGACGAGCCTGACGTGGAGGCCGGCGAGCCTGACGTGGAGGCCGGCGAGGCCGACGTGGGGGAGGTGGGTGAACCGGACGTCATCGAGGAGCCCGACGCAGAGCCTTCACCGGATTTACCCTTCGTTCTCTACCTGCACCCCGAGGGCGACGACGGGGCTTCGGGGCTCGCCCCGGACGACGCGATCCTGACGATGGCGAGGGCCCATGAGATCCTCTTGGCGGAGCAGCCTGACTCGGAGGTGGAGATCTTGGTCGCCCCGGGCCGTTACCATGCTCAGGAGGTGGTGTGGACCTACACCCACCCGGAACACCAGATCCTGATCTCCCGATTGGACGACGACGCCGATCGACCCGTGTTCGACGGCTGTGACGTCGCCAATCCCTCGGACACGGCGTCCCAATGCAACGCCGACACCTGGTTTCGATTGAATCAGTCTGCCGGGGAGCCGACGAACTTGAACTTTCACTACATTCGAGTGGAGCGATATCGGACGGCGATCTCCCTGAACGGAAATCGGAACAACGTCGGCGGCACGAACGGTCACAACCGGATCTACGGGTGCTACTTCCGGCATATCGGCAACGGGTTTGCCCCGCATTTGGAACCCTCCACGGCGGTCGTGCGGTTGGTGAACTCCGACCATAACGAGATCGCCAACAACCACTTCGTGGATGTGATCAACACGACCAGCCTGAATCGGATCCACGCCATCTACGTGGCTCACCTGTCGAGCTACAACGCCATCGAGCGGAACCGATTCGTCAACAACACCGGCGACGCCGTGCGGGTCCGGGACTACTCCAACTACAATCAGATCCTGGAGAATCGATTTATCAAGGCCGGCCAGTTCGCCGGCTACACCGAGTGGTACTGTGACCACGACGTGCGCGACGATTGCACCAAGCAAGACCCGGAGTGCCCCTCCTGGCATAACGAGTTTCGGGACAACGAGCTCGACGGAAACTACCAGTGCGAAGTCCTCGGCACCTTCGAGTACTTCCAGGGAGAAGCCACCACGGGTTGTTCGCCGCCGACGCCGACCTCGCCGCGGCTGAGCACGAGCGGGAACTTTCAGGCCGGGCCGACGCCCTGTTACGGGTACTAATCTCGAGTACTAGATTCGGAGAAGAGTGATGAGATCGCAATACACATGGCGATGTACCGCGGCGGTTCTGTTGGTGGTCGGGGTGGCTGCCTGCGGCGCTCCAGAGATGGAGCTCGTCGATCACGAACACTCACAGCTCTGTCTCCGGCCGAGCGGTGACGCCGAGAGGTTGGAGTTGGTTGTGGGGTGGGATTGCGCGGCCAGTAACCAGGAGCTGGTCGGCGGGGAGTGCGGGCTGGAGGTAGAGGAGGATGAGATCCGCTTGACGAGCCGCCTGGTCTTCCGAGACGCCTGGAGCGGGGATGTGAATGCCATGTGTTACCCGTCGGTGCTGATCTGTGACGTCCACGCGCCGCCGGAAGGTGAGTACCAGGTAGTGCATGGTGACCGAACCGAGGAGCTGTCCATGCCCGTAGATGGTCAGGCGCTGGATTGCGAGGCGGTTGGTTTCTTGGAGGACCAGGTCGAGGAGTCGAAGAGGTTCGACGTTCGCTAGAAGGGTAGAAGGGAGAAGTCGTCGTCGAGCTCGTCGATGAGCTGCACCGTTGGGTCGGAGTCGCTCCATTCGATGGTGGCGACGTCCCAGAAGGTGCCCGTGTCGGGAAGGATCTGGGAGAACGCGGCGGTGAGTTGTCCTTGGAGGTAGATCTGGATCCGAGCTTGAGCGAAGCCCCAATCGTCGTGGTCGTAGGAGTGGACACCCACTCGGTACACACCGCCGACCTGGGGGGCGTTGTGGGTGAGGAGCTCGGGCAGATCCCCGTAGAGGGAGGCAAGAATCAGAGCCGCTGCCCCATGGTCTCCCCAGTCGTCCTCGGTGTTGAACCGGGAGATGGTATCGTCGCCCCCCCAGGTAGCACCGTCCTGGGCATAGTGGAGGTCGAGAGCGATGCCCAGTCCATGGGCGGGGCCCCCGAGGGCCTCCAGGGTCGGGGAGGTCCAATCCAAGGCGACGAAGATGTCATCCTCGGTGATGACCTCGATCTCGACGAGAGTGGGTTGGCACGACCGGACTCCCATGGAGTCGTAGCCAGTGACCTCAACCACGTAGTGGCCGGGAAGATCGACGAAGAGGTCTGTGGCGGCGGATACGGGCATGGTCAGGTAGGCGCTCGAGCCCAGAGGGCTATCGATCAGAGCCCATTCAAAGGTGTGGGTACCGTCATCGGGAGTCACCTCCAGCGAGAGAGACTCCGTGGGGGCAGCGGTAGTCGGAGCGTCGACGGAGAAGGTGGAGCAAGAGCCTTCCACGCCCTGTCCTCGCAATTCGATGGAACGCTCCGGAGTGGCGGCGTCATTGCTGACGATGGTGAGAAGTCCCTCCACGGTCTCTGTGGTGGAGGGAGAAAAGCCGACAGATAAGACCGCGGCTTCGCCTGGGGCGATGGTGGCCGGAGAGGTCGGGAGGTCTTCCAGAGACTGCTCCACGGAGAAGTAATCGGAGCCTTCCTCGACCACGATCTCTTCGACGATCAGGTCCTGGTTGGTGCCGCAGTTTCGAACGACCACCGATTGGGTGGTGGTCTCTCCGAGGGCGGCGAACCCGAAGTCCACGAGATCGGTGATCTCAAGGCACCCCCCTTCGGGGTTACCCACGAGGTCCACGGTGTAGGTGGACTGGTAGGAGCCGTCGGTCTCGATGGTGAGCGAGGTCTGTCGGGGAGCCGTATCGTCGGGGGTGAAACTCACCCGGATCAAGAACTCCTCCCACCCATCGAGGCTCGTAGGTGGTGTGGTGCTGTCTTCCTCGATCGGCGAAGTGGTCTCGTCCGGGAAGGAGATCGAGAACCCCGCTCCGGGATCGTCGAGAGCTACTCCTTGGATCGACAGGGTGAGGGGAGACTGGCTTTCAACTCGTATCACCTGCCAGTCGGTGGTTCCCGCGGGCTGATCAAAGAACACCACCTGGGGGGGGGCGAGCGCGAGTTCCGGGATGAGCGATGCGTGGCCGGTGAGAGGGATCTCCGCGGTCGGGTGATCGGGATCGTTCGTGGAGAAGCTCAGGGAGCCGAGATGCTCCCCGGGGACCAAGGGGCTAAAGCGGACGATGAGGTCCTCTCCTTCCCCCGGCTCAAGGGTGAGTTCCTGGGGGAGGGCGCCCGCTAACTCAAAGCTCTCTCCGTCATGGTTGGAGATCGCGATGTCCGAGAGGAGCAAATCCTCATCACCCGTATTCGTGACCGAGACCGCACGGCCGTCGATAGTGCCGACGTCCAACTCCGGAAACGACAGGGCCTCCGGAGTGATCGAGACCTGGGGCCCCACGAGAAGGGGAAGCCCAGTGCCGGTCAGAGGGATCTCGAAGCTCTCGGCGGTGGGGTCATTGGTCCGAAAGGAGAACTCTCCTTCAAAGTCCTCGGGCAGATAGGGTTCGAACTCGATCTCGAAGACGAAACTCTCCTCGGCCGCCAGGGTGATCTCCTGGGGCCATTGTGTGGCCACGAAGACAGTGTTGGTGACCTCCGTGGGGGAGATCACCAGGTCGCTTTCGCCGACGTTCGTGACCGTGATGGAACCCACTGACGTGGAGCCGACGGGGGTGTCTTGGAAGGAAAGAGCTGGAGGATCGACCTCGGCGATAGGAGGATCTTCGCCACCACAGGCGAGGAGGAGGAGAGGAAGTGCGACCAGGGATAAGAAACGACGCATTGATTTCACCATTGATCCGAGGGTAGCCGCCAGTTTCCGGTGGCCATGATGATCACCGACACGTAGTCGCCGGTGGCGACCTGGGATTGGGAGGAGGGGTCGACGTAGACGGTGACCCGCATGCCCTCGCGGTCGGTGGAGCTGTTGCGGGGGACCGAGAGGGCAGTCCAGTAGACGTCGGTGGATTTGGTGCTGATGCCCATCTGGACGGTGCGGTGGTTGCCGTGGTGTTGCTCAAACCGGAAGGGCCAGACGAAGTCCCAGCGGAACCGGGGTTGGGCGCCGCCGACGGCGTGGTCCGGGATGCGGACCGTGCCGTTGGTCAGGTGGGCCGTCCCGTCGGCCCGCCGCTCCCAGGCGAACCCGGTGCGGCTCGTGGAGCCCGGGATGGTCTGGGGATCGCCGTGGGTGTACCCCGTGCGGGTGTCGGGGAGGCGAGTGAGGAGGACCGTGTCGTCGTCGACGCGGACGAACTCCAGGAGCTCGAAGAGGGCGGCGTTGTCGCCTCGCCAGTCGTTGGCGTTCGGGGTGGCCCGGTAGGAGAGGTGGGCGTTGGCGGCGGCGACGATGCCGTCGCCGTGGGTGAACTCCACGTAGTTGCCGAGGGCGGCGGTGCCGTGGCCGCCGGGGCCACCGGAGTCGGGGATGGTCCGGGGCACTTCGATCAGAAAGGGCCTGCCCGTGGGGACCGTGCCGACGCCAAAGGAGGGGATCTCCAGGTCGTCGTCACCGTCCCAGTCGAGGACGATGTACTCCCCCAGGGGGCCGTCGTCGATCAGGGAGTCCGGGGTCTGGACCGTGGCCCCTGCGGGAGGTTCCGTCGGGGAGCCGCCGAGCTCCTCGGGGACGTTCTCCAGGTCTCGGAAGTCGCCAGTGGTGGCCACGGGAGCCAGGGACGGGGCACCGGAGAGGCTGTCGTAGCGACCGTCGAAGAGCTCGGGTCGGTTCTCCAGGTCCTGGTAGTCGCCGGTGTAGGCGACCTGGGCGAGTTCGAGGTCGTTCTCCGGCGTGGGCCCTGATGAGGAGTCGTCGCAGGCGACTCCGGCGATGCAGGTGGCAACGGCGAAGGCTATGGAATAGGCGCGTCTCATCAAGTTCTCAGGTGCTTAGTGACAGGTCTGAAGCTCCACCTGGTCCAGGAGCTGGCGGAGCTGCTCCTCGGAGAGCTCCTGCCGGGGACCGATGGGCGGCGCGTGGAGCATCATGGCGTTGGCCGGCGGCGGGGTCAGGGAGAGCTCCAGGAGGGGAGGCTCGCTGTAGCCGTCGCCGTCGGTGTCGAGGTAGATGGGGTTGGTGAAGGCGAAGGGCAAGACGTCGTCGAAGGGTACCACGGGGGCCATGTCCTGGTCTCCGCGGACCAGGAAGACCACGTAGGCGTCGACGTCGGTGTCCACTTCGATCTCGAGGGTCTTTCGGTACCGGCGGTGGGTGTACTCCCCGGTGGAGACCACCTCGAGGTCATCGGCGGTGAGCTCGAAGGGGAAGGTCTCCGTGGGAGACAATGGCGTGGTGATGTACTCGCCAGCGTCGGTGACGACGTCTTCGAGATTCGTCAAAAGCTCGACGCGGTTGGCTTCGATCCACTCCGGGACCTGGATCTCCAGGGTGAAGGTGATGGGCTCGCCATCGGTGGTGATCACCTGGCCGAGGCCGGCGGTGTCGCCGTTGATGTTGGTCGCGAGGACTCGGACGAAGGGCCCGGTGGTGCCGAAGGCCTGCTGGGCGTTGACGGCGTCGACGAACCGGGCCGTATCGAAGGTAGCGGTGGTGTCGAACCCGGGGCCCACCTCGACAAAGGTCCGAGGGGCGGCGCCCAGGGTGTCCCCGAACCGGCGGTGGGTGTCGGTGACGGCGGTGGCGGTCACTCGATGACCACGGCCCACCAGGGTGAGCCACCACCTCATCACGCCCCAGTAGCGGTCGACGTTATGGCCGTTGAAGAGCTCCAGGGCCGTGAATTCGTCGCTCCAGAGGCCGATGTCACCGGTGTCCGGGTCGGGGTCCTCGGCGTTGACCCGCATGGACTGGGGGTCTCCGTAGGTGATGCCTCGGAGGACATCGGCGTAGCTGAAGAAGCTGGAGTCCGGGTGGTTGATCTGGACGACCTGTTCGCCGGGGTGTTCGCGCATCCAGGCGAAGATCTCCGCCGGGGGCAAGGCCGGGTTTTCGCCATCAGCCCAGTCCAGTGCTCCCCCGTTGGGGAGCGACGGGTCCCGTTCCAGGGGGAAGGCGTTGAAGTGGCCCAGGTCGCTGGTGGTGATCTCCGAGCCCACCAGGGTGGTGATATGGTCCGTGGCCCCCAGGGCGGCGGCGGCGGGGCCGAAATCGGCGATCACGTCGTGGTCGGTGCTGACGATCACGTCCACCCCTTCGGTGAGGAAGGTCAGGACCCGGTCCTCTTCCGGGGTGGTGCTGTCAAAGGAGGAGATGGCGTGGACGTGGAAGTCACCGGAGAGGAAGCCTTCGGAGTCGATGACCTGGTCGATCTCGGCTTGAATCTCCACGGTCTGACCGGCCTCCACCTCGATCAGGGCTCCCCCGTCCAGGTGGGCGTCAGAGGGCCAGGTCGACCACTCCATGCCCCGGCTGATGGCCAGCCGGTAGGTGCCCGGGTGGTAGGGGAAGGTGAGCTCGCCGTCGACGCCGACCCACTCGATGGTGGCGAAGTGATCCGGGAGCTGGTCGAAGATGATGTCTTCCTCGGTGGACCGGGGCTTGATCTCGCAGTTGTCGATGCAGATCAGGGAGACCCGGGCCGGGACGGGGTCCCCTGCGGGGTTCTGGACCTGGACGTGGATGAAGCCGGCCTCGCTGATCTCGATGACCGGGGCCTCGGGGGCGCCGCCGGCGTCGACGGAGACCTCCACGGGGATCAGGGTGCGCTGGCCCGGGAGCCTGGCGGTGAGCTGGTAGTCGGCGGCGGGGAGGACCATCGAGTAGTGGCCGTCGTCGTCGGTGAGGACCTGGTTCATGGACCGGTTGTTGGCGGCGTTGACGGCGGTGACGGGAGCGTTCGCCACGGGCTCGCCGTCGGGGCCGAGGACCTGTCCGGAGACGGTGCCGTGGTCCACGCCGAGGTCTCGGTAGATGGGGTCCACCATGGTGGCGAGCGAGCCATCGGAGGGGTAGACTCGATACTCGATTTCGCCGATCTCGTCGGGGTTCAGGTGGAGAATACCGTCCATCTGAGAGATCTGTTGCTCCGTGGCCAGGAGGGTGGTCAGGACGTCGCCTCGACCCAGGACGATCGGCAGGAGGTTGAAGATCGAGATGTAGGACCCGCTGGTGGGCAGCCCGGCGGTCTGGCCGAGGTCCGGTCGGGGGACAAAGCCGACACCGCCGTCGTCACCAACCAGGGCCAGGTAGGACAGGGGGATGGACTGTGCGCTGGTCAGGCCCGTGGGTTGGTTGCCGAAGCCCCGGAGGCCGCTCAGGGGGTTGAACGCCGAGGCTTCACCGCTTCCGACGAAGAAGAACGCGGCGATGATGCTCCACCTCTCGTCGTCTTCGTTGAGGATCCGGGTGACGACCTGCACGGACTCGCTCCCCGGTTGAAGGATGTAGTACTTGGTGATCTTCAGGGGCATCAGGTCATCGGGGGCGACCTGGAAGAGGTCCTGCCCACCGGGGAGGAGATACCCGAGCATGCTCTTGAGGTTCACGAAGTCCAGGAGGGCGGTGCGGCCCGTGATGGCCAGGACGCCGGTGCCGTCGGAGCCGTCGTGGAGGATCTCGTAGGTCTCGGGCTTGAAGGTCTGGTCGGCGTTCAAGAAGAGGCAGAACCCGCCGAGGACATCGCCGACGAAGCGGTCGGAGCGATGCTCGACGTCGATGATATTGCCACCCCAGGGGCAGGGGCCGATGGACCGCCGATCAGCCTCGACGAGGACCCGGATTACGTCGTTCTCCAGGATGAAGTCGCCCACCTGTCCGGAGGCGCCGTCGCCGGGGATCAGGTCGGCGGGGTCGGTGACCTCGTAGACGTTCACCGGGCTGTCGGCGACATCGACGACGTAGTCTCGGAGGTCTAAGGGGACCCGGTCGCCGTGGTCGGGCTCTTCGCCGGCGTCGGCGTCTGGGTCGTCGCCGACGTCGGCGTCGGGCTCGTCGGTGGCGTCGGGTCCGGCGTCGACCTCACCGGTGTCGGGTTCATCGATGGGATCTTCGCGGCCACAGGCGCTGAGGGTCAACGCGAAAGCGATCAGAAGAGCCAGTAGTTTGGGAGAGTGCGCGGACATGGGTGCCCCGGGGCCAGGGAGTGGGGATGATCAGGTTCGTTGCCCCGGAGCATACTCGATATATGACAGCTTTGCGACAGGCTCAGTCGTCGGCCAGGTAATTGATGATGTTCACCAGGAGGCGCTCGGTGTCCCGATTCCAGATATTGGCGCCGCTGTACGCGCCCCCCATGTTCCAGTGAACCACTCGGCCATCTTCGTGACGGCCGGCGGTCACGGCGTCGCCGCTGCGAGAGCCTGCGAAGATGACGACCGCTTCCTTGGCCGGGTCGGGGTCCAGCTCGGTAGTGCTGTAAGACCAGCTCGAAGGGGTGGAGAACTCCCGGGGCAACCCGTCGGCGATGGGATGATCCGTGACCCGCTCGTAGGTCTCACCGCTGGACGCCCAGGAGCCCCCGTAGGTAACGGGCAGGATGTCCGTGATGGTCTCGTTGGCCGAGCCGGACCACATCAGCCACTCCGTGGTCAGCAAGGCGCCGCCGTCGGCGACCCAGTCCCGAAGGGAGTTCTGAGCTTCTTGGTCCATGTTGCCTCGCCAGTCCACGCCGTTGAGGAAGATCACCACGTCGTACTGGCCGAGGTCTTCGCCGTCGAAAGCCCGGTAGGACCCGCCCAGATCGACGTCGGCTCCGGCTCGCTCCAGGACGGAGAGGAACCCTGCCTCGGAGCCGTCGTCTTCCAGGATCAAGACCGACCCAAAGGCGTCGGGGAGGTGTGAGTCCTGGGGGTCGGCTGTGCAGGCTGTGGCGGCAAAGATCAGCGCCAGGGCCAGCAGGTGAGACAAGAGTCGGGTTGAGTGGGTCATGGGTTCCCTCCATTTCTCAGGGGTCTTTGGTTGCGTCCGGAGGCTAGCCAGCGCCAGGGGCGGTGTCAATGGTTTGGAGGAGGAGGAGGCTGCGTATCCTAACGCAGTAGATCAATCGGGGGGGCGGGTTCACCCATGAACTCGTAGGTCTCGTCGGGGATCCGCTGGGGTCTGGGTCTGGGAGTCGTGGTCTCCTTCTCCTCTTCGCACTCGTCGTTGTGATCGTCGCACTCTTCGTCCTTTTCGTCGGCGACGAGGATGGCCTGTCCGTCGGCCTCGAAGATGGGCTCTACGGCGTCGGCTTCGCCGGGGACGAAGAGCGCCAGGGGGAGGACCAGGGCAGCGGTGGCGACGAGGCGCTCGAGGCCCCGCCGCTGGCGACGCACCTGAGGATGGACGAAGACGATGCCGCCGGCGCCGTCGTAGGTGTACCGCACGCAGGGCCGGGCGCCGTCGCGAAAGAGGTGGGCGACCTCGTCCCGGCTCAAGGCGGAGAGGTTCACCACCTCTTTGCGGCAGAGATCGCAGAAGCGATGGGAGGCGGTACCCCGCATCTCGTCCCAGGACTCACAGCAGGGTTTGTCGATGGGAAGGTCGTTGAGGTTCATTTCGAGGTTCCTTCGTGGAAGGCCAACGAGGTGATTGGTATAGACGTCGAGGAGGAGAAAAAGATTCACGTAACCTAGTAGGACTGGGTGCGGGTCGTGGTGATCACCACGCCGGCCTGGGCGGTGACCGCGGTGATCCACTCGGCGAAGTCCAGGTTGAACATCTCTCGGTCGCCTCGGATTCGGTAGTCGTAGCCGGAGTAGTCCAGGCGCTGGCGCTCCAGCCCGGCCGAGGCGTAGAGGCCGACTCGAGGATGGGCCCGGAAGCGGACCGTGCCGTCGACGCCGATGAGGGGATTGAACACGGCCAGGTCCGTGAACCCGTTGCCCAGCCGAAGGGCGAAGTTTGCGCCCACGGTGCGGTCCGTGTTGCGGAGGCCGACGCCGACGGTGGCAGCCAGGTTGTAGGGGAGCACACTACGGTCCATCGGGCCGTAGGGGCGGGCCACGGGGAGCTCGGCGTGCTCCTCCTCGGTGATCACAGGGTCGAATTGAGCGAACTGCCAGACGAGGTTGAAGGCGAGCCCGGTGTCGACCTTGAAGCGGGGCTCTCGGACCACGGAGACCCGGCCGGTGAGCGCCAGCATCTCCACTCGCCCCGTCTCGGTCCCTCGGTTGAGACCGGTAAAGAAGGGCAGGGTGCTCCGGCCACTGGCGAGGTAGCTGATGAGCCCCCCGGCGGCGTCGATGATGACGAAGGGCATCAGGGTCTGGGCCTCGAAGTAGTACCACTCCTTGTCCAGTGTGTAGCCCGCCGTGGGATAGAGGAATCGGTCGTAGCGACCATCTGTGATGGGGAAGTAGCCGTTCATGGCGATCTGGAGCCCACCGTTGGCGGGGTTGAAGTCCGGGGATCGGTAGACCTCTTGTTCCGGAGGCGACGCCAGGGCCGAGGAGGCACCGCTGACGAGCAACGCAAAGGTCAGAGAGAGGAGAACGGCGTAGCGATACACCAGAGGTGTGGAAAGGGCACTCCAAGTAAACAGTCGCATCGAGGCTCCAGGTCGAGTTCTACGTGGCTCTCAAGGTAGATTGCACAGCCTATGCCAGGGCGCAATCCGCAGCGGGCCTTGGCCTGCGAGGACACTCGGGCGTAGCCCGACTCGCGAAGCCTCGTGGCCTTGGCCCGAGGGGAGGTTCCGCGCCGCCCTCTACCTCCGGTACAAAAATCGGTCCTCCTCGGCGGTTCGTCCACCAGCGACCCCAGGAGGCGAATCTGGCACGTCCCCACGGGGCAGAGCCCCCGTGGCTGGCGGCAGTGATGGGACGGTAGTGGAGCCGGGGGGGCTCCTCTGGTAGATTCCCCGGCTTGGGTGCGGCGTCGTCGCGCCACGATGGCCCTCGCCATGGCTCGCCATGTATCGAAGATTGTTCTTTCTGGTTATCACGCTCCTGCTGGCGGCCGGGTGGCTGGCGCTTTTTCTCTACGTGCCCCTCGATGAAGTGGTTGAGTGGATGGGGTTGAGCAACAGCTACCTGGTGGCTCTGGCGCTGGGGTGTTTCGGGGCCTTCGCGACGTTGACGTCGGTGTCGACGTACCCCGCGGTCTTCGCCATGGCCTCCGCAGGGGTAAATCCCGTGGGGTTGGTGGTGGTGACGGCGATCGGGTTGACCCTGGGGGACTTTCTCTTCGTAGGGGCCGGCCGTTCGGTTCGACAGACGCTCTCTGATCGGGGGCGGGAGCGGGTGGAGAAGCTTCTCCGGTGGTTGAGGGAGCGGCCCGACAGGGTTACCCAGTGGGTGCTCTTCTTCTGGGTGGGGTTTACGCCCCTGGCGAACAACCTGCTGACCGGGCCGCTGGCGCTCACGGACTTTCCGACGAAGAAGATGATCGCCCCTGTGCTCTGCGGGAACTTCGCGTTCCCGATCCTGACGGTGGTGTTGGCCGTGACAGGGAGAGAGCTCTTCTTCGCCGGAGCGTAGCCCCGCTTGCTGGAGCCGTGAACTACAGGCGGACACCCAGGCTGAGGGCGGCCAGGTTCAGGTTGTTCCAGGTGTACCGAGGGGTGGACTGGCTCTGGGTCCATCGGGTGCGTTCGGCGGCGGTGCCGTCGGCGCCACCTCCCAAAAACCGGAGGCTCAAGTAGACCTCGCTGTCTTCGTAGAGAGGAGTGCCGACCCGGAGAGCCACGTCGTAGAGCCACCCGATGACGTCGACATCCCTCAGGTTCAGGTACCGGACGGGGGCGTAGAACCCGTCCAGGGTGGCTTCGAAGAAGCGGCCGCTCTCCCAGCTCCGACGGAAGGCGGTGGAGATCACCGGCACGGGGCCGAGATCCTGACTGATGGTCCGGGCCTCCACGAGGCGACCGTCGTCGTCTTCCCGGTAGCCGTCGAAGATGATCGAGGCGTTGCGGATCTGGAGGGCACCACCCAGGGCAAAGGTCATATGGGGTTGGTTGATGATCCGGTACCGATAGGTGCCCCGATAGAAGTCAAAGCCGTACTGCAGGTCCAGCGGAGAGTCGTCGGCGAAGACCACGTCATCGATGAGGATGCCGCCATCGTTGTCGACCCGGGTCTCCGTGGTCAGGGTCAGGGGTTGGTAGAGGAGGGCGAACTCATGGCGACCTTTCATCAGTGCGTCGGCTTCGAACCGAAAGAAGGGGAGGAGGAGTTCTTGCCCCCCTTCCTGGACGTAGTCGAACCGGTAGCCGTCCTCCCCGATCTGAATGTCGTGAAAAAGAGAGCGGACGACCCCGATCTCGGCGGTGGCCGAGATCTCGATGGTCTGTTCACCGCTCTCGGCGCGGTCGTGGGCGGCAGCGGGAGCGATGGCGAACAAGAGGAGGGAGGCCGACAGGGCTGGCAGCAACAAGAGTTTCATCAAATTCTCCAACAGCAGGGAAAGATCCATTCCAGCGGAGGCCACTCCTCCGTACCTAACGTTTGTTAAACACCGGTTCGGGGAGGGCAACCCGATGGCGGTCTCGCTGAGAGATCGCCGATGGCCCCCCTTCCTTGACAGAGTCTGGAGCGACGACGGAGAGTCGGGGAATGAAACGGTCACGACGGAAATGGGTGTTGGGGGCGATCGGCGTGGTGATCCTCCTGGTGTTGGCGGTGGTATTGGACACCCTGGTGGCGGCCGGGACCTTCCGGAGCGTAGAGCCCCATCAGCCCGGAGAGTGTTATCGGATCGAAGGGGTGGTCGGTGGCGAGGACCTGCAGTGGAGACCGAATGGCGAGGAGATCTTCGTGTCGGCCCAGGACCGGCGGAGCCTTGATGCCCGGGGGCATATCTATCGGGTGTACCCGGACCGAGAGGGGCAGGTGGTGGACGTCACCCCGGAGCTGGACTTTTCGTTTCACCCGCACGGGCTCTACCTCTACGTCGATGACGACGGCCGGGAGCGGCTCTTCGTGGTGAATCACCGGGGTGGGTGGTCGCCGCCGAGCACGATCGAGATCTTCGACGTCGACGCCGATGGGGCTCTGACCCACGTCCGGTCCGTACAAGACGACGCTCTGAAGTCGCCGAATGACGTGGTGGCCGTGGGACCAGAGGAGTTCTATGTGACCAATGACCACGGCCGTCGAAGCTCCCTGGGTCGGACTCTGGAGACCTACCTGCGGTTGCCCCTGGGGAACGTGGTGTTCTTCGACGGGGAGAGGTTCTCCGAGGCCTATCGAGGAACGAAATATGCCAACGGCATCAACGTCAGCGCCGATGGCAGGGAGCTCTACCTGGCGGAGACCGTTCGCCGTACGGTGAAGATCTTCGACCGAGACCCTGAGACCCACGAGATCCAGTGGAGGGAGACGATCCCCGTGAAGACTGGGGTCGACAATATCGACGTGGCCGCCGACGGGAGCCTCTGGGTGGCGGCCCACCCCAAGCTCTTGACCTTTACCTCCCACCAGCAGGATCACGACACCCGGTCGCCCTCTCAGGTGCTCCGGTTGCATCGCGACGGCGAAGAGGCCTGGGAGGTCGAGGAGATCTACCTGAACGACGGAGATCCGATCTCGGGGAGTGCCACCGGGGCGGTGCATGACGGGTTGATGGTGATCGGGCCGGTGTATGATCCGTGGTTGTTGGCCTGCGAGGTGAGTGATTGACGCGGAACTGACGATAAGACCCGTGGAGGAAGACGACGAGGCGGCCTTTATCGCCGCCGGGAAGTCCGCCTTTGATCCGATCACGGGGATGGGCATGGCGACGGGAGACGTGAACCTGGCGGCGATTCTCGATGGCGAGGTCGTCGGGGGATTCATCGCAGCCCTTCACGAGTCCTCGCGGGGAGAGATGATGGGGGTGGTGAGGTGGCTCTTTGTGACCGAGGGGGCTCGCGGAGTCGGCGTTGGTGGTCAGCTCGTAGAGGCGGGGCTGCAGGCCATCAGGGACGCCGGGGCCCGGTGGATCTTTAGCGATATCCTGGGGGAGAACACCAGCTCGGCGGGGCTCGTGGTGGCAGCCGGGGGACGTCAGTTCAGCCTGGCTCAGCAGGTTCGGGCCGTCGGTGTGATGGGCACGTTCCGGGTGTGGAGTGAGCTCGGCCATTGGTACGACCTGGGGTATTTCATCCATGGATGGGCCGACGAGGAGGCAAATCAGCCCCCGGCGGCATACCGGTCAGGGGAGCTGTGGCTCTCGTCGTTGTTCTGCGTGATCGTCGCCTCTCTTGCGGCCTGGCGAGCCGGGCATGCGGTGATCTGGGTGACGGCGGCGGCGCTCCTGCTCCTCATCACCCGGGAGGTCGTGATCCGGGGGTTGGCGCGGGCGCAGGGGCTTTCGTTGCGGCACGCCGCCTGGGACTCCAGCGTGCCCATCGCCGTGGCCCTGGCCGCAGGGCTTGGGATCTATTTTCCGATCGTCGGTGGGCTCTATCCCCGTGATGGGGAGTGGAAAGCACGGAAGGAGCGCCGGCGCCGGGGGGTGGCTGCCCTCGGGGCGGCCGCGGCGATCGCAGGATGGGGGGTGGTGGCGTGGTGGGCCGTGCAGACCCAGGTGTGGCCGGGGGCAGAGGCGGTGTTATTCATCGCCGTGCCGATGCTGCTCTTTGGGGCGATCCTGGCGACGCCGCCTTTCTCGGCGTTCGACGCTTCGAGGCTCCGGGAGTGGAGCCTGCCGGCCTGGGTGGTCGCGGCGGGCGTGGGGGTGGTCTTTCTCTTCTTGTAGGGAAGTGGGGCTTCGTTGTTTCCGTTGGGGTGTTCGTTGGAGGGCGGGGCGGCGCCCGGATAATCTGCGCCCCGACCGTTCGCCACTCTATCAACTGTACGGGCTCTGACGCAGATAAGCCCCATCACTCCCAGGCACACCCACGGTCTTCTGAGGACCTAGATCCAATCGGGATGTGATGGGGCCTCAACTCTCATCTTAGCAAAACCCCAAGAGACATGATCCACGTTGATCGGTTGGCCCGCAGCCCGCAGCGGGCCTTGGCCCGCGAGGACCCTCGGGCGTAGCCCGACTCGGCCCAGCCTCGTGGCCTTGGCCCGAGGGGAGGTTCCGCGCCGCCCTCTATCTCCGTCACACAAATCGGTCCTCCTCGGCGGTTCGTCCTCCACCGACCCCAGGAGGCGAATCTGGCACCACTTCCGGGCACGCCAATCGGTCCTCCTCGGCGGTTCGTCCTCCA
>SKON01000211.1 GCA_007120035.1 Myxococcales bacterium
CCGGGGAGGCTGAGGCGACGCTTCCGGGGCTTTTCGCCGGGCTCTGGCGCGGGCTCGCTGCGCATGGCGTCGGCGGCCATCTGAAGCTTGTTGCGCACATCCGTGGAGAGGGCCAGGACCTCTTCGGGGGCTTCTTCGGCCTGCGCGAACCACTTCTGGAAGGTGCTGCTGCTGACCTTGTCGGAGGTCGCCTCCAGGCGCACAGCGGCGATCCCGAGGCGCTCTCGGAGGGCTTCGATCTCCTCGCGGAGCTCCCGAGCGGTCTGGACCCGGTCGTCGGGATCCTTGGCGACCAGACGGAGGTAGAGAGCCTCCAGATCGTCGTCGATCTCCACATCGGGGAGGGCCTCGTTCAGGGAGGGCGGCGGGGTCTTGATATGGTGGAACATCACCTGGAGGTGATTGCCGTTGAACGGCTTATGACCGACGAGCATCTCGTAGAGGATGATGCCCAGGGAGTAGAGGTCCGAGGGCTCGCAGAGGCGCCCCTCGACGACGTACTCCGGCGGCAGGTAGGCGATGGTCCCGGTGATATTTCCCGTCTGGGTGATATTCTCGGACCCCTCCATAGTGCGGGCGATCCCCAGATCCAGGACCTTCACCTGGATGGTGCCGTCGGAGACGGCGACCATGCGGAGGTTCCCGGGCTTGAGATCCCGGTGGATGATGCCCTTGTCGTGGGCCTCGGTGAGGGCCCCGCTGACCTGATAAAGGATCTCGAGCACCAGGGGGAGCGTCAGCCGGCGGGTGCCATCGAGGAGCTGTCGAAGGTCGACGCCCTCCAGGTACTCCATCGCGAAGAAAAGCACCCCGTGCTCTTTGTCTTCGCCGAAGTCCACGGGGCTGACGATATTGGGGTGCCGAAGGGAGGAGGCGACCTTGGCCTCCCGGATAAAACGCTCCCGCTCGGACTGGTCGGCCCGGACGGTGTCGGTGACGATCTTCACCGCCACTTCCCGACCGATGGGGTGTTGGATCGCCCGGTAGACCGTGCCTGCGCCTCCCCGGCCCAACACATCGACGAGCCGGAACCGCCCCTGGATCAACTGTCCTGTGAGGCGGTCCTCTCCGTCGGCGATGCGACGCAGCGGGGTCTTATCGGACGGACAGGCCTTCCCCTGGTCCTCACCGTATCCGTTGCCGCATTTAGGACAGAATAGGCTCATGTTTCTCAATCGAGGTCCGACCCCTCAGAGCCGAAACCGAGCAAAGTAGCACCTGTACTCAGACGAAAAGGCTACCACAGCAGCGCATCAGCGCAACTATCGACTCCCGATCTCCGGATCACAGGGGACTTCGCAGGTAGGCGAAGATCGCCACGGCGATCACGAAGGCCAGGCTGGAGAGCGTCGCCGCCCATTTCACGCGCACATGTAACATCTTCACCTCGAAGTATAGGGCCTTTCCTAGACGATGTCGAAGCGCTCCGAGAAGATCCGGCGACCCGTGATGCCCCGTTGGACGAGCTTGGATTCCACGGCGTCCATCATGGCCCCCGGGCCACACACGAAGTACCGACGTTCCCCATCGTCTTCGGACTTATGGCGGTCCATCAGCTCGGCGGTGATAAACCCGGTCTCCCCGTGCCAGTCCTCGGGAGGGTCGGCGAGGACCCAGATCACCTCGAGATTGAGCTCTTCTTGGAGTTCTTGGAGCTCCTCGTAGAAGATCACGTCTTCCAGGCGGTTGTTGGCGTAGAAGAGTTGCAGCGGCACGGTGCGGCCCTGGTCTCGCAGAGTGCGTAGCATGCTCATCACGGGGGTGATCCCCACGCCGCCGGCGAAGAAGACCGCCCCGTGCTCCTGGGCATCGTCGTTCAGGGCGAACTCTCCGAAGGGCCCCTCCACGAAGGCGCAGGTGCCCTCGGGGATGTCCTTGATGGTGGCCGTGAAGTCGCCGAGGACCTTGATGGTGAACTCGATGCGGCGATCCTCTTCGGCGCTGGAGGAGATCGTAAAGGGGTTCTGCTGCAGGGAGAACGGAGTGGGGCCGATCGTGAGCCAGGCGAACTGCCCGGCGACGAAGTCGATGCCGTCGTGGCCCTCCGGTTCGAGAGCCACCGTCCAGGAGTCGCCCCGCTCCTCTCGCACCTCGACCACCTTCCAGGGGCGGCGCTTCAAGACCAGAGGACGGATCACCCGTCCCTGGATCAGCATGAACATCGCCGCGGCGGTGAACCCGATCCAGATGCCCCGCTTCCACAGGGGGTCGACGTAATGGCTGACGAGCATCACGTGGACCAGCCCGGCGAAGACGATGAAGAGGGCCAATCCACCATGGGCGGTGCGCCACCACTCATAGGAGATCCCGAAGGTCTTGCGCCATAAGGTGGTCACGATCAAGACCACCAGGGCGATCATCACCAGGGTCAACACCGTCGCCCGATCGGGGTACACCCGGGGATCGAGGAACTCCAGAAACGACGGCTCGGCGATGAGGAGCACCGTGGGGTGGGCCAGGACGAAGCAGAAGGCCACCAACCCGGACTGACGATGGAACTGGAGCATATTGTCCAGGCCCAGCCCAGAGGCGAAGTTTCGAAACCGGCCGGTGAGGACAAACTGCATCCCCATCATCGCCAGGCCCACAAACCCCAGGCCCACGCCGAACTCCACCCAGAAGGGGCGAGGATCGGGGGTGGTGCCGAGGACGCTGAAGAGCAGGGGCAAGAGGGAGAGGACGATGTAGAGCGCCAGCCACCCCAGGGCCTGTGCGTAGGTGTATCTCATCGGGGAGCTCCAGCAACACAGAAGGGACCAACAATGGCCCGCAGTGTGCAGATTCTTCCCCCTATCGCAAGTGTCGAAGTGCTACCGAGGCCGGAGTTTGAGTCGGACCCCCTCCCGGGGACTGATGGTTGGGACCGTGCGGACCGGGAATTGCTGTCCCGGCATCAACTCCAGGCGAAAATGTTGCATCAAAAGACTGACCAGGATCTTGATCTCCATCTCTCCGAACCGGGCGCCGATACAGGTCCGGGGCCCCCGGCCGAAGGGGACATAGGCCCCGGGGGGCAGGGCTCGGAAAGCCTCGTCGGTGAACCGCTCCGGGTAAAAAGCTTCCGGGTCCTCGTAGATCTCTGGGAGGCGATGGGTGAGCCAGGAGCAGTAGGCCACGTTGGTCTGGGCCGGCACCTCGTGGCCGTAGATCTGAAAGTCTTTGCGGGACATCCGAGGCCCGAGCCAGGCCGGCGGATAGAGACGGAGGGTCTCCTTGATGACCTGATCGAGGTAGGGCATGCCCCCGAAGAGGTCGTCGATCTCGGGAGGCCGGTCCCCGAGGCGATCGTCGATCTCGTCCTGGAGCTTTCGATAGGTGGACGGGGACCGGCCGATCAGGGCGAGGAGCCAGGCCACGGTGGCCGCCGTCGTGTCATGGCCGGCGAAGAGGAGGGTGAAGATCTGGTCTCGGATCTCTTTGTGGGACAGGCGCTCCCCGTCGTCGCCTTCGGCGTGGACCAGGAGGTCCAAGATGGCCCGGTGGTTGCCCGGAGGCCAACGGCGCCGGTGGTTGATCTCTTCTTCGATCACCTTGTCGAGCTGGTCGATGTGTTTGCGCATTCGGGAGTGGGCCGATCCGGGACCCCGCATCAGGAGGGTCTGCCAGATATAGCCACCGTAGTAGCTCAGCCCCTGTTCAAAGTGCTCGGCGAAGAAGGCTGCCCGGTGCTCGGATGTGCTCATCCCCAGGAGCACATCGCCGGCGATCTGGATGGCCACCTCCCGGGTCCAGCCGTGGATCTCTACCTCGTCACCGACGGTCAAGGCGTCGATGGCGGCCTGGGCCCGCTCGACCATTCGCTCCCCGTAGCTCTTGATCCGGGCCGGATAGAACGCCGGCGCCAGGAGTTTCCGGGCTCTGTCGTGGGCCTCGTCGTCGGTGGTCAAGAGCCCGTGGCCGATGAAGGGGATCAGCTCTCCCAGGAGGCCGTGCTCCCAGGAGAAGTCCCGATAGTCGCTGACCAGGAGCATCTGATTGGCCTCGACGCCGATCAGAAAGACCATCTCCAGACCCAGAAACCGGAGGGTGAACACGGGCCCATACTCTTCGTAGTAGCCCATCAGCGTGCCCAGGGGGTTGTCACGCAGACGCAGGCCCATGTCGACGCTGAGGTGGGGAAAGGAGGTCGGCCCCGGGGGGAGATCTCGGATAAATCCGTGGAGTCGCACCTTCATGACGGTCTCGATCGTGGTGGTAGTGGCCTCCCGTTAATTCTAACAACCTTTGTGCGAACTTGCAGGTCACTCCAGGAGCTGCCCCAGGGTGACCATCTCTCGGTCCCGGCACAGGCTGGCGAGCACCTGTCGGTAGAGGGCTTCTTTCTGGGACCAGGGGACTCGGAGATCGGGCTGTCGGAGGGTCAGGAGCTCGTGGCCCTGGGTGAAGCGAAGATCCTCGGCGTCGACGAAGTCGATGGCGTGGAACTCGAGGTTGAAAAACCTCGGAAATCGGCGGTGGAGGCGAGCCCACAGGCGGTCCCAGCCGAGGTGTCGGAGGAGGTGAAGGCTGGTGCCGATGATGGGGAGAAACCCCGCCA
>SKON01000326.1 GCA_007120035.1 Myxococcales bacterium
CCCGGCGTCGATGCACAGAGGCCGCGAATTGGCTAGCCGGTCGCGCAAGCGAAGGCGTGGACACCTCCGCTCCGGGATGAACCGACCCAACGAGCTGATGCGCTAACCGCGTACCCGGTTAAAACCGGGGGCTGGAGTGGGCAGGGCTCCGCTGGGGTCATGACCCCGCTCCGCCTGAGATATTCTCCACATAGTCGACTAATTGAGAACCTACCCGGTGCGGAGTTCGACGGAGCGGGAGAGAGAACGGGGCCCTGGTTCGGAACGACTCCGTTCTCCGAGACATCTCAGGCGGAGCGGGGTCATGACCCCTGCGGAGCCCCGCCCACTCCAGCCCCCGGTTTTAACCGGGGGTAGACCGTGGGCGCCTGAACTATTCCCGGAACTGATCCGACGCAAACCCCGACGCCACGATCGATGCCACCGTGAGCCCGGACGGCACGATCGATTCCACCGCGAACCCGGACGCCACGATCAATCCCGCCGCGAACCTCGACGTCCCGATCTCCTTCGCCGTGAACCTCGACACCCCCCACAGGCCTCGCTATTCTGCCGCCCCGGCCATTGACGCCCCCCTGAGCCCTCGTGGACCCTCCCATGCGCGCCCTCCTCAAGTCCGGCCCCCGCGTGACCTGGACGACGGCCCCCCGCCGCGGCGTCGTCGCCCCCGACGACGTGGAGGTCGCCGTCGAGGTCGCCGGCATCTGCCGCACCGACCTGTACGCCGCGCGGGGGCTCATCCCGGCGGCGGATCCCGTGATCCTGGGCCACGAATTCGCCGGTACTGTGACCGCCGTGGGCGCCGCCGTCGACGACCTCTCCCCCGGCGGCCACGTCACGGCCTCACCGCTCCTCGACGGCCCGCCCGGCGAGCCACCCCGGATGGTCGGCGTCGACCTCGACGGCGCCTTCGCAGAGTTCATCACCCTCCCCCGCGCTCTCCTCTATCCTGTCCCGGCCACACTCTCCTGGCCCAAAGCCGCCTACGTCGAGCCCGTAGCAGCCTCCCTCGCCGCCGTCGAAACCCCCATCGACCCCACCAAAGACGGCGCCATCGTCGGCGACGGCCGCATCGCCGACCTCACCCACCGAGTACTCACCGCCCACGGTTTCGAGCGCCTCCAGACCATCAGCCTCCCGGACGCCGCCGATATGCCCCCGGAGAGCCTGGACTACGTCATCGAGACCTGCGCTACCACTGAGACCTTCTCAGCGATCTTTCGCCTCCTCCGACCCGGCGGCACCCTGGTGCTCAAGAGCAGACCCGACCGGCCGGTGCCCATCGACGTCCTCACGGCGGTCCGCAAAGAACTTCGGCTCGTCGGCGCCCACTACGGGTCGTTCCGCCGGGCCATCGAACTCCTCCACGCCGGCCTCCCCGTCGACGATCTCCTCGGCCCTATACACGCCCCTGGCGACTTCGAGCGCGTCTTCGCCGACCTACACCTCGACGAGACGCGAAAGCACTTCTTCGCCTTCGGAGAAGCCCTCTTCGGAGAAGACCTCTGATGTGCGGCCTCTTCGCCTTCTTCTCCACCACCACCTCCGGCCACCAGGGCCCGGAGCTCTCCCAGAGAGCCCACCGAGCCCTCGACGCTCAGGCCCACCGAGGCCCCGACGGTCGAGGTGTCTGGCTCAGCCGCGACCGCTCCGTCGCCCTCGGTCACGTGCGGCTCGCCATCATCGCCACCGACGACGGCGCGCAGCCGTTGAGCTCCGAACGGGGCGACATCACCGCCGTCGTCGCCGGCGAGTTCTACGGGTTTGAGGCGCTTCGCAGGGAGCTTGCAGGCCGAGGGCATCGGTTCTCCACCGGCTCCGACAGCGAGGTCCTGATCCACCTCTACGAAGAAAAGGGCCCGGACTGCCTGGAGCGCCTCCGCGGGGAGTTCGCCTTTGTGCTTTGGGACGAGCCTCGGCGTAGGCTCTTCGCCGCTCGGGACCGGTTCGGCGTCAAACCCCTGTGCTTCGCCCGGACCCCGGAGGGTCTGAGCTTCGCCTCCGAGGCCAAAGGGCTCTTCGCCGCCGGGATCCCCGCTCGGTGGAACCGGCGGTCCTTCCTCCACGCCATCCGCCACCAGTACTTGCCGCCGGGCCGCACCCTCTTCGACGGGGTTCAGACACTCTGTCCAGGCCGGTTCCTCCTCGGCCCGCCCGAGGAACCCCGAGAGCACCTCTACTGGGACATCGACTTCCCCCGACTCCAGCTAGATCAACAGGACCAACCAGACCAACCAGACCCACAAGCCTACCTGGCGAGCGAAAGCCGAGAGCTACGCTATCGCTTTGAAGAAGCCGTCAAAGACCGACTCCGCGCCGACACCCCGCTGGCCACCTGCCTCAGCGGCGGCCTCGACTCCAGCGCCGTCACGGCCCTGGCCGCGGCACACTCCCCTGCACCACTGACCTGCTTCGGCGTCACATTCGACACCCCGGACTACGACGAACAGCCCCACGCCGAAGAGGTCGCCCGCCACCTCGGCGTCCACTACCACCCCGTGCAGGTCACCTCCCGGGACCTCGTCGACCACCTCCCCGAAGCGGTCCGTCTCTCCGAAGGCCTGGCCATCAACGGCCACCTCCCCGCGAAGTACCTCCTCAGCCGGGCTATCCGGGACGCCGGCTTCAAGGTGGTCCTCACCGGCGAAGGCGCCGACGAGGCACTCGCCGGATACCCACACTTTCTGCATGACTTGCCAGGGCCCGTGACACAATCAAACACGGACCACCACAGCGCCGCCCTCTGCCGGGGCGTGATGCTCCCCCAGGACAGGTCCTCACCAGCGCAAGAGATCCCCGCCATCACAGCCCACCTGGGCAACACCCCGACCTTCCTCCGAGCGAAGGCCGCCATCGGCGACCGCCTCCTCCCCCTGCTCCACCCCGACCTCCGCGAAGCCGCCACAGAACACGACCTCTTCGCCGACCTCCTCGACCACTTCGACCTCCCGGGCCGCCTCCACGACCGACACCCCGTCGACCAGGCCGCCTATCTCTGGAGTCGCCTGGCCCTCTCGGGCTACATCCTCCGCACCCTCGGCGACGGCACTGAGATGGCCCACGGCGTCGAGGGCCGCACCCCCTTCCTGGACCACCGGTTCTTCGAGGTCGCCCAGACCCTGCCGGTCTCCCTCAAGATCCGCGACGGCCTCGAGAAGTGGATCTTCCGCCACGCCGTCGAAGACCTCCTCCCGCCCGCCACCCTCGCGCGCCGCAAGCAGCCCTTTCTGGCTCCGCCCCTGGACCTCGAAGACCTCCTGCGCGCCCAACCCCTCGACGCTTCGAGCCTTTTCGACCCCAAACCCGTCCACGCCCTCCTCGACGAGCTCCCCCGCATGACCGCCCCACAACGGCGGGCCGCCGAGCCCATCCTGATGACCGTCCTCACCGCCACATTACTGGACCAGACCTTAGCCCTCGAGAGCCCCCGATGACCTGGTGGGAAGCCTTCTACGACGAACACCTCGCCAGGGCCCTCCTCGAAGGGACCGACCCCAGGGACCTGGAGCAGACCCTGAGCTTCTTCGTCCGCCACCTGAACCTCACCCCGGGCGCCCGCGTCTACGACCAATGCTGCGGCATCGGACGCCTCTCCCTACCCCTGGCCAGGCAGGGCTACCAGGTCATCGGCGTCGACCAGGCACCGGCCTACATCGAACAAGCCACAGCCGACGCCGACGCCGAAGACCTCCCCATCACCTTACTCGCCAGGGACGCCTTCGAATTCCTCCCCGAAGCCCCCGTGGACGCCGCCATCAACTGGTGGACCAGCTTCGGCTACGCCGCCACGGACGAGCAGAACACCCAGATGCTCTGCCGGGCCTTCGAGTCCCTTCGCCCCGGCGGCCGATTCGCCCTGGACTTCATGAACCTCCCCGGCGTCCTCCACGGCTTCCACCGCGACGCAGTCGACCACCGCCCCGTCGACGGCGGCGACCTCGTGCTGCATCGCGAGAGCCGCCTGAACCTCCCCGAGGGAGTCCTCGAGAAGACCTGGCGGTACTTCCTCCCCGACGGTCGCCGCGTCTCTCACGAGACCCGGGTCCGCCTCTACATGCCCCACCAGCTTGTCGAGATATTGACCACCGTCGGATTCACCGACGTCCAGCTCTTCGGCGCCGTCGACTCCTCTCCGCTCACGCTGGAGAGCCCCCGATGCATCGCCGTCGCCACAAGGCCCAGGCGGCCCCCCACCGCCTGAGCCGTTGGTCCTTCATCAGTCGCCCGAACCCGCTACCTTTACCAGCAGGTTCAACGCGATTCTCCGCGCATGTTCGATGGGGAAGACATCGGTCATCACCCCGGAGTGCAGAGTGCGCCCCTCATTGCCCCACACCGCACAGGAGTCTCCATCCTCGAAGGTGCAAATACTCTCGGCGTCGTCGGTGGCGACCAACCCCAGCGAATGAACTCCCCAGGGCTCCGTAAACAGTGCCAACGCACCGGGCAACCCAGAGGCCGTCCGCGGCGTCGTGAAGGTGATCGTATCGTGGTTGTCACTCCCTGACACCGAGGACTGCAGTGCCTCAATAAGCTCCTCGGAGCCCTGCTCCCGATAGGAACCGAAGATCAATCGCTCACCATCCTCTACCCAATCCACCAGCGCCGTTTGCGCGTCTTCGTCGAGAGAGAATCGCTGCGCGAAGTAGACCGCCACCATCCCCGAGTCCACTTCGTCGAGGAAGTCACTCGTCGACGAAGCGACGGTCAGACTGATGAGCCCTTCGGTCTCCAACTGCTCGAGTCCGACCAGCAACACGTCCTCTTCACTATCATTTGAAATATCGTCGACGAAGTAGAGCACTTCGACACCCTCGACGAGGTCCTCAGACGGAACCGCCATGCAGATCGTCTCTTCACTCACCACATCGTCGATCTCTCCGTCGCCGGTGGTGTCATACCCAAACGTATAGGTCGTCCCCGAGAACACGCACTCCCCTGTGTCTGCCCCGGAGACCTCCATAAGCAATGCCAGCCCGTCGGCTCCATCCACCCCATTGCAGACGGTCTCCACACTCTGTGGATCATCGATCTCTCCGTCACCGTCGGAATCGTAGCCGATCGTGTAGACCAATCCACCGTTCGGGCACTCATCGGGAGACGCCGATTCGGACTCGATCAGCAGGGAGAGACCGTCGTCACCCTCTGGCCCCTCCGGACCCGTTCCCCCGTCACAGATCACCTCTATGTGAGCGATCTCATCGATGCTCCCATTACCGTTGGTATCATACCCGAACGTCAGCTCTCGCCCCCCGTTCGGACAGTCCTCCTCCGAGGCCACCTGCGACGACACCTCCAGACGATCCGCGTCGGAGCCGTCCATCCCATCCTCGCCACACCCGCCGAGCACGAGCATCGTGAGCGCCAGGACAGCGACGGTCGTCCGGGAGAGATCCTTCAGTCCTCTGTACTGCTTTTCCATGGTTTGTTTCCCTAGTAAGAACAAAAAACGTACTCCTCAACCCCATCGGCCCTCACGGCGTCCGATGAAGCACCGCGACCGTAGAGGAAGCTCGTTCAGATCGCAATCCGACCAATATTGCCCGAAATCACGGAGTGTCCCGTGCTCTCCCCCGATCCACCTCCCACCAACGATCGCCTCCGCCGAGCTCTCTATGACGGAGAGATCTTCCTCCTCGACCCCACGCCGGCGTCTTCGAGGTACGCAGAGATCGCCCGATCCCTGCTTCACCGCGAGTTCCCCGAGTCCCCGGATCTCCGCCAGGCCCACGAGGCCGTCTCACCCCAGGAGTTCTTCCTCCGCGTCGGCGCCGTCCGCCGCGAGCTCTACCTCGACGAGGCCCACCACGCCCTGATCTACGAGCTCGCCGAGAGCCTCGGCTTCAACCCCCGACACATCGCCTTCGACCCCGTACGCCTCCGGGCGGTCAGCCACGACGGCCACCTCAACCCGGCGGCCAAGGCCGTCTACTACGGCCACCGCGACACCTGGTACGGCCACCCCTCATGCCTGATCACCTGGTGGATCCCCCTCCACGAGCTCTCCCCGGAGGAGACCTTCCTCTTCTACCCCGACCGGTTCGACAAGCCCGTACCCAACGACTCCGAGACCTTCGACTACGACGACTGGGTCAGCAAGGGCTGGAGCCTGAAGATCGGCTGGCAGGACCCCGAGGCCGGCAAGAAGGCTCACTACCCGGGCGTCACGGGCCCCGTCGATCCCGGCCCCGAGGTCGGCTTCGCCTGCCAACCCGGCCAGAACCTCCTCTTCTCGGGCGCCCACTACCACAAGACCCGGGAGCAATCCCTGGGCACCACCCGCTTCAGCCTCGACTTCCGCCTCGTTCACCTCGGTGACCACGCCGCCGGCCTCGGCGCCCCCGACGTCGACAACCGCTCCCGCGGCTCCGCCCTCTCCGACTACGTCCACCCGTGAACGCCTACCCGTGAACCCCTTCCTCGCACGTCTCCAGAAAGCACTCTCCGCATCACCGGAGCGCGCATCACCGGAGCAACGCCAGCGCCCCGCGATCTGCTCCCGTGGCCGCCAGGTCTTCACCTACGGCGAGCTCCTGACGAGCGCCCAGCAAGTCGCCGACGAGCTCATCGCCCAGGGTGTCGGCCCCGGCCAGGTCCTACCCATCGCCCGCGAGAAGTCTCCGGATTACATCGTCCATCTGCTCGGCATCTGGCTCGCCGGAGCTGCCTTCGTACCCCTTCGCCCCTCCCTGCCCCGAGCTCATCGCGATCGAGTCCTCCGGGATCTCCATGAACCCCCGGACCTCCCCCTCGAAGACGCCGCCTACCTGATCTACACCTCGGGCTCCTCCGGCCAACCCCGGGGCGTCGCCGTCGGCCACGGGGGCATCCTCCCATTCGTGGACGCCCAGATCACCACCTTCGAGCTCACCCCACAGAGCCAGGTGCTCTGGTACCTCTCCCCCGACTTCGACGCCTCCCTCTCGGATCTCCTCACCGCCCTCCTCGCCGGAGCCTGTCTCCACCTCGAGGACGACGACGCCCTGAAAGCCCCCGCAGCTCTCATCGGGATCCTCCGAGACCGAGAGATCACCCACGTGGACCTCCCCCCATCGGTGCTCACCGCCCTGGACCCCGAGCTCTCCCCGCCGACCTTGCAGACCCTGATCATCGGCGGCGAGGTCTGCCCCCCTGAGACGGTGCGGTCCTGGGCCCGGCGGGTGAGAGTCGTGAACTGCTACGGCCCCACGGAGGCCACGGTCTGCACCAGCATGGTCGTCTGCGACCCGACCTGGGACCGCCCCTTCATCGGCCACCCCATCCCTGGCGTCACCTACGACGTACGCCGCCCCGACGGCGCCACAGCCCAGGTCGGAGAGTCCGGAGAGCTCTGGATCACCGGAGACGCCGTTGCCATCGGATACCTGCACCACCCCGACGAGACCGCCCGGCGGTTCCCGACTCCCCGAACCTTCCGCACCGGCGACCTCCTCCGAGTCCACCCCGAAGGCCAATATCCCGAAGGAAACCTCGAGTTCCTGGGCCGCCTGGACCGGCGCGTGAAAGTCGCCGGCAAGATGATCTCCCCCGAACCCATCGAGGCCTCACTCGCCAGCCACCCCGCGGTTCGCCGTGCCGCCGTCGTCCCCCGCGAGCTACCTCACGGCACAGCCCTCGTCGCCTTCCTGGAAGCCTCGGGCGAACCACCAGACCTTCCCCCCATCGACACCCCGATCCGAACGGTGGTCCTCGAGTCCTTGCCCACGACCCCCACCGGCAAGGTCGATCTCCCCGCCCTGCAGCGCCACCCCCTGAACACCTCGGCCGGAAGATCAATCCACACTCCCGTCGAAGCGCTCCTGATCCGGCTCTTCGCCCAGGTCCTCGGCACCACCGATGTCTCCCCGGACGACGACTTCTTCGCCCTCGGCGGCGACTCCCTTTCCGCGCTTCACCTCTCAGCCCTGGCGAGCCGCCACGGCCTATCTCTCCCACCGGAGCTGCTCCGAACGGCTCCCCGCGTGCGCTCCCTGGCCACCGCCGTCCGAGCCCCCCGGCCACCACGAACCACCCAGAGCCTCCGAGAACTCGCCAGGGAGCTGGCCGCCGACCTCCCGCCAGTCGTCACCTCTCCTACCTCCGAACCTCGTCAGATCTTTCTCACCGGCGCAACGGGCTCTCTTGGCTCCCTCCTGCTCTCCCGACTCCTGGACCACACCGACGCCCACATCACCTGCCTCGTCCGCGGGCCCTCCCAGGAGGCCGCCGCACGGCGCCTCCCTCACCCTTCTCCCCGCGTAACCGTCCTCCAAGGCGACATCTCCCTCCCAAACCTCGGCCTCTCCCCGGACCGCTACGCCGAGCTAACAGACACCACGGACACCATCTATCACCTCGCCGCCGCCGTGAACCTCGGCGCCACCTTCGACGACCTCCGCGCCACCAACCTCGACGGCACCCTCGAGATCCTCCGCCTCCTCACCCTGGGCCGCCCCAAGACCCTCCACAACGCCTCCACCCTCTCGGTCTTCGTCGGCACCGACCGCTCACCAGGCCCGGTCCTCCCCGAGCCATTACGCTCAGAGGGCGTCGTCCATGGCGGCTACGCCCAATCCAAATGGGCCGCCGAGTGGCTCGTCCACCATGTCGCCCCCACGGCCCGGATCTACCGCCTGGGCCTCCTCGTCGGAGACCGCCCCCACGCCCGAGATATGCTGGACCACTTCTTTCGAGGCACCGCCGCCCTGGGCTGCGTCCCCGACGAGCACCTCGACACCCTGGAGTTCGACATCACCCCCCTCGAGACCGCCGCCGACGCCATCGCTGATGCCATCACCGACGGGGCCCTCGCCGACTCCCCGCAGAACCCCTTCACCCACATCGCCGCACCCCGCCCCTACTCCCTGCGCTTTCTCATGGAGTCCATGCAGGCCGCAGGCATCCCCATCGAGCCCGTCCCCACCGAGGTCTGGCGCGACCGCCTCCTGAGCCACCCCGACCCCACCCTCTCGGGCCTCCTCCTCGCCATGTGCCGATGCCTCGGCCCCGACGCCTACGACCGGTGGCGCCCCTTCGACCTCTTCCAGGCCACGGGGTTCAGCTTTCCCACCCGTGAATGAGCGAACCCGGTTCGTCCTCCACCGACCCCAGGAGGCGAACCTGGCACCTCTCCTCGGGCCAAGGCCACGAGGCTCGGCGAGTCGGGCCTGAAACAGCGGCCCGAACGTCCTCGCGGGCCAAGGCCCGCTGCGGAATGGCGACGTCCCCACCGACGGAAACAAATCCCTCGCGCGAATCCACCGCTTGACCCCTGTCTCCCTTCGATGTCAGATGAGGACTCCTCATTTGCTTTTGAGACCCCATGCTCCGTCTCCTCGCCATCGTCCTGACCGGCCTGCTCCTCACCACCACGGCCCCCCTCCAAGCCCAGGAGCCCGGTACCGATGCAGATGATCCATCGACGGAAGGCTTCGAGCTCGAGGACACCGCCCCAGACGCCGAGCCTCGCCAAACCGCCGAGGAACTCCAACTCCAGCGCCGGATCACCGCCACCTTCCAGGCGATCGACGGCCTCACCGAGGTCACCCCCGACGTCCGGGCCGGCGTCGTCCGCCTCACCGGCGAGGTCCCCGAGCGCGCTGATAAGCTCCTCGCTGCGGATCTCGCGGAGCGATTTGACGGTGTCCTCCACGTCCAAAACGACCTCCTCACCGCTGCCCCTGACGAGGAGCCCCCACCACCAGACCCCCAACTCTCGGTCGACGAGACCAATGAGAAGCGCCTCTCCGGTATCTACTCCCAGATCCGATCTCTGGAAAACGTCACCGTCGAGGTCACCGAAGGCGTCGTGCACCTCCGAGGCAAGGCCGCCTCCGGCGACGCCCGCGCCCAGGCCGCAGAGCTCGCCCGCACCATGCCCGGCGTCCTCTACGTCGACAACCAGATCACCGAAGCCGTCGACGTCGCCGATCGCGTCTCCCCTACCTGGGATCGACTCGCCACCTTCTTCACCGACTTCGTGCGCCGCATTCCCATCCTGGGTATCGCGCTCTTCATCATCTTCCTCTTCTGGCAGCTCTCCCGTCTCCTCGTCGTCTGGGATTGGCCGTTCAAGAAGCTCACCAACAACAGCCTGGCACGGGGCCTCCTCAAGCAGATCGTCCGGATCGTCGTCGTCGTCGGTGGCCTCCTGATCGCCCTGGATCTCTTGGATGCCACCACCATCGTCGGCGCCCTCCTCGGTACCGCCGGTGTCGTCGGGATCGCCCTGGGCTTCGCGTTCCGCGATATCGCCGAAAACTACCTCGCCAGCATCCTGCTCAGCCTGCGCCGCCCCTTCGAGGCCAACGACCTCGTCGAGTTACAGGGCTTCACGGGCCGCGTCGTTCGCCTCACCATGCGCGAGACCATCCTGATGACCACCGACGGCAATCACGTCCGCATCGCAAACGCCACGGTCTTCAAGAGCAACCTCATCAACTTCAGCCGCAACCACCGCCGCCGCTTCGACTTCACCGTCGGTATCGGCAACGAAGAGAACATCCCCACCTGCCTCACCCTTGGGCTCAAAACCCTGAAGGAGATGGACGGTGTCCTCTCCGACCCGGGCCCCACCGCTCTCATCAGAGAACTCGCCGACTCCAGCGTCACCCTCTGGTTCGCCGCCTGGGTCGACCAGGAGGAGTTCAGCTTCGGAAAGGTCAAGAGCGAAGCCATTCGCCGCATCAAAGAATCCTTCGACGCCGCCGACATCGACATGCCCTCCCCCATCTACATCGTCGAGATGACCGAGCCCCTCCCTCGCCACACCCCCAAAGGCCGCACCGCGGTCGCCGAGGCATCCCAACAGACCTCGGGCCCGACGGCCACGGAACTCCTGGACCTCACCGACGACCACGCCATCGAACGTCAGGTCGACGAAGAGCGGCGCTCCTCCAGTGCCGAAGACCTCCTCACCGAGCCCTGACGCGTCACCTCCGTCGCCATCGAACCATCGAAACAGGCTCTTCGGGTAGCCAACGCCCGCACCGTGCTTTGGTTCTTCTCCCTGCACTTCCAATCTCTCCAGCCGGGAGCCACGAATCATGCCGACAGAACGGGACTTCTCCGATCTCCGCGCCCTCTTCTTCAACTGCACCCTCAAGCGGTCTCCCCAGACCTCCCACACCGAAGGGTTGATGAACGTCTCCCGATCGATCATGGAGACCAACGGCGTCACCACAGAGATGATCCGCCTCGTCGATCACGACGACGTCGCCACCGGTGTCTACCCGGACATGACCGACCATGGCTGGGACACCGACGACTGGCCCACTCTCTTCGAGAAGGTCCGGGCGGCTCAAATCGTCGTCGTCGGCACCCCCATCTGGCTCGGGGAGCGCTCCTCCATCTGCTCCAAGCTCATCGAACGCCTCTACGCCATGTCCGCTCAGCTCAACGACCAGGGCCAGTACGCCTACTATGGCCAGGTCGGCGGATGCGTGGTCACCGGCAACGAGGACGGGATCAAACACTGCGCCATGAGCATCCTCTACTCCCTCCAACACCTGGGCATGGTCATCCCCCCGCAGGCCGACGCTGGATGGGTCGGTGAAGCCGGGCCGGGCCCCTCCTACCTCGACGACGGCTCCGGTGGACCTCAGAACGAGTTCACCCAGCGAAACACCACCTTCATGACCTGGAACCTCCTGCATATGGCCCGCATGATCCGCGACGCCCGTGGGATCCCGGCTCACGGAAACATGCGCGCTGAATGGGACGCCGGCTGCCGCTTCGACCACCCCAACCCCGATCCACGTTGATCCGTTGGCCCGCTGCGGAATGGCGACGTTCCCACCGACGAAAACCGATCACACCCCAGAGCAACTATCATTTGCGCACTGACAATTATATTTGCTATAATCGTTCCTCCTGATCAGGGAGGAACGACCCATGACCGAGCCCCTCCACAACGACATCCGCCACCGCCGACAGGCCCTGGACCTCACCCAGGAGCAGCTCGCCGGCCGGGTCGGCATCACCCGCCAGGGCCTGAGCGCCATCGAGCGCGGCCTCACGTCGCCCTCGACCACCGTGGCGCTGCAGCTCGCCAGGGAGCTGGGCTGCGCCGTAGAAGACCTCTTCTGGCTCGATCGCGAACTCCCCACGACCCTCACAGCCCACCTTTCAAGCCCCCCGGAGGACTCGTCGAAGACCTCCGTGATGGTCGCTCGGGTTGGCCACCGATGGGTCGCCCACCCCCTGAGCCGGGCCGACCAGGCCGTGTCCGCCCTCAGCCCCGACGGCCAGGTAGTAGGCGCTCCTGGCTCCACAGGTGCCCCGAAGGACATCAACGTCGAGCTCTTTCACCCCTCCGGAGAGCTCACCGCAAACCTCCTCATCGCCGGTTGCGCCCCTGCCCTCCGGGAGCTCGAACACCAGACCGCCCGACACGACCGGGGCCGAGCCCGATGGCTCCCCACCCCGAGCCTCCGGGCCATCGAACTACTCGCCAGTGGCGAGGTCCACGTCGCCGGCATCCACGTCGCCGACCCCGACGGTGACGACTTCAACCGCGAACTCGTCCGGGCCCACCTCGACGCCTCCCGGATGGAGATGGTCACCCTCCTCCACTGGCGAACCGGCCTCTTCCTTGCCCCCGGAAATCCTCACACTGTCGGTGGGATCGAAGACCTGGCCCGCGACGACCTCCGGCTCGTGGACCGGCCCCCCGACTCCGGCGCACACCTGGCGCTCCGGAGGTGGCTCACCACCGCCGGTATCAATACAGACAAGATTCACCCCGTCACCGTAGCCCGAAGCCATCACGAGGTCGCCCTCTCCATCCTCTATGGCCAGACCGACGTGGGCGTCGGCCCCGAGAGCGTCGCCCGAGCCCTGGGGCTCACCTTCCTGCCCCTCGACGAAGAGCGCTTCGACCTCGTCTTCCCCCGGCCCCTCCGGGAGGAGGGCGCCCTCACCCCGATCCTGGACACCCTGAACGCCGGCTCCTTTCGCCGATCCGTCTCCGCCTCTTCGGGTTACGACACCACCCATACGGGGACCTCCGTCGCCCTATGAACCCTCTGCGCCAGATGGCAGGCACCCTGGTCGCCCTCGCGATCCTCACGGCCTCCCTTTCTTGCCAGACCCACGACGCCGACGACCGCCTCACCATCGCCGCCGCAGCGGATCTCCGCTTCGCCATGGATGAGCTGATCGCCGACTTCCAGCACCGCCGCGGCGGCGAGCACGCTGCGGAGATTCGGGTCATCTATGGGTCTTCGGGCAACTTCTACGCCCAGCTCACCCAACGAGCCCCCTTCGACCTCTACCTCTCCGCCGACATCGCCTACCCCAAAAAGCTCGTCGACGCCGGCCTGGCCATGGACGACGACCACTTCGAGTACGCCATCGGCCGCCTGGTGATCTGGACCTCCAGAGACTCTCCCGTGGACGTAGAGGGCCTCCGCTGGGAGGCACTTCAGGCCCCCGGCGTTCGACGCATCGCCGTCGCCAACCCCGACCACGCTCCCTATGGCGAGGCCGCCGTGGCCGCCCTGCGACAGGCCGACCGCTACGACGAGGTGGCAGACCGACTCGTCTTCGGCGAAAACATCGCCCAGGCTGCCCAGTTCGTAGACACCGGCGCCGCCGAGATCGGCATCATCGCCCTCTCCATCGCCATCGCTCCCGAGATGGCCGACCGCGGCCTACACTGGGAGATCCCCCTGGAGACCTTCCCCCCACTCCGCCAGGGGGGACTCATCCCCCGATGGTCCTCCCAGCCCGAGCTGGCAGGAGAGTTCCGAGACTACCTCGTCGGCCCCCATGGCCAGGAGATCCTCTCTCGGTACGGCTTCCTCTCCCCCGGGAGCCTCCCATGATCGACTGGGCCGCCTTCCTCCTCACCGCCAAAGTAGCCACCTGGACCACGGCGATCCTCCTCGTCATCGGCCTCCCCACGGCCTACGCCCTGGCCTACACCCGATCTCGTCTGAAGTTCGTCGCCGACGCCCTGGTCGCCCTCCCCCTGGTGCTCCCCCCGACGGTCCTTGGCTTTTACGTCCTCATCGCCATCGGACCTCAGAGCCCCGTGGGCCGCGTCTACGAGAGCTTCAGCGGCCAGATCTTGCCCTTCTCGTTTCAGGGGCTGGTGATCGCCTCCGTGATCTACAGCCTCCCCTTCGCGATCCAGCCCATGGCCGCCGCCTTCGGCCAGGTAGACCGCTCCCTGATCGAGGCCAGCCGATGCCTGGGCGCCTCCCGGCTTCGGACCTTCTTCAAGGTGATCCTCCCCCAGTCCATCGCCGGCGTCGTCGTGGGCGTCGTCTTAAGCTTCGCCCACACCCTCGGGGAGTTCGGGGTGGTCCTGATGGTCGGCGGCAACATCCCCAACGAGACCCGCACAGTCTCGATCTCGATCTACGACGAGGTCCAGGCCCTGAACTACGACGCCGCCGGGCAGACCTCCCTGGTCCTGCTCGCCATCTCCTTCGCGGTCCTCGTGGTGATGTATGGACTCCAGCATAAGGCATGGTCGCCATGGTCCGTACGCTCCTGACACGATTTCAGATGCGCCACCGCGGCGGACCCGTGATCGCGGCCGACCTCTCCATGGACCTCGAGTCCCACAAAACCTGGGTCCTCTTCGGCCACTCCGGCTGCGGCAAGACGACCTTCCTCCGTGTCCTGGCCGGCCTGGACCGCCCCCGGACCGGGATGGTCCGCATCGACGACCACACCTGGCTCGACACCGACGCCGGGACCTTCGTCCCCCCACCGGCCCGCAACGTCGGCTTCCTCCATCAGAGCTACGCCCTCTTCCCCCACCTCACCGTGGACGACAACATCCTCTACGGACCCCGCGCTCGTCAGATCACCGACACCACCGCCCGGCTCACGAGCCTCAAGAAGATGCTCCGCATCGACGACCTCGGCCACCGCTACCCGGGCCAACTCTCCGGCGGCCAGGCCCAGCGCGTCGCACTCGCCAGGGCACTCGCCACGGACCCCAGACTCCTCCTCCTCGACGAGCCCCTGTCGGCCCTCGACGTCTCCACCCGGGCCTCGGTCCGCCGCGACCTCCGCCAGTGGCTGAACCACCTCGGCATCGCCACCGTCCTGGTCACCCATGACCGGGCCGAAGCCATGACCCTCGGCGACCAAATCATCCTCCAGGACCATGGCGAAATCCTCTTCACCGGCTCCGTCGAGCAGGCCTTCGCTCGCCCCCAAACAGCCCGCATGGCCCGGTCCGTAGGCGTCGAAAACCTCCTGCGCGCAAACGTCACCGGTCACCACGCCCACGCCACGGAGGTCACGGTCCACGGCGTCCCCCTCTCCACGCCCCCCCAACGGGAGGCCCCCGACAAGGTCCTCCTCTCCCTCCGCGCCGAACACATCCGCCTCCTCCACC
>SKON01000296.1 GCA_007120035.1 Myxococcales bacterium
GCGTGGAACTCGAGGTTGAAAAACCTCGGAAATCGGCGGTGGAGGCGAGCCCACAGGCGGTCCCAGCCGAGGTGTCGGAGGAGGTGAAGGCTGGTGCCGATGATGGGGAGAAACCCCGCCACGGCGGCCACGGGGAACTCCACGAAGTCGCCGACCTCCGGGGAGGGCCGCCAGTACCGTTGGGGGTCGCAGTAGTAGGGCTCCGTCGAGGCCAGGAGGGTGCGCAGCTCGGCGCGGTCGCTGTGGCTGGGGGACCGACGAAAGCGCCGGTATCCCATGACGGCGGCCTTGGCGAGCCAGTACCCGGCGGCGGGAAAGAGGGAGGCGTCGTACCGATGGCCCGCAGCACGGGAGGCTTCGAGGATCTCCGCGCTGGCGTTGTAGCCCGGGGTCCGAAACCCCACCGGGGGAGCGCCGGCGAGCTCGGCGATGGCCTCGTCGCACTGGCGGATCTGGTCTCGGATCTCCGCCGGGGGACGACGTCGCAGGTCGTAGAAATGATCCTGGCTGTGGTTGGCGAGCTCGTGTCCGTCTTCCAGGAGGCTGTGAGCGACCTCACGGTGGGCCGTGACCCACAGGTCGGCGCCGACGACAAAGAAGGTCGCCGGCAGGGAAAACTCGGCGAAGAGCTTCTGGGCCCGGGGCACGCCGAGGGTCCACAGGGGATCGACAGCATTGGCGCTCAGGTTGGGAATGCCGTGGATCTCGCGGTAGAACCGGAGGGCGTCGATGTCGACGGAGACGTTGCCGTCTCCTGAGAGGATCGGACGGGGGGTCATGGTCTTCAATCGGTAAAGAACTCCACGAGGTCGTCGTGGAGGAGCTCGGCGTCGTGGAACCCCATGTCGATGAGCTCGCCGGTGTAGCCGCCGTCAAAGAGGAGGTAACTCAAGAGGTCGCTCTCTCGGGACCCCTGGTTTTCCAGGGCCCGGAGGGCCAGGGAGCGCAAGGGCGCCGAGCCCCAGAAGTCGTCGCCCTGGGCCCGGGCGAACCGGGCGGCCAGAGCGCCGATGTCGCGGCCCGGGCGCACGAGCATGGGGGTGACGACCCGGTATCCCTGGCCCCGGTGGGCCCGGATCACCTCGTTGAGCTCGGAGACGAAGTCCCCGTCGTGAAAGGCTTCGTCGCCGTACTCCAGGATGGCGTTGATCCGAAAGAGGACGTCCAGATCGTAGTCCAGGGGATCCAGGAGCAACGCGTCCAGGAGCTTCCCCAGGACGAAGGCCGGGTTGGGGTGCTCCTCGGGGAGGGATGCGGTCTGGGAGGGCTCCAGGCGCTCTTCCAGGGAGCGGCGGCGCAGAGCGATGATCAGGACCCGGTCGGCCCCGAGGCGCAGCGCCGGAGAGATCGGCGTGTTCTGGCGGAGGCCGCCGTCGCTGTACCAGTGGTCATCGATCCGGACCGCCGGGAAGAGCACGGGGATGGCGGCGCTGGCCATCACCTGGGTGAGGGTCAGGGGGCCGCTGATGGCGATCTGGCGGGGATCCCGTGTCCAGGGGGGTACGGGCCTGGCCGACTGGACGAAGACCGTCGTCCGACCGGTGAAGAGCTCCGTAGCCGACACCGAAACGGACTCCAACACCCCTCGCTTCAGGTTCCGCGCGATCCGCTGAAACGGCACCTCGCCGCCGACCAGGCGATCAAAGAAGCTGGTCTTCAGGACCCCGCCGGAGCGGTTGCGAACCCGAGACCGCAACCGCCGGGGCATCCGGGGGTCGAGGATGCTGCGTCGAAACGACCGGAAGAGCTCCGAATAAGAGAGCTGGACCATCCGGGAGAACTTCAGCGACCGCCACAGCTCTTCCATACGCCGGGCGCTGTACACGGGCTCGTCGAGGGTGGCCGCCAACCAGGCCCCGTTGATCGCCCCCACGCTGGTCCCACAGATAATGTCCAACCGTGGCGCATGCCCCAGGGACTGGGGCAAGACCTCCAGGATGTATCGCAGGACCCCGGCCTCGTAGGCACCCCGGGCCCCGCCACCGGAGAGCACCAGAGCCCGGCGGGGACCGTCACTACTCCTCAAAGGTTGGGCCTCTGCACCGCTCACACACGCCTCCACCAGACCATTCAGGCCTCCAAGGTACCCGAGGTGGTGGCCGGGAGGCAACGCACCCCCACACCCCCGGCCGCCCCCCGGGGTCGACGCCCCGCTCCCCCGCGCCCCGAGCGGCCCTCCCCGGATCGAAAGGGGGGCTTCTTGCCGATCGGAGGGGGGCTATTTTCACCTCGAGCGGCAGGTCACTCGTCGGCGTGAATCACGGCCAGCATGTGGAGCCAGGTGCCGCCGAAGTACTGGTTGAGGACGTAGAGGTCGTCGTCGAGCTCGTCGAGCACTTCGTCGACGTAGCTCTCCCGCTCGAGGACGAGGCGTTCGATGTCGATGCCGACCGCCTCTTCGGGGTTCAGCACCGACCGCAGGCTGAGATCGCGCAGCTCGAGGTCGAGATCGCCGAGGTCGACGGTAGGGAGATAGGCCGAAAGAGACTTCAAGAGATCCCCGACGATCACATCGTCTGCCCATCCGAGCCCACCGGGAGACACAGGAGCGCCCCCGCCGATCACAAAGGGGTCGGGGAAGACGGCATCGTCCCAGACGTCCCACCCCCAACCGGTGTCGGTCCAGTCCTGATCGTCGATGTCACCGTCTACGTCGTAATCGGACCCGCAGGCCGGCTGGCAGGTCAGCGAGGGGCTGATCGAAGAGGTAGTGTTGAAGAGCATGGCAAGTCCGGAGACAGTGCTGGTGTTTCCGCAGGTCGACTCGGCGTCGTTTCCAATGGGTGCGGTCTCCGTCAGGCTCAAGATCGCCGGCTGCCAGGGCCCACCGTTCTTTGTGACCAGATAGTAGGTGTCCCCCACCATCATGGGAGCACACTGTGGACTGTCACTGTCTCGCACCACCTCGGAGGGATCCGAGGGGACCACGAAGGGACCGGCATAGTGGCCGCCCGGTGGCACGATGGAAGGATTGAAGGAAGGACCGTAGACGGCGCGCATCGACTGATAGCCGCTCTCGATACGAACGAACGTCGGGTTATCTCCGTAGACTCGAAGCACATACTCGTAGTTGCGGCCGTTGCAGTATCCCTCGCAGACGGCGAGGTTCGCGTTCACATCGGGGGCTGCGCCGACGAGGTCACTCTCTTGAAGGATCTCGCCAGCGCCATCGCGGGCGGTGACTCCGATGAAGATCTCCGGGTCGTTGCGATACTCTCGGGGAAGTTGGGCGCGGCGCTCCGGGGTCTCCTCCGTATGAACCGATTGAAACTCCGATCCCGTGAGGCGGTACACGGCCACCTCGTAGAGTGTGGCGTCATCGATGGAAGCCCAGGCGAGGTGGCTCACCGTCGCCCGGGAAAGCCCCGGATGGATCAGAAAGGGGAAGGGGTCCTCGGTGGGCTCGTCGATCACATCGGGATCATCGCTCACGTCGGGTACATCGGGATCATCGCTGGCATCGAGATCGTCGGTGGCGTCCGGTTCCTCAGTCACGTCAGGATCGTCGGCCACATCGGGTTCGTCGATCACATCGGAACCAGCGTCGACATCTTCCTCGGGGAACTCCTCGGGAGCGGGACACCCGGCCAGGCCGATCCAGCAGACACAGAGGAACAGAAACACAGGGCGCATGGGCATGATCATCTCGTCAGTAAAACGGGGGTGGAAATAGCATGGAGAACACCCTCTCTCGAGCAAGCAAAATTCGAGCCAGAAAAGCCAGCTATTTTCTGAGCGATCACGACCCATTCGGGACAAACTTCTATCCACTCTAGGTCAGTGGCCTGTCCTTTCTTCTCCGCTAGAAGAGGTAGATCCGCAGGTGTCCACCGAATGCGACGAACTCGAGATCCAGGTCTGGGAGGACATGGACAGCCGGACGCCACTCCAGCACGAGATCGATAGGCAGGGGCTGAAAGATCACCTCCAGACCCAGAACGAAGCTCCCAGCGACGCCGACCTCGCCGCCGCCGATCCCCACCGCGGGACCGGCACCAAAGTTCCAGGCCAGGGCCAAGACCTGGGCGTTGGCGAAGGCCGGCATAGGGACCAGAAAGTCCAGTGAGGCCGCGACTCCATCGCAGCCTCCCCAACACCCGGCGGTGAGTTGGAAGGCCGTCGGGCCAGCATACTGCTTCAGAGAAAGTCCTGAGGCGATCGTGGTAGAGCCCACACCGATCCCCAGGGACTCTGCAGACTGGGGCAGGGACACAAGAACGATGCTCAGAAGAGCGGCAAGAAGAACGTGGTACTTCATCCAAACCTCATCGAAATCGCTTCGGAGGCGGTCGGTGGACACCGAGAAAAAACAAAGGCCGCGGTCATTGCGACCACGTCCTCTCCGTCTTCTGACGTCCGTCTTCCGACCTCTGTTTTCTGACCTCTGTAAGATGCGGAAGGGGGCTCATGATTGATCACATCTCATGACTGAGCTCCATTGCCATCCGAAAACCCTCCTCAAGGGTGAGCAGTTTCTGCCAGCCGCGACCGAGTGTTTGCCAGCCAGGCGGACCGTTGCTGCGAA
>SKON01000008.1 GCA_007120035.1 Myxococcales bacterium
CTCAGGAAGTCTCAGTGCGGCAGAGGCCAAGGATCGGCTATAAGAAACGCTCATCCGTCCCTCCACCCGGAGCCCCTGATGTTTCGTATCTTAATCCTCTCATCGTTTCTCCTCTTCCTGGCAGCGCCCTCGCTCGCCCTGGCCAATCCCCTTGACGGTCCAGCGACGAAGAGTACGCCTGTCCTAGAGGCACCTGCCGCGATGCCGCACTACGCGCTCACCCCGCCGACCTTCTCGGCCCAGTCTCAGACCGGGAGTGGTTCCCTCGGACGCTCCGAGCATTCCACAGCGAAGATCTCATTGGCCCAGGCTGGGGTCCACTTCTTAGGTTCCACGATCTACTGGAGCGCTCTTGCCTTATTCGTTTCTCCGACGGTGTTCTTTGGAGCTCCCTCGGAAGCCCTCATTCTTCCGGCGCTGATCATGGGCATCGGGTACCCCTTCGTCTCCGCCGCGTTGGTGGACATCACGGGCAATCGAATGGGCGGCGGGTCCTACTATGGAGCGTCCCTCCTGGGTGCATTTCTGGGCATCGGAGCAGCAGGCCTCGTCGGGGTCTTGCTTCCCCCCTTCGTGAGCGCCCCCGTCTTCTGGACCGCCGCGGTATTCCAGCTGGCCCTGGTCACGGCGACGCCGATCGCCTTCTACCACATGGCCCGACATCGCCAACACCAACGAAGCGCCACGGTCGGGCTGGCCCCCGTCATGAGCCCGCCCACGGCCTGGGGCACCCGCGCCATGGAAGGGGCCGGACTGCAGGTAGGTTTTTCGTTCTAGAGTAGCCGCCCGTGGCCTAAGTCACGTCAGCCCGTACCCGCGGCAGACCCGGTCGCCCGCTCCTGCGGCGTAGCGGGGACGAGCTCGCCAAACTCTGTACCGAAGCTGCGGTCGACGAAGGCGAAGGCTTCGGCGACCTCCGGCGCCAGCGAAGGACCCATCGCCGTCGCGTGACGATGCGGCAGGTAGCGCACGAAGCCTCCCATCGCCGAGGGCCCGAGCAGCAGCACGCCGTGGGTGTCCTCCTCAGGGCAGCCCTCGGCGGTGAGCTCGAAGCCCCCTTCGGTGCGAAGGAGCTGATGGGTGACGGTCTCCTCAAATGGGATGTCGACCACGGTCCACCCTCCACCGGTCCGGTGGGCGTCGGCGATCGCGATGACCCGTTCCTCCAGATCACGGGGCTCGAAGTCGACGGGACAGCCGTGACGGACCGCCTTGTCCAAGAGACTCAGGGGGAACTCCGGCTCACCCCGCGTGAGCCACGCGAAGGCGCCGCCGCTCCTGGGGTTCAGCTCCGTGGGCAGAAACCCGCGCGCCGTGATGATGCCATCCACCGTGAAGGCCCCACGATATCCGACCTCCCGGCGCAGGGCCTCCCCGACGCGGCGAGCCATCGCCCGCATCTCCTGGCGGTCCTCGTCGGATGGATCCCAGAAGGTCGCGAAGCCGGCGTAGAGGAATTGCCCGCGCCCGGGGCGCCGAAAGACGATCATCTCCACGGGCCGAAAGGCTATCACCTCCTCGGGAAAGACCATCCCGTGAATGCTACACGGGATCCCCTCGAGGTAGGGCATGATCCGCACCTGCTCGCACCGCGTGGCGAAGAACTCATGGGCCCGCGCCCCATCCTCTTCGCTCTCGACGATCCGCAGGTAGGCGGCGCCGCCGTTGAACCCCTCGAGCGCGTCGCCGGCCCAAACGGTCCCGCGGCCCTCATCGAGACCCGCAGAGGCCTCGAGCTGCGCCTCAAGATTCCGGGCCGAGACGGTCTGTGAAGGAGCCCGCTCGATGCCGGCCTTGTCCCAAAAGAGGTCGATCACGACCTTATCCTCCAGCGCTGCCCACGAGGGCTCCCGAGCCCCGAAGCACTCCCGACCACAGATCTCCTGGAGATCCGAGATATGAGCGCACATCACGATGGCTTCCCCGTCGGGGTCGAAGCGCTCCACCGCCTCGACCACCGCATCTGAAGGACTCAGGAGGGCCGCCTCATACATGCGGATGCCGGTCATCATGTCCGGCGCGACGCCGTCGACGACCACGAGCCAGTCCACACCGGCGCCGCGGTCTGGTAGCTCACCGGTCCCCAGAGAGTCAGCGAGGACCAAGAACCGGGTAGCCCCGAACTCTCTGAGCCGCCGAATCGTGTTTACCTGACCCGCCACCGGACCAAGGGCGAGGATGCACGGACGCCCCGCGAACACCCCCCTCAAGAGCCTCTCGACATCTCCGGAATTCACCCACACCTCCGACGTCCGAGCTGGGTCACTCATGCTGGGTCCAACGTAACTGCCAGCGCCTCGCAGCTCAACTCAAGACCGCCGCCCTTGAGGCCACCCCATCCCTGCTTAGCTTCCACCCACCACTCGACAACACGCACCCCGAACACGAGGAGCTCCTATGTCCGTTGAGCAAAACAAGAACAGGATTCTCCGGCTCGTCGACTTGCTCAACGCCTACGACTTCGACGGCCTCGGCGAGGTCTGTCATGAGGAGATCTTCTACCATACGGGCTCCGGGATTGAGCTGGGGGGCTTGCCCTTCTACCAGGAGATGATGCGGCAGGTGCACGAGGGGTTCCCCGACTTCCGGTACTCACTGGAGGAGCTCACCGCGGAGGGCGACAGCGTCCACTGGACCTACCGCTTCACGGCGACTCATCACGGCGAGATGATGGGCATCCCGGGCACGGGCCGGAGCGTGAACTACCTAGTCGCCGCCGTATGCCAGCTCGAAGACGGCAAGATCATCGACCACCTCGACGTCTATGACGGGCTGACCTTCTTGCGTCAGGTCGGCGTCGTCTCCGAGGAGGTCCGGCCCGGCGGTGAGGAGTGGCCCTCGGGCGGCCAGACCCTGCGGCCGCAGTAGCGCCGGTCTTTCACCAGACATGGTCTAAGGGCTTGAGGGGTTCGCCGTGCCTGGCGTGAGCGTCGTCGTGAACCGAAAGTCATCGGCGGCGGCGCCAGTGAAGAGACCGTTAGGGATCCGAGCTACCGAACCATCAGCGCTATCCCGATCGTTGTACATGGGGTCGTCGGGTAGTGTCTGGGTCTCGCTGAACGTGAACTCAATAGGCTCGTCCTCGACATCGAAGAAGGTTATTGAGCCCGTCGGACGGCCTCGATAGGCGAGGGCATCAAGCACCTCTCCAGACCCACGGTCAAAGAGCACGATGCCGTCGCGAGGTCCGTCTCGGAGCTGGTTGAGCTGACCATTAAACTCCGATCGAAGGACTCCAGCGGGGACCTCAACGCCCGTCGGCGGGACGACCAAGAGATACCCACCGGGAGCGATCACTGCTGGCCCCCCGGCGGGAGCTAGCGAGATCGAGGCATATACAACCGGGCTCTCCGAGTTCGCGCCGTTGATCAGAAGCAACACAATATCGGAGAGGTCCAATTCGTCGGGGCCGACGTTGTAGAGCTCCACGTACTCGCGGTCATCGGTGCCTGGGTTTATGTAGTCCACCTCATTGATGATCAGAGTCGCCTGAGGGAGCACAGTGACCGGCGCCGTCACTGAAACGCCAGTGCCCACGATGCTGACCGTTACCGTCCCTTCTACGGGGTCGTCAGGCGCGATGTAGTCGAAGCTCGCGCTCAATTGATCCTCAGGAATAGTCACGGACGCAGGCGCTAGTCCGCCAGTGGTATCAGCAATAGTTCCTTCTAAACCACCTGGAGGAGCGGGGACGTCCACGGTGAACGTGAAGGTCTGCGAGCTCCCCGCGGCCAGCTCGACCTCGTCGGGCTCCACCGTGAGCCCCGTCGGGACCGCCGTCGCCGCAATCACTCGCACCTCTGCCTCCCGCGTCTCGGCCCCGAGGCTCGCCCTGATGCCATAGGTACCGACCACAGACGCTGTCACCAAGAGCTCGACCATCACCTCCCCGGCAGGGATCACTACCTCGGCGACGGTGAGGCCATCGCCCCCTATCACCTCGATAGCGACGGGTTGGTCCTCGTCCGATGGCTGACCGATCTCCAAGGTCAGCGGTTCCGGAAAAGTCGGGGCCGGCTCGTCGGAGACGCGCGCGAAGCTGAGCGCCGGCTCCAGAGACACTACCATCTCCTCTCCCGCGTCCATCTCGGCGTCTTGCTCGCTATCAGCGTCTTGCTCGCTATCAGCGTCTTGCTCGCTATCAGCGTCTTGCTCGCTACCAGCGTCTTCGTCACTATCGGTGTCTTCATCGATGCCAGCATCGAGCTCTGGATCACCCGGGTCAGCCACACAGACTCCGGCTACACACTCTAATCCCTGGTTGCAGGTGTCGTTGCCATAACACTCACCACCCTCCGCCCCTTGCGCAGGGCCGCCACCACAGCCCAGGGCAAGGGCTACCACCGCCGCGAAGCAGAGCACGATCAACATTCGAAGACAGCTGCAGGTCATCGGGCCTCTTCGACGGCACCCGCGGCGTCTCCGGAGCCCAACCGCCCGAAGTCTTCACCCGACTCCTGGCTGACCTGGGCGTCTCAGGCGACGACCCCGAGTCCCAGGACGGCCCCGGCTGCGAC
>SKON01000154.1 GCA_007120035.1 Myxococcales bacterium
CCTTTCCCTCGGCCAAAGACCCGGACTTCCAGAACCGGTTCCCCGGCCGGGCCACCATCGAGGCCATCACCGTCGCCCCTTACCACTGGGTGGAGCGATGGGAAGACACGGACTGGAAGAAGCGCGGCCAGACCTACGAGGAGTTCAAAGAAGAGCTCTCCCAGCGGCTTCTCGAAGCCCTCTACGAACAGGTCCCCCAGGTCCGCGGCAAGATCGCCTATCACGAACTCTCCACTCCCCTCTCGACCCGCCACTTCTGCGGATATCAGAGCGGAGAGATCTATGGCCTCGACCACAGCCCGTCTCGATTTCAGCAGTCCTTTCTACGGCCCCGCACGCCGATCCCGGGCCTCTACCTCACCGGCCAGGACATCGCCACCTGCGGAGTCGCCGGCGCCCTCTTCGGCGGAGTCCTGGCTACCGGCGCCATCCTGACCTCCGAGCCCAGGCTCTGGCCTCGTCTGGTGGCCTTTCTCCTGCGACAGGACCGGTGACATGACCCCGCTCTTGACCCCCATGACCTTCGCCAACGGCCGCACCGCCTCCAACCGGCTGTGGCTCGCGCCCCTGACGAATCTCCAGAGTCACCCCGACGGGACCCTCTCCGACGACGAGCTCCGGTGGCTGAAGGCCCGCTCCGAGGGCGGCTTCTCCGTGATCGAGTCCTGCGCCACCCACGTCTCCCTCGACGGCCAGGGGTGGCCTGGAGAACTCGGCATCTTCAGCGACGACATGCTCCCCGGCTGGCGCCGACTCGCCAGCGCCATCCACGACGACGACGCCCTCCTCCTCGCGCAGATCTTCCACGGCGGCGCCCGGGCCATGCCCACCGACGACGGCCCCTGGTCCTGTAGCCCCTCCACCGACGAGAGCCGCCCGGTCCGCGAGGCCACCGACGAGGACATCGAGGCCGCCATCGCGGCCTTCGCCGACGCCGCCCACCGGGCCCACCGCGCCGGCGTCGACGGCGTCGAGATCCACGGCGCTCACAGCTACCTGCTCTGCCAGTTCTTGAGCTCCACCATGAACCGCCGCGACGACACCTGGGGCGGATCGCTTGCGAACCGGGCCCGCCTGATCCGCCGCACCATGCAGGCTATCCGGGCACGAGTCCCCGACGACTTCATCGTCGGCGTTCGCCTCTCCCCGGAGAACTACGGTTCCGCCACGGGCCTCGACCTCGACGAGAGCGTCCAGGTCGCTTCCTGGCTCTGTGAGGACGGCGCCGACTTCATCCACATCTCCCTCTGGGACGCCTCCCGACGCTCTACCAAACGACCGGACACCCACCCGGCCCGGGCCTTTCGCGACGCCCTCCCCTCCGAAGTACCACTGATCACCGCCGGCAATATCTGGACCGTGAAGGCCGCCGAACGACAGCTCGACTACGGCGCTGACGCCGTCGCCCTCGGCCGGCCCGCCATCGCCAACCCCGACTGGCCTCATCGCGTCGCCCGTGATGGCGAGCACCCGCGACGACCGCCGCTGACCCCTGAGGAGCTTCGCGATCGGGGCCTCAGCGACAACTTCATCGACTACATGCGTCGATGGCAGGGGTTCGTGGCCTGACCCCTCACCACTCCGTCGTCGATTCGAACTCCCCGAAGATCTCGTGGGTCCGGTCTTCCACATGCGGCACCTCTCGGTCGGGAAAGAGATCCGCCGCCGCGGGCTCGATCTGCTCCCCCGACGGCCTGAGGCGCAAGAACGAGCTCACCTCCGCCTGCACCCAACTCGCCCCGCCGCCGCTACTGTAATACCGAGTAAAGGGGATCGCGTCGCCATTGGTGAGCACCAGCTCCGCTCGATAGGTCGTTCCGCTCTCTCCCTGGGAGCTCATCACGCGGACCCGGTCGATCTCATCGAGCCGCAGCTTTCGAGTCCGGCGCCCAAAGATACCTGTCAGGCGCATCTCAAACGAGTTCTCTGCTCGGGAGAACCGGAAGGTCCCGAACCTCCCAAAGGTCATCACCAGCAGTCCCACGAAGAAGAAGATCCCCCCAAAGATCCCCCCGAACCATCGCCCATCCTCCTCCAAGGTCAGCCGGGGCTGCTCCCGATCTCTGAGAAACCTCTCTACTTCCCACACTTTGCGCTGCTTCGGACCTCGGCTGGAGCTATAATAGCTCGTGAACGGCACGACCTCGCCATCGACGATCAACTCCACCCGATAGGTATCTCCGTCGCTGCTCCGGCTCACCCCGACATGAGCACCCATGAGATGATCCACGGGGAACGACTCCTCGCTGTTGGACCAGAACAGCCGGTCCACAGCCAGCGCGCACTCCCCGCTCCCCCGCTCACAGTGCAGCGTGACCACATGGGTCATCGTGATCCCCGCGACGGCCCCGACCGTCGCGAACACAGCGCCGAAGATCCACAGAAACCACGGCCGTTTGCGAATCACCAAGAGATCCGGTGTTCGTTCATGGATTCGCAGGCCCATCGTCTCGCCTCACTCGATCTCACTCATAACACTCCCCAATCAAACCTCAGGCTCCGAGATTGCACAAGTTCGAACCTCTCACTGCGCTGGACCTCTGTACGCCATTCCCTACAATGCGGAGGTCAATTTCATCGAACCTGGAGAACCACATGGGAGCAAGCGGCTGGAGTTATTGGACGGAGTATCGAGAAGACATCAGTGAAGCCCTGGAGGCACTTCGCGAGGAGGCTTTTCAGACCGGAGACTACGCCCCTCCCTGGGATGCTCCCGACGACTATCGCCCGGCGAGCCTCGCTGAGCTCCTGGACAACTGCGGGGAATCGGGCACCCACTCCATCCTCGACATCGACGGCGTGTCCACGGAACCTCTGGAGCATGGCTCCACCTGGAAAGACGCCTATGGCAAGCTCTTCCCCCTCACCCGCGGCGAGCGCCGTCGCCAGTTCGACACCACACGACCGACCCGTCAACAGATCGAGGAGAAGGAGTTCGAGCTGATGAAGCTCGACATTCACCGATGGTCCGGCCGGTGGGTCATCGCTCACGATGACGACGGAAACCCCCTGGAATACTTCATCTTTGGTCTCTCCGGCGACTGAACATCGGGAGACGTCGCCTCGTGACATCTCACCAGAGAAAGAGCACCGCCACCCCCACCACGGCCACCACGGCGCCGCCCACAGACCGGGCCGTCAACCGCTCGCCATCGAACCAGTAGGCTAGGGGTAGCACGAAGATCGGGCTCGTCGACGACAGGGTCGACGCGATCCCTACGTGGGTGTACCGAAGGCCGGCGTTCATCAACCAGATCCCCAGAAAGGTCCCCAAGAAGGTCGCGATGAACACCAACCCCGCAGTCTTCTTGATCTTCATGGCGCCCATGGCCACCCAGAGCTGCCGGGTCGCCCCCAGGATCAGGGTCAACCCGATCACGCCGAAGACCAACCTCACCACGCTGATCTCCAGGGCCGTGATCTCTCCCCCACCCCACTTCGTCAGCACGTTGCCCAGAGCCTGACAGAACGCAGCCGCCACGGCGAAGAGGATCCCCCACTTCACGGTCTTCGTGAGCCTCCCGGCAGCGTCCCGCATCTTAATGGTGTCAGCCCCGTCGGGGTGCCGCTCGCGGATCACCCACACCACCCCGCCCAGGGTCAGGCTCATCCCCACGACCAGCGACACCCCGATGGGCTCGCCGAGCACGGGCACCGCCATCAGCGCCGTCATTGGTGGTGAGAGCGCCGCGAAGAGCAAGGTCCTTCGGGCCCCCAGCCGGTTCAAGGCATGAAAGAACGCCGTATCACCGATCGTCAGCCCCACGACCCCGCTCACCGCCAAGAGCGCGAGCTCCTTGCTCCCCAGCTCGGGCCACACCCGCCCTTCCAGGACGTAGAGGGTCACCCCCAACATCAAGAGCGCGATCACACACTTCAGCCAGTTCAGAGCCAGCGCGGTCAGCACCCTCCCCAACCGCGAAAAAATCAGGCTCGCGACGGCCCATACGCCCGACGCCGACAGCGCCGCAAACTCACCCATCTACAACCCTCTCCTACGTCATTCTCCCTTCTTGGACAGGGACCGCCGGTCCTGTTATCTCTCTCTGGCACCATGGATCTAACCGCCGTCCAGGAGTCCTCAATGCTCACGTCCCGAATTCTTCCCCTCTCGCTCTTCGGCCTCTCGCTCCTCGCCTCGAGCTGCGGTCCCGGCGACCCCGTCGTCGAGACCTTCGACGACGAGGCGACCATCTGCGTGGGAACAGACACTCTGGGCCAGTCCGACGGCCCTCTCGAGCCAGGCGACACCGTGGTCGTCAGCGCGATCTTCGACCAGTGCATCTCGGCCTGCGCCCGCAACGTCGAGACCTCCTGTGACCTGGAGACCGCCGCCGGAGGCCTCCGGGTCTCCACGTCGGCCTCCTTTGAGCACCCGCCCCCCGGGACCTCCTGCACTCTGGAGTGCGTGGTCCTCTCCGCCGACTGTGGCGAGGTCACCCTCGATGACGGGGAGCTCTTGATCCACCATGGCGACGACGACTACCACTACTTCGCCCCCGGCGAAGGCGGCCGTTGTGCCCTCCCCGAAGACGCCGAAGAGCCCCGGGCCCGCCAGGTCCTCGTCGACAACCCCGCCGCGGCTCGCCCCTGCCTGGGCGAGGTCCGGCTCCCCGGCTTCGGCGAGGTCGAGATTCTCCCCGGTGAGCCCTTCGACCTCCTGCTGGATCTCGGCCTCTGCCTGTCCAGCTCCTGCTCCGAAGAGCTCCAGACCCAATGCACCCACACTGTCGACAGCGATGAGATTCACGTGACCGTCTCCGGCTCCTACGGCGATCTCACCTACCTCGAAGAGGGCTCCTGCACCGACGACTGCGGCATCCACATCGCCGACTGCGGTGAGCTCACCCTCCCAGAGGGCCAGTACACCCTCCATTACGCCGGAAACACCTACCCCTTCGAGCTCCCTGACGATGACGCCGGGTGCCTGTGAGCCCCTCAGGGCCCACACTCTTCGTCCAGGTTGTTGTGGAACCGCGGCTGGCCGCCCCACCCGGAGGCGGTCAGCCCTTCTGCCATCGTCTGCAGGGCACACCCCGACATCCGGGGGTTGTTCACCACGCGGAAATCCCCGGCCTGCTGCAACCTCTCGGCTCGCAACGACTGCAGCGCCGGATGGTCGATGATCGCCACGTCGCCCCCGACCTGCCGCAGGTTTCGGAGGTCCACGGTCTCCACAGCCTCGTTCGCGTTCATCGTGATCTGTGCACCCACTTCTTCCAGGCCCCGCAGGTCGATCTCTCGGAGACGCACCGTGGCGCTGACCATCACATGACCCTTCACCTCCCGGAGGCTCGACAGACGCAGCTCTCGCAGACCGGTCAGACCGTGGAGATTGATCCCCGCCTCGCGGGGCGCCGACATCCCGATGGATCGCAGCCTCCCCAACCCCAACACCTCCAGGGACTCCATCTCGTGTAGCGTCACCGCCCCCCCGATGGTCACCAATCGGCCCATGGAGAGCTCCGTGATCGGCGAAGACATCACGATCAAATCCCCGCGAATCTCCCGCAGATCGGAGAGCGACACCGACCCCAATTGGGAGTTCTGGGTCAACGACACCAGCTGCCCGACCTCCTCCAGCGCAGGTAGTGACAGAGTGGTCAACTGGCTGTTCATCGCCACCGTCAGCATCCCATCCACTCTCTTCAGCGCCGGAAAGCTAAGGGTCCGAAGGCTCGACGACGAGGCGATCAGGTTCTCTCCCACGGAGCTCAACACGGGAGCGTTGATCGTCAGGCCGTGGCGCCCCCCACCGGAGATCAAGCTCCCCCCGATCTCGACCAGCGCGGGCAGCACAGCCTCTACCTCCTGGGTGTGGGGATCGATCACCACGTTGCCCCGGACCTTCTGTAGGTTCGGGAGCTCCACGGTCCGGAGGCCGTCGGCGCTGACCCGAATCATTAGGTCTCCGGTGATCTCCTGGTAGGCCTGCGCCGCTTCCACCTGGGCACGGGTCTCCAGGAACACCGATCCTTCATGGAGCTGTGGACCCACCGTCGGCGGTACCACGGGAGCCGTCGGCCGCGCCCCGAGGCCCTGGGCGCTGCCGTCTTCGGATGCCGGTTCCGGCGTGGGAACCCGGGCCACCATAGGCTCTACCGCCTGAGCCACCAGGTCCTCGACGAGGTCCTCGGGCTCCTCCTCGCCACCTTCGTCCACCACCTCGACCCGCTCCACGGGCTCCGGCTCGTCCGCCTCGTCCACCACCTCGGCCCGCTCCACCGGCTCCGGCTCCTCCGACACTTCAGCGATCCCCCGATCCGTGATCTCCGGCTCTACCTCGTCATCGGAGAGGAGCCCGGGTACCACCAGCGCCGCCACTACGATGGCCGCCACCACGGCCACCGCCGCGGCGATCATCGGTCCCCGGCCGCCGGCCACCCCGAAGGCTCCGCCATGAGTGTCTACGTCGGGACGAAGCACCTTCTCCGCCGCCCCCGGCACGGGCTCTCGAGACTGCCGCAGCTCCTTGGAGTCCACCAGGTTTCGGGGGACCGCGCCGCTCGTCACATCCACCGCTGGCAGCACCCAGGACCGCAACAACCCTTCCTCGCCATCGGCGGAGACCACGGGCTGCATATCCAGGTTCCGTCGGATCTCCTTGATCCGATCCCGCACGGCCATCGCCGACTGGGGACGGTCTCCCGGCGCCTTCTCCATCAGGTCCTGTACCAGGTCGCTGACGGGCTCCGGTACCAGACCGGGGTAGGCCTCAGACAACCGCGGCGCTGGACGCTGCACGTGGTTCATCAAGAGCTGCAGCCCACTCTCCCCCTGGAACGGCAGGTGCCCGGTGAGCATCTCGTAGAGCACCACCCCCAGCGAATACAGGTCCGTCCGGGCATCCACCGCCAGATTCTGGGCCTGCTCCGGCGACATATACGACGGCGTCCCACAGATCACCCCGGTCTGCGTCAGGTGGGTCCCGGTCTCGCTGTTCCGAGCGATCCCAAAGTCCAGCACCTTCACCTGGAAGGTCCCGTCACTGATCGGCAGGAGGATGATGTTGTCGGGCTTCAGATCTCGGTGGACGATCCCCCGGGCGTGGGGTTCGGTCAGGGCCGCGCATACCTGATAGGCGATCTCCAGCGCCAGCTCGGGCCGCAGGCGCCCTTCTCGAAGCAGAGCCGCCATATCGGTCCCCCGGACCATCTCCATCACCAGATAGAGGAGCCCTTCTTCGGAGTCCTGCCCGAAGTCGATCAGCCGCACGATGTTTGGATGGCTCAGGTCGGCGATCACCCGGGCTTCCCGGAAAAACCGCTCCAGGAAGATCTCCTCCTCCTCCAGGTCGGGGCGCAGCACCTTCAGGGCCACCTCTCGATTCACCGAGATCTGCGTGGCCCGATACACCGCCCCCATCCCCCCGGAGCTCAAATGCCCGTCGATCCGAAACCGCCCGTCCAACACCTTCCCCACCAGGGGATCCTCTCGCTTCTCCGACAGCGCGTATAGCCTCGCTCCGTCGTCGGGGCAGGTGTAGAGTCCGTCGTCGAACTTCTTCTGGCACTGGGGGCAGTAAAGCGTCATTTCGTCGTCCTGGAGGTATCGCCGCCACGATATTAAACCACTTCCCCGGTGCTTCGGAAAGTCAACTCCCCACAGCGAGGTCTTCCAGGGTGATCCGATGGCGCTCCTCGAACATCTCCTTCAACATCCGCCGGACCACCCACCCGCCGGCCACCTGCCCTAACCTCCCCAGGGGCGGCTCATACTCCACGTGGTCCACCAGGAGACTCCCGCCGTCGGTCGGCTCGAACCGATGGGTATGCACCCACTTGCGAAAGGGGCCCCGAAGCTGCTCATCCACGAACTGCCGCCCCGGCACGAAATCCCGATGCAGGGCCTCCCACGTCACCCCCACGGGCCCCAGGTAGACCTTCATCACCAAGATCTCCCCCTCGCCCAGCTCCTCGGGCTGCTCCACCACCTCGATCTTCTGCCCCTTGGGGATCAACTTCTGGAACGCCCCGGGGGCCATATGCCACTCATAGAGTTCTTGCGCTGACACGGGCATCGCCGTGGACTTCTCGTACACCGCCATCTTCACCTCCTCCACCGAAGACCGTCGGAAACATCGCCTCCAAAGCGGCGAAGACAAGCGCTCGTTTTGAATCTCCCTTGTGCGAACGCCGTCTCTTCCTACAATCGAAGCTCTGACCATTGCCCCACGGAGTATTCATGACCCGCCGCACTCTCCTGTCTGTCTTCACCCTCTCCCTGATCTTCTTCCTCGACCTCTCCACGGTCCACGCCGACGAATGGGAGGTCATCGACGAGTCCGATGGGGTCCGGGTCTCCCGGATGGAGGTCAGCGGATCCCCCATGATGGCCTTCCGGGGTGAGATGGTCGCCGACCTCCACATCAGCCGAATCATGGCGGTCTTCCTCGACGCCGATGAGCGAGAAAACTGGGTCGACCGATACCACTCCCACGGGACCCTGGAGCGGGTGGAGCGCCCCGAAGACGACGAAATGTGGGAGTTGTACTGGATGCGCTTCTCCCTGCCGCCGGGGATCTCCGACCGGGACTACGTCCTCCGCACCGACCTCGAGGTCGACGTCGACGGCAAAGTCGTCACCGCTCGGATCCGCTCCGTGGAGGACCGCCGTCGGCCCGAAAATAACTGCTGTGTCCGGGCCGTCACCCAGACCTACTATCGGTTCACCGCCGTCCCTGGCCAGAACCGCACCCGATTGGTGGTCGAGGTCCACACCGATCCCCGGGGCCGCCTTCCGGCGATGCTCATCAACCGCATCCAGCGCGGATGGCCCGCGGGAACTCTCCAGAGCCTGGTCTCCCGCGCTCAACATCGATCCATCACCCCTCGCCAGGAGTTCGTCGACTGGTAAGTCACTTTAGATCCTTTCTGCGATCCCTTCGTCCACACCTTCAACGGGGCTCCTCAAACCTTGGGAGCCATCAGTGGTACGAACCCTCACCGAAAGGATCGCAGATGAACACCCGGTATACACAAAAGCAGTCCCCCCTCCGCATGACCACCCTGGCCCTCGTGGCGCTGGGGATCACCGTGGCCGGTTGCGAGATCGTCCAGGAAGCCTCCCAGGAGGTCCACCACGTCCGGATCACCGCCCACGGAGATCAGGCCGCTCCCATCCCGGGCCACTACCGGTCGCCCATCGAAGCCGAAGCCGAGGACTCTAACGAGTATTTCGACCACGGCGAAAACGACCGAATCAGCACCGCCCTGGAGCGGGTCTCCACCTTCTCCGTGGACGTCAACAACGCCTCCTACACCATGGCCCGCAGCGCTCTGAACGCCGGCCGCCTCCCCGACCCGGCCAGCGTCCGCGCCGAGGAGTTCATCAACTTCTTCACCTACGACTACCCCGCCCCAACGGACGGCCCCTTCTCCATTCATACCGAGGTGGCCCCCAGCTACTTCGGCTCCCACGACGACGTCGAACGCCACCTCATGAAGATCGGCATGCAGGCCCGTGAGGTCGCCATCGACGACATGCAGCACAACAACTTAGTCTTCCTCATCGACGTCTCCGGATCCATGCGCCCCGAGGTCCGGCTCCCCCTGGCCAAGCGGGCCCTTCACATCCTCCTGGAGAACCTCCGCCCCACGGACACCGTCGCCATCCAGACCTACGCCAGCGGCACTGAGACCCTGCTCGAGCCCACCCCGGTCAGCGACTTCCACACCATCGACCAGGCCATCCAGAGCCTCGTCGCCGAAGGCGGCACCTTCGGTGAGGGTGGGATCCGGGCCGCCTACGACATGGCCGAGCGAGCCTTCGTAGAGGGAGGAAACAACCGGGTGATCATCCTGACTGACGGCGACTTCAACGTCGGCAAACGGGGCGACGATATCGTCGAGATCGTCAAGGGCTTCCGCGAGCGCGAGATCGCCCTGACCTCCGTGGGCTTCGGCCACGGCAATCACCAGGACCACACCATGGAGCGCCTGGCCCGCGAAGGAAACGGCAACTACTTCTACATCGACACCATCGAGGAAGCGCAGCGCATCTTCGGCACCGACCTCCCCTCCACCCTCGAGATCATCGCCTCCGACGTCCGCGTCCAGGTCGAGTTCAACGACGACGCCGTCAAGAGCTACCGCCTCATCGGCTACGAGAAGCGGGTCCTCGACAACGAGGCCTTCGAGGATGAGTCCACCAACGCCGCCGAGGTCGGGCCCGGACACAATATCACCGCCTTCTACGAGGTGGAGCTCCACGACGGCGCCGTCGACCTCCACGAGTCCCTGGCTCAGATCCGGATTCGTTACAAAGAGGAGCTCCTGGGCCACAGCCTGGAGGTCGTCGAATCCGTCCACACCGAGGACATTCACCGCGACTTCGACCACGCCTCCTCCCAGTTCCGGTTCGCCGCGGCCGTCGCCGAGTTCGCCTCGGCCCTGCGTCACAGCGAACACGTCCAGGGAGCTCGATTCGAGGAGATCCATCGTGTCGCCTCCGATGCCCGTCTCCCCCACGAGTCGGCCCGGCAATTCTTGGAGCTGGTGACCATCGCCAACGACCTCTGGGAGTAACTCCTCAACCCCATCTGAGGCTTAGCTAGCAACGAATTACGGGAGCGCCGACCTGGCGCTCCCGTTTTTTTTCAAAAAAATTAGTGACACTTTTCCTCTCCTCCGGTGACTCACCCTACGTAGGCCCCATTCGAATCCTCCCATCACGGGAAATGAAAAAAGGAGTTGCCATGTTTGCCTTCGCCAAGAAAGGACCCTTCGCCCTCATCGCCCTCGTGGCCCTCACGCTCTCGATGGCCTTCGCGTCGCAAGCCGTCGCTGACACCGGTGACCTCCCGGGGTTCACGGACCTGGAAGAGGAAGTCCTGAGCCTCGAAGAGATGCGCCGGTACGACGCCACCGGCGTGACCCGGGTGCTCGTCGACGACGAGGCCGTCGTCCGGGTCATGGTCTCCCGGGACGGGAAGATCATCTTCCTCCACGCCCTGGGATCGGGGACCACTGAAGTGGAAGTCTTCTTTGGAGAAGACGAAAGCCGGGTGTTCACGGTGGAAGTCGAAGGCGATCTAAAGTACCTCATGGGGGATGTTCGGCTCTCTCCTGGCGAGGTCCAGACCTTCGGAGCCCGAGGCATTCAGCGGGTCCACGTCAACGACGACACCATCGCCGGCGTCTCGGTCTCCGATGACAACCTCGAGCTCCGTATTCAGGGCCGCGCCGCTGGCGAGACCATGATCCACTTCTACGAAAGGGGCACCGACGCCCCCACGAGCTTCCGGATCATCGTCTCCGAAGAGTGAGCCATCCTCCCGAGAGCGCCCCGACATGGGGCGCTCTCGCCACTGGCCTGAGGCAGGCATGACCGTCTCCATCGAAGACTACTACCGGCAGTTCGCGCCCATGGTGCACCGCCGCTGCAAAGCCCTCCTCGGCGATGACGAGGAGGCTTTGGACGCCATGCAGGAGGTCTTCGTGAAGCTCCTCAGCGTCGACGAGGAGATCCGGTCCCCGTCGAGCTTCCTCTACCTCATGGCCACCCGTCACTGCCTGAACCGAATCCGCTCCCGCTCCCGCCGCCCCGAGGACGCCGCCGGTCAGCTCCTCTATGAGATCGCTCATATCGGCGACAGCTCCAGCCGCAGCCAGGCCCGATTCCTCCTGGCCAGGCTCTTCGGACAGAACCCTGAGTCTTCCCGGGTCATCGCCACCCTGCACTACCTCGATGGCCTGACCCTGCAGGAGGTCGCCGATGAAGTCGGCCTCTCCGTCTCTGGCGTCCGTCGTCGCCTCCGGGTCCTCCGAAAGGAACTCCAGCAATTTGAGGTCCAGCCATGACCACCGAACGAGTTCCTCAGCGCCTCCTGGAGCGCCTCGCCGCCGGCGCCCTCGACGAAGAGACCTCGGCGCGCCTGATGGCCCGCCTCGAAGAAGAGCCCGGGGGCATCGAGCGCCTGGAAGCCCTGATCGAAGAGAACGAGGCCTTCTTACAAGCTCATCCCCCGGAGACCTACGTCCCCATGATCCTGGCCCGCCACGAACAGGAGTCCCCAGCTCACGCCCGGGAGAACCCTCAGGTCCGGCCCTCCCTGTCGATCCCACGTCTGATCCCCCTGGCCGCCGCCGCGATCCTGTTGGTGCTCGTCGCGATCTTCTTTTTCCGCTCCGAACCCACCCCGGAGCTCGGCGAACCACCACCAGAGGCCATCGCCGTCACCCCTGATGACGACGACACCACAGCCCCGGCGGCCCCCTCCCCGGACCCCACGGACGAGCCCGCCGACCCCGACGAGCCCCCCGACGGCCCTCGGTCGTTACGCGCCACCACCCACGAGGTGATCGCCATTGGCGAGTCCCGGCAGTTCGGCGTCGACGGCGTCACCCGGGTGGTCGTCGAAGACGAGGAGCTCCTCACCGTCGGGGTCCTCCCCGACCAGGGCACCCTCATCTTCTCGGCACGGGCCGAGGGGCAGACCACTGTCGAAGTCTTCTTCGGCGACGACGAGGCCCACGTCGTTCAGGTCCGCATCGCCGCCGACTTCGAGGGCATCTACGAGCCCCATGACGTGGCGTTAGAGATCGGCGACACCAGCGACCTCCACGTGCAGGGCATCATCCGGGTCAACATCGACAACGATCTGATCGTCGCCGTGGAGATGGACCCCGACGACAACCGGCTCCTCATCGCCCGGGCCCGCTCCGCCGGCACCACCCTGGTCCACCTCCACTCCCGTGACCAGCCCCGCCCCATCACGTTTCGATTCCACGTCGCCGACCCTCTCCCGGACTCCGCCACCGATCCCCTCCTCGCCACCCATCGCGAAGAGCTCTCCGCCTGCGCTCCCGACGAGTCCGGCTCCGCGCAGGTCGCGGCCTTCGTAGCCCCGGACGGTGTAGTGCTGACCGCTTTCGCCGAGGAGTACTCCCTGTCGCGGGACGCCGCCGATTGCCTCGTGGAGCGGGTCTCATCCTGGACCTTCCCGGCCCATGACCTGGGCGACCAGGCCCAGGCCCGGCTCCTAATCGACCTCTAGCTCTGGCTCTTTCGTCGCCGCCTTCACCACCCCCACGGGGACAAACGGAGGCAGCGGCACGTCCAGCACCTCGCAGATCGCCCTCAGGATCTCCGCCTCGGCCAGGACCACCTCGTCGTCGGCCATGATCGTCGCCGCGCAGGCCTCCACCAGAGACCGCTTGATCGCCGGAGACGACAAGGAGAATCGCTCCAACGCGTCTCCCACCTGATCGAAGGTCCACCGATCTCTGGGCAAGTACTCCACCTGATCCACCACCGGGGGCAACGCCATCTTTCCGACCCGAAAGGCTTCTTTGGCCCCGTCCTCGGCGTCGGCGCCCAGATAAGCCACGGTGGACAACACCTTCTGAAGGTCCGGCTGCATCCCCCCGAAGGAGTGATACTGCGCCGCCCGACCGCCCTCTTTGTTGAAGGCCCGCCGCAACCGATGAACCACCACCTGCTCCAGGAGAAACTCCCGAAAGTCCACCTCCCCGTCGATGTGGATCAGCTCCTCACAGACCGCCACGAACTCGTCGAACTGCTCACGGTTCATTCGCCGCAACACGGGCACCAAGAGATCCAGCAACGGGAGCCGCAGCTCGTCATCGAGTCTCCGCACCGCCGGCCACAGCTTCTGGGCTTCCCGAGCCACCTCGGGGGCGGCCTTCTCCGTGATGATCGCCGCCTGCTTTTTGCGCTGCTCTTTCTCCTCGTGGAGGAGCAGCAGATAGGTGGTCGCCACCGATCCCGACAGGCTCGAGCGGGCCTCCGAGATGGGCTCCGGGATCCTCTCCAGGAGGGTCGCGCAGAAGAGAAGACCCGCCGCAGAGGCCTGACCGATGGAGGACATCACGTCCGCCACGCCTTGCTCACCAGGGCCTGGATACATGTCCAGCAGAGGGTCTCGTACCTTGATCTCCTCGGCAGCCGACGCCTCCAGCACCAGGAACCCCATGTCGGGATTGAACGACGGGTCCACCGCCATCACCCGTTCCTCCAATGCCGGGTGGGTCAACCAGCTCGACGACGCCTCTCCGAAGCACATATGGCTGACCTCCTCGGCCCCGGCGCCCCGGAGGGCCGATCCGTGCTCGTACCCCCCGATCTTCTGCAGCGCTCGACCCAGGGCTTCCGGATTTCGAGTGAACTGAATCGCCGACGCGTCGGCCAGAAACTCTCGCTGTCTTGAAATCCCGGCCTTGATCAGCCGGCTCCCGATCACCCCGGCGAACCCCGTAATAGCCAACGCCAGCCCGGGCACCCACATCAGGAAAGCGACTCCACTCCCCACTTCCTCCCGGGCCGTTCGCTGCAGGCTTCCCACGTGTTCACCGGAGGCCTCCATCAAGGTCCTCCCCACCAGAAAGATGCTCATCACCCCCGCCAGGAGCGCCAAAAGGCGGATGTTCAATCGCATGTCCCCGTTGAGGATATGGCTGAACTCATGGGCCACCACGGCCTGCAGCTCATCGCGACTTAGCTCCTTGAGCGCCCCCTCGGTCACGGCCACAGCGGCGTCGTTCATATCGTACCCCGCCGCGAACGCGTTGATCCCCGGCTGGTGCTTCAGCACATAGATCCGCGGCACCGGCACCCCCGACGCCAGGGCCATCTCCTCCACCACGTTGACGTACCGCCGCACCCGGGGATCTTCGGCGGCCCCGTCCACCTCGATCCCACCGATCGCCTCGGCCACCGCCGGTCCTCCGCCGCGGAGGCTCCGAAACCGCAACAGGCTCCCCGTCGCTACCAGCGCCGCCGTCAGCACCACCGCTAACACAGCGACCTGGGGATGAAACTCCAGCGGTATCTCCTCGGAGAGTAAGGGTTCCACCAACAGGATCGGGCCCATGTACGAAAACATCCCCACCACATCCACCACCAGGAGCAGACCGACATAAGTCCCCACACAGAGGAACAGGAACACCAGCCCAAAGAGCAGTGACAGCCGCACGGTCATCCGACGGGCGTAGTCCTGCCGGTCAAAGAAGTCCCCCGGCCCGGTTCGCGAAGCTCCCATCACACTTCTCCCTGCTTCTCACGCCACTTCCGCAACGACCGCGCCGCCTGCGTCCGGACCTGACTCTTGACCATCGGCGTCCACCCCAGAAAGATCCCCACCGGCCCGAGGGCCTGCCGCGACCACCGCCAGAAATCGAACCGATCTTCATGGTGGACGATCTTTCCGTCGCGGAACTCAAAGGTGGCCTCGATCACATTATGAACCCGACGCTTTCCGGGCCCGAAGGAGTACACCGCCTCCCACCTGGCCTTCCCAGAGGAGTCGTCGGCCTTCACGACGGTGGCCTCCACCTTCAGGTCATCGCTGTTCTCCGTCAGCATCCGCCACATCGCCCCGGCGCCGGCCCCCTCGAGTTCGGGGAACACGGGATCGGAGAACCGGGCATCCTCCGCGTAAGCGCTGGCCATCGTCTGCCCGTCGCCGGCGTTGAGGGCCTCATAGAACCGTCGAATCAACTCTTCGTTGGGATGCATCTCGCCACCTCGTATCATCCTGGGGCCATAAGTACGCCCAAGTCTGCCTAAAGACGGCCATTCCGTCGAGTGCTCTACGTTGACAGATCGCTCCCGGTCCCCGATCGTCAACTTTCTGATTCCCCTGACCTCGGGTCCCCAGACCATAATGTGTTTTCTGGGGACATTCCCATGGAGGCCACCCATGGCACCTGCGCTCGCTGACCAACTCGCCGAACAACTGTCCCAGAAGAAGACCCGGTCAAAGGCACTGATAAAGGCCGTCTCCGAGGGCATCTTGCTTCCCACGGACGCCCTATTTCCCCTCTTGAAGAAAGTCAGCGGATTCCAGGAACCTCGTGCGTTGGCCCGAGCCCTGGCGTTACACACCGACGACGGAACGCTGCAGGCCTTGCTCTCGGAGCTACAGAAGCAGACCCCGAAACAATACAGCGCCTCCAATGGCGCCGTGGCCATCGCCCTGGGCCTATCGCAACACCACGAAGCCAGTGAGCGCCTCCTCGAACTGGCAGCGGCCGAAGCCAATCGGGAGACCGAAGACTCGCACTACCACCGGTTCGTCGCCGCGCTCTCGGAGCGAAGCGCTGAGAGGCATCGACAGAAAGAAGGGGGAGATCCCAGGTTTGCCCAGCTGCTCCTCGACCACCTACCCCAAGGCGGCAGCAACGCAGTGACCATCATCGAAGCCAACGGTACCGCGGAACAACGCAACGCCCTGCTCGACTGGCTCGACACAGACGAGGTCGGCCTCTTCAAAGCCATCGTCTATGTCAACTCTCACCTCTCAGACGAAGAGCTCTTCGAGAGGTTTTCTCCCTATTTCACGAATGGTGATGACTCCGATGTGGGAGATAAGCGCCTCTTACAGATCGCCGTGGCCCTCGGAAAGCGGGCCGAGCCGACTCTCTGGCTCCCCTTCTTACGGGGCCTGCTCTCCTCCGAGGCCCCTCCACAGGTTCAACGACACGCCCTCCTCCTTACCCGTAATATCTTGCAGCGCTGCCCCGACGAACTGGAGGAGACCGCCGACGCGCTCCTGTCCTCGACGAATCTTGAACCGCTGACACCGGAAGTCCTGTCGTTCTTCCAGAAGAACCCCACCGTGAAGGCTGTGCCCTGGCTTTTGGAGTCCCTCACGATCCCGGAGCACGCCGAAAAGGCCTTCCAGGCCCTCCACGGTCTCGCCCCAGGCGACGCGGCCGACCCTGTTCTTCAGTGGTCCGAGGACCACTCTCCAGCGGAGACCATCAACCCCGGTGCGTTTGAGACCTGGCTCAATGAACTCAGCGTTCACTCCGGCGCCCCCCTGGAGGCGACGCCAGAGCTCCTCCAACAGCTGGTCGAAAAAGTGGACGCAGAAGGCGTCCGGGCGGTCCTGGACAACGGGGTCGATCCCAATGAGCGGGTCCATGGAAGGCCCTATTCAGCGCTTCATCTGGCCGTCTACTCCCTGGCCAACAAGATCGACCCGGCTCAGGTGCTGGAAATCACAGGGCTGCTGACGGCCGCAGGCGCCGATCCGAAGGCCCGGCTGGACTGGCCATGGACCCCTTCCCCGATGTGGCAATTCTCCGAGAAGTCGACCCCGATGACGATCTGCAAAGAGATCCGTGGGTTTGTCTCCGGAACGGAGCACGATGTGATCGACGAACTCTTGGCGATCCTGAAGTCATAACCCCCCCGGAAACTCCTTCACCAGCACATGAGGATGACTGATGCGTATGGGTATAAACATGCTACTGGCACTCCTCTTCGGTTTGACCGCGCTTTCCTGCGAGAGAGGCGAAACCACCGGGGAAGTTCAAGAGAAGAGCGAAGAGATCGAGGAGGCCGATCAAGCGGCGCCTGAAACGGTGGCCGCCGATTTTGCGCGGTTCCAGACCCAAATCGTTCGCTTTCGAAACGAAGTCGGCCGCTTCGAATGCATCTGTTCTCCGGAGAGGTTGGGCTTTGAGTCCACCGAAGAATGCAAAGACGGCATCGGGTTATGGGACGACGAGGCTCTTGATTCCTACGAGGAATGCATCACCGACGTCTTGGCAGGAGCTGACGAACCGCCGCTGGGCTCCGTCAAGCTCATCGAATGCCTCCGTGAGGCCAGCGAGCCCGTCAGCGACTGCTTCGCCAATCTGGATATCGAAGAGGGCGATCTCTGCACTGAGCAAGGGTCTGCACAACACGAGCAGTGCACGGAACTCCTTGACTCAGGTATGGAAGAATGCATGGAGCATATACAAGAGACCACCGGACAGGACGACTTCTTCGCCGAACACGAAGATTGGAGCCTCTCGGTCTACGACGAGTCCAACGCCTGCTTGGAGGCCGCGCTGGAATGATGACCCCGAGACTTCATATGCTCACTGCACCACCGGGACAGCTGCCGCTATGAGGACAAAACGGTCCTGACCGATCACCCGGACAGCAGGAAGAACACCAAGACCTGGCAAGAAAAAAGCCCAGGCTGAATAGCCTGGGCTTTTTTTAGCGCCGGCGGTAGGGATCGAACCTACGACCAAGCGGTTAACAGCCGCTCGCTCTACCACTGAGCTACACCGGCTCGAGGTGACCGGGCCGTGCCCGGGCGAATGTAGATGCCACAAACCCCGGGGGGTGTCAATTCATTGATTCCTTGCGATCCCCCTCGATCTTGGTGCACCTTCCTCGGGCGTCTACTTCGCGTCCCTCAACGCCTGTCCCTCGGAGCCACACCATGACCGATGTCCTCCAAGAACTCGTCGCCCTGCTCTCCCTGGAAAAGATCGAGGAGAACCTCTACCGCGGCCAGAGCCAGGACCTCGGCTGGGGCACCGTCTACGGCGGGCAAGTCCTCGGCCAGGCCCTCTCGGCGGCGGTGAAGACCGTCCCCGAAGACCGGTTCGTCCACTCCCTCCACGCCTATTTCCTGCACCCCGGCGACGTCTCCCGCCCCATCGTCTACGACGTGGACCGGATTCGAGACGGCGGATCCTTTACCACTCGCCGGGTCGTGGCGATCCAGAACGGCCGGGCGATCTTCAATATGTCGGCCTCCTTTCAGGTCGACGAGGCCGGCTTCGATCACCAGGACGGCGGCCCCACGGCGCCCGAACCCGACGGGCTCCTCACCGAGCAGGAGCGCCTGCGGGCCCTCGGCGATCGACTGCCCGAGCCCTTGAGGACCCGGGCGACCGGCGAGCGCCCCTTCGAGATCCGCCGCGTCGATCCTCCTGAAGATCCCGTGGCCCCTCGCAAACGTCCCCCGAGGAGCATGCACTGGCTACGCACCGCCGCAGAGCTGCCCGACTCTCCGGCCCTCCACAGATTTCTGCTGGCCTACGCTTCGGACTTCAGCTTCCTCACCACCTCGCTCCAACCCCACGGCGTGACCTGGCTGACCCCGGGGATGCAGGTCGCCTCCATCGACCACGCCATGTGGTTCCACCGCCCCTTCCGCGTCGATCAATGGCTCCTGCACAGCATCCACAGCAGCTCTGCCTCGGGAGCCCGGGGGTTCGTCCGGGGCCAGATCTTTGACCAGGAGGGCAACCTCGTGGCCTCCACCGCCCAGGAAGGATTGATCCGCATGCGAACCACCCCTCCCGGCTGAGCGCCCGACGTCAGCCCTACCCGGCGGTCTCTTCCGCCGCCTCGGCGTACTCCCGATAGGCCGCCCCGAACTCCTCCACCACCTGGACCACCGAGATCACCTCGTCGATCCCGGAGACGCTCTTTCCGGCCTGCCAGTAGTCGTTGTAACCTCCGTCCCGGGTCGCCCCTCGAGCCAGGCTCCACACCGACCGGGCCGCATAGTAAGACCGCACCCAATGCTTGAACCGAGGCGACTGCAAGAGCCGCCGGGCAATGGGCCCCACCTCGGTCCCCACCTTCCGTACAAAGTCGGTCTCGATCACCGACACGGGCACACCAGAGATCCGCTTCGTCAGGACGATGTCGTCCTCCTCGGCGTCCACGATCGCCTGCTTGTAGTCCTCGTGTGCCGTGCACTCCCTGGTCGCGATGAACCGAGTCCCCATCTGCACCGCCTCATACCCCAACTTCAGGGCCTCCACGTATTGCTCCGGAGTCCCCACACCGCCGGCCGCCACCAGGGGCACCCCGAGATCGGCCAGGGACTCGTATAGCTCCTCCATAGGCGTCGCCCCGGCGTGCCCTCCCGCCCGACCGTTCACGCAGATCAACCCGTCTACCCCACCTTCCAGGGCCTTCAGCGCCCACTTGCGCTCCGTCACGTCGTGATACACCACGGCGCCGGCGGCGTGGGCCTTCTCCACCACCCATCGAGGGTTTCCCAGGGCGGTCACGAAGAAGCCCACCCCTTCCTCCAAGGCGATGTCGACCCAGGCCCGCATCCGGTCCTCGTAGAGCTTCGAGGACTTCTCGATCAGAGCGTTGAACCCCACACACCCGCCGTCGGAGACCTCCGCCAGGTGGCGGAGGGTCTCCCGCAGATCCTTCTTGTGGGCGAACACCGTCGACAGGGGCTGCACCACCGCGAGGGCTCCCGAGGACACCACAGCGGACATCAACTCTGTATTCGAACAGGGGTACATCGCCCCGCAGATCAACGGGATACGTACCCCGGTCTGCTTCATAAAGGTCTCGGACATCGCCTTCTCCTCGCGTCAAAAAATGCAACTGGAAAGGTGAGCCGCCGTTCACGATAATGCAAGCCCTGTTTGGGATCTGACGCCGCTCTCAACGCTTACTCTCCACGAGTTGATGGATATGAAGACCGCTTCGATCGCCCTCCGCTTCTCCCTGGCCCTCCTGATCGGCCTGTCCTTCTCTCTGGTCGCCGCCCCGGCGTTCGCTGACGACGACGACTCCGTCAACCGTCCCCCCGAACACGATCCGTCGGCCCTGCTCCGCCGCTCCATCTACGATCCCGGCCGGTGGAGCATTGGCGTCGACGGCATGTTCAGCATGACCTCCTCCCGGGTCGAGCTCCTCGACGGCGGCGACGCCGTGGACCGCACCGGGTTCTTTCGCCTCGAGCCCCAGGTCTCGGTGGTGATCCTCCCCCGCTTCGAGGTGGGCCTCTCCACAGGGCTCTTGATTCGTCGATTGGCCCGAGAGAACGCCGACTCCGCCTCGGACATCGCCTTCGCTCCCCAACCTCTGGTTCGGTACACCATCCCCGCCACTCCCCGGCTGGCGATCTACGGCCAGGCCGGCGCGGGCATGTTCTTCGGGCGGTCTTCCCGGGACATCCCGGTCCTCGGTGAAACCCTGGAAGACGAGCAGACCAGCACCCGGGGATTCCTCCTGACCACCGGGATGGGGATCAATTACCGGCTCTCCAACGGGCTCCAGCTCCGGTTCGGCCTGAAGTTCAACGGCCTCTGGGGCCGGGAGTCCGTCGACATTCCTCGAGAGGACATCGACGAAAGCCTCTCGATCTCCACCACCAACTTCGGCACCTCCACGGGCCTGCGTTACACCTTCTGATCCTCATCGTGATCCTCATCAAAGGGGTAGGCCAGCCCCTTCCCCTCGTCGATCTCGATCTCCTCTTTGCGCAGGCGCTTTCGGGCCTTTCGAAACACCTCTCGGGCGTCCTCCACGGTCACCCCGTCGATGAAGTAGGCCGCCGCCGCCTCCCCGATGGCCTTGGTCCCGGCAAAGGCCACCCCCGCCGACAGCGCCACACCGAGCCCCGGCGCAAGGACCTTCGCCAAGGCGCGCGCCACCTCCCGCAGGGCTACCGCCGCGCCCAGGTTTGCCCCCAGGGCGGCCATGAATTCCGCAGCGGTCTTCACCTCCAGCTTCCGACCGGCGATGTACCCGATCCCGGAGATCAGACTCGTCTGCAGGCTCGTGATCGGCGCGATGTCCGCCACCGGGATCGGCGTGGCCGCGATCCCGGCGCAGAGGGTGGCGATGATATTCGTCAACCGGGTGGCCAACCGGTGCTGTAATGCTTTGACTTGCGAGAGCCGCACGAACTCCACCCGGGCCTGCTCGGGCAGCTCATCGAGTAAAAAATCCAGTAACTCCTCTACCCGCCACCGCTCATCAGCTCGCCGCGAATTGTCTCGACGCCAGGACTGATACACCGACACCCCGTGGGCCCGCACGAACTGGTCTCGCAGCTCGTCCCGAGCTCGGATCTTCGCCGAGAGATCCGCCTCGATCCGCCGGATCCGCGCCCGCTTCTCCTCCAGGTCCTCGGGCTCCTCCTCGTCGGGGACGTGGAGGTCGACGTTCTTCGGCTCCACCTCGTCGCAGTGGGTGACCACAGCCACCACGGGCACCCGGTAGGAGTGCAGCTTCCGGATCTTCTCGCACACCTCGACGAGCCCATCGAGGTCGGCGTCCACCGCGGCGTCCACCTCCTTGGCCTTGATCAAGAAGAGCACCGCGTCGGGGGCCTTCTCCTGCAGCGCAAACGTCGTGCTGGCCAGATGATCGGCGGCCTCCGCCCCTTCGGGAGCGCTACCCTCCTGCATCCCCCGGGTATCGAGCATCTCCAGGGTCCCCAGCTCCCCCTGGTAGGACCACCAGGTGCCCCGCGCCGTGGTGGCCTTCTCGTGGCCCACCTCGGCGACGGGTCGCCCGAAGATCGCGTTGATCAGCGACGACTTACCGGCCCCCCGGCGTCCCACCAGGACGAACCTCGGGGGCCGTTGCTCCAAGAGCAGCTCCCGCAGCTCGGCGATCCGCGCCCGAAGCTCCCGTGCCATCGGCTCGGGAACCCGGTCCAGCATCTCTTCGAGGCGGCGGGACTTCTCCACCAACTCCTCACGAAGGGTCATGGCCTCCACCTTGTTTTAGGTCTTGTCGGCGACAACCAGCGCAGCCTGCAGGCTCGTATCCAGCGTCCGATCTCGCCAGTAGGTGTCGATGGCATCACCGATGTATCGCAGCACCTTCTCTCGATCCGACGCCCGAATCGCCCCCACCCAATGGGGGAAGAAGGTCTCCTGCACCAGCGGGGAGTACAAGAACTCTCGACCGCTGCCGAAGGCTACCTCCCAGGTCAGCTCGTTGTAGGTCACCTCCGCCGGAGCCCCATCCAAGAGGCGAGCCACGGCGTTCTCCTCCAACAGGTTGGACTTCAAGTCCGACATTCGCCCCAGGGCGTTTGTCAGCCCCAGGGCCCGTAACGCCTCTTCCATCATGTCGTAGAACTCCGGGAAGCTCCCTGCCAACGGGAAGCAGGCCACCAGCCGACCCCCGGGTGCCACCACTCGCCAGAGCTCCGACATCCCTTCCCGGGCCTGCCGCCGGGACACCATCCCGTGCAGACACACCACCCCGTCAAACACCCCGTCAGCATAGGAGAGCGCGTTGATCCGCTGCTTCACGAAGAAGATCCGACGGTGCTCCGACTCGTCGATCCGCTCCCGGGCCTCGTCGAGCATCGGCCCCGACGAGTCCAACGCCATCACCCGGGTCCCCGACGGCAGCACCTTCAGCCACCGCAAGAGCACCGCCCCCGTGCGAGACTCCGCCGACAACACGGTGCTCCCATCGGGGGCCGGGAGCTCGTCAGCGCAGAGATCCAGTACCGGCACGGTCCACAGCCGCTCCACCACCTGGCGGTGGGATCGAACGGCTGGATGGTCCGCTGCCTCACTCATGACGCCTCAAAATGCGTGTACCCTTGTGATTCCATCTCCAGGGGCTCTCCATCCAGGCCAAAGACCTGCAACCCCTCGTCGGGAGAGCGAACCTCTCCGAGATCGATGACCTCCCAGCTGTACTGGTGAGCCATATCCCAGAGCTTCGGCATCCGCGCCGGGGGCACCGTCAAGAGCAGCCGATAGTCTTCGCCACCTGTGAGCGCCCACGACAACGCCGATCCTTGGTTCAACTCTTCCAATCTCGCCATTTCAGGGTGAATGGGCAAATGAAAACTCTCCACCCGGGCTCCCACCTGGCTGGCCTTCAGCAGATGGCCCAAGTCTTGAATCAGCCCGTCGCTGACGTCGATCATCGACGACGGCAGCCCGTAGAGGCCCAACAGTCCCCCGGCCCTCACGTTCGGCCGCGGCCGTCGATAGGCCTCCAACATCGCTGAAAACTCCCCCCGATTCACGGCGTCACCGGCGCTCAAGACCGCCAGCCCGGCCTCGGCATGCCCTGTCGCCCCCAACACCACGATCCGGTCTCCCGGCACCGCGCCTCGCCTCAACACCGGCCCCGCCGGCGACGCTTCTCCCAGAAGCGTCAGGGTCACCACCAGGGGACCGGAGGTCTCCGTGATATCTCCCCCTCCGGCAGAGACCTCGAAGCTCTCGGGCACCAGGCTCTCGGCGGCCTCCCTCATCCCCTTCAATAACCCGTCTACCCACGCCACGTCCGGCGGCCCAGGCAGCGCCAGAGACAGGAAGAACGCCCCCGGCCCTCCCCCCATGGCAGCGATATCGCTCAGGTTGGCCGCCATCGCCTTCCACCCCACGTCCTCGGCGGTGCTCCAATCTCTCCGAAAATGAACCCCTTCCACCAGGGTGTCCATGGTCACCAGATCGAATCGGCCCGGGTCGAGCACTGCACAGTCATCTCCGATCCCTACGGCGACTCCTTCGGGAGAGGAAAAGAGTCCCGCAATCCTGTCGATCAGATCGAATTCGGTTGTCATCGATGGTGCCTAAAGGTGCCGCTTCGGTGCTAAACGGTCCAAGACCGCGTGATCCAGACGAGAACTAGAATCTATCCCAGAACGTCAGGGATAACAAAAGTAAAATCACGACCCAGAACGCCAACGCCCCGATCAAGAGCCGCGCACGAAACCGTTTTACGTCTTCGTTAAACGAATCCGCCTGGGCCTCGGCCCGGCTCCGAGCCAGGTCCACCGTGGTCTGCAGGCGCCTGGCCAGTCGCTCCAACCCCTCCAGCGCTGCGTCGTCGCCGGGATTCTCTACCAGGTAGTGCTGCAGCTCCCGCAGCCCATAGTCCAAGAGCCCCTCCTCCAGCGCGAAGTCCACGAAGTCCGCGATCGCCCTCGGCTCCCGTCGCTCCGAGGCGGCCCCCCACAACAACCGGGCCTGGTCAAAGGCCGCCTCCTTCCCCTCTGGCGGCTGCTCCCACGGGGCTTCTCCGGGACCGAGCCGACTCCCCTCGTCGAGGTCCAGACCGCATCGAGGGCAATAGACCGTATCGGCCTCCACCAGGGTGGCGCACTTTCGGCACCGGAGCCCCTCGCCGGGCTCCGGGATCAGCCGTTCCATCAGCGGCGATCGCTCCGTCCTCGCTGCCGGTTTGGCCTGGGGGGTGACCTCGGGCTCGGGCTTCGCGGACTCGGGCTTCGCCTCCTCGGGCTCCGCCTCCTCGGCCGGACCTCCCCCCAGAGCCAACTCGTTCACATGCCCACAGGCTTCGCAGACCAGCCCCACCCCCGACGGCAATGGCCGGACTTCCGCCGCCTCCCCCAGATGGCCACATTTACTACACCGAATCTCCATGGTCCTCTCACCAGATCCCGAGCCATTGCGGCAGGGCGTCCATCATCACCGGCGCCGGCGTGAAGGTCAAAATGAAGATCCCCCCGCAGACCCACGCCATCCACGCTCGTCGCCCCCGAGCCGGCTCGTCGGACAACATCGGCGGGTGCTTCACCCCCATCCAGAAGATCAGCGCCGCCAGCAAGAGCCACCCCGTAAAAAAGAGAAGCCCCAACAGCACCAGCACGCCGAATGCGACCAGGACCACCTTGTCGCTGGACTCCCCGGCCACCCCATACACCAGGTGCCCCCCGTCCAACTGGCCGATGGGCAGCAGGTTCAGGGCCGTCAACAGGCATCCCACCCACCCGGCCAACCCCAGGGGATGGAGCATCAGCTCCCACCCCTCCTCCATCCCGGGGTGAAAGAGCGCCGTCGCCGCCTGGATCAAGAGCGGATCACCCAGGAGCAGCAGCTCGGCGTCCTCGGGTAACCTCATGGGCTCCGAGAGCGCCACCCCGATGAACACCACCGGCAGAGTCGCCAAAAACCCCGCCACGGGTCCCCACCCGGCCACGGCCAGGAGATCCGTGGACCGGACCTTCTGTAGGGCCATCTTGATCACCGCCCCGAAGGTCCCAAAGAAGGGGATCACCCCCATCCCGGGGATCGGCCCCACCCCGGGCAGGAAATAGGGCAGGCTCACCTCCACGCCACGCCTGCGAGCAGCGAAATAGTGTCCGGCCTCATGGAACCCGACGATCCCGATCAGCGCCACAGCGTACATCGCGGCCTGCCCCACAGCGCTCGCCGTCCACTCCGAAGGCCCGAAGGGATCGGCCCCGGCGGCGATCAGCCCCGCCGCCGCCGTCGTCACCACAGCCGCCGCAAAGAGCCCGCCATGCACCACCGCTCTCCTCACGGGACACTCCCGTGGGGCACCCACCGCCCTCCATCGATCACCCGAAAGGGCCGCAGATATCGCGCCGGTTCCCCACCTTCCTGAAAGCTCCACGATCCGGTCACCCCCGGATAGGCACGGGGCTGCTGAAGCCGCACCAGAGCGGCGTCGGCGAAGCTCTCCCCCTCCTGCCGGGCTCGCAACCCGCTGCCGATCATCCCCACCAGATCGTAGATCTCGGCCTCCGCGGTGGTCGCCTCCCGTCCGAACTCGTCCTCGAACCGATGGGCGAACTCCTCGGCGGGTCCTCCTTCGCTGGTCCCTCCGTAGGTGTCGAAGAAGATCGCCCCCACGGCGTGATCGCCTGCCCGGGCCAGCCCATCGCCCCGCCACCCCGAGAGCCCGACGAGCTGCACCCCCGTACCCTCTCCCCCGGCTCCGGTCTGAATCCCCACCCGGGGCAAGAACGGCAACAGCCGAGCCACCACCTGGTCGGAGTCGGCGATGATCAGGGCCTCAAACTCCACCACCCCCGGCCTCCCCAGACGAATCGTCCCGTGCCGATCGGCTCGTCGCCCGGCCACGCTCCGCCCTCGCCCCACGTACACCCGGGTCCCCACCAACACCTCCAGGGCGGGCAGGAAATCCGTGGTCCCCTCGTCGTACCGCCCCACCGCCTCCAGCCCCTCCGACGCGAAGGCCCGGGTCACTCGATCCCCGAAGGAGGTCCGCGGCGCCACCAGCCCGAGAGAGGTCATCCCCATCTTCTCCTCCAGGAAGCTACGAACCCGCTCGGCCTGCTCGTCGGCGCTCAGGCGAGCCCGAAACACCCTCGGCCCCAACCCCTCCACCTCGCTGGACCCGTAGACCACCAGCGGCAACCCCTGGGCCTCGGCTTCCCGGGCCGTCGACGGTGACGCCGACCCGACGTTGATCACCGCCGCTACTTCAGAGCGCTCCGAGAGCTCTCGCATCAACCCGGGCCGGCCGTCCGTCCCGGTCGCCTCCACTCTCACCCCCACCTCCCGGCCGGCAAACCTCGCTACTTCCGCCAGCTGCTCCCCCAGCCGCTCCAGCTCCCCGTCGGGGACCAGGAGCACGATCACCGCCGTTTCCTCTTCCTCGGCGTGGACATAGGACACTCCCGGAAGAGCCGCCAGGACCAAACCCAAAAGCATCACTTGAAGGACTCTAAAGGTGCTACCGAAAGAAATCTCGGACCTTTCTCCAGATCTTATCGCGCCGACCGCTCTCGTCCTGGGACTCTCCACGGAGTTTCTCCTGGTGTTTTTTCAGCTCATCAGGGCTCGTCACCTTCAGGCGTACATATTGGTCTCCGCCGGGCCGACCGCCGATCCCAGGGAGCCCCTTGCCGCGGAGGCGCAACACCCGGTTGGACTGGGTCCCCGGGGGTACCCGCATGAATACCGACCCCGTCAGGGTCGGCACCTCCACCTTGGCGCCCAACGAGGCCTGGGTGAAGCTTATGGGTAACGTCATATGGAGATCCTGTTCTTCCCGCTGGAAGATTCGGTGGTCAGCGACGTCGATCTCCACCAGGAGATCCCCCGAGGGTTCCCTTTTGACCTTGGAGGCCACCCCTTTGCCGGACCACCGCAACACCTCCCCATCCCGCACCCCCGCCGGGACGTCCACGGGGAGGATCTCCGTCCCGTCGATCCCTCCCGAACCATCACACCGGGAGCATGGGGTGATCGCCACCTTTCCTCGCCCCTCACACCGATCGCAATCCCGCAACAGCGAAAAAAACCCCTGCTGGACCTTTCGCCGCCCCTGTCCATCGCATTTCTCGCAGGTCCGCAGCTCCGTACCGGGCTCGGCCCCGGTACCGTCGCATCGAATACAGGCGCGGCGGCGCGGGACCGTCACATCCCGCCGCACCCCGGTCATCACCTCTTCCAGGGTGAGCCTGACGGTGACCCGAAGATCCCCGGCTCGCCGGCGAGTCCGCCCGGTCCCCGCCAGGCCGGCGGAAATGACCTGGTTGAGGACCTCGAAGAGTTCACCAAAGCTCTCGAAGCTTGGGCCCCCGGTGCGCCCCTCCCGGTGCAGGCGGTCGTACGCCCTACGGCGACCGGGGTCGCTTAAGATCTCGTAGGCGTGGGCGATCTCTTTAAACCGCTCCTCGGCGGTCTCGTCGCCCGGGTTCTGATCGGGGTGATACTTCATCGCCAGGCGACGATATGCATCCTTCAGCTCCGCCGGTGTGGCCGACGGTGAGACCCCCAGGAGCTTGTATAGATCGACGCTCATCCAGAGCTCGGGTCAGGGGCCCGCCTATTCCTCAACGGGCGCCTCGGAGGCCGAATCATCCATCGAAGCGTACATCGCCTCCGCCAACCGATAGGCCCCGTCTTGTAAGGTGGCCATGATCGTCTCCAGCTCTTCGAAGGTGGCGTCCGACACGAGCTCCCGGATCGTCTCCAGGTCTCGCTCCAGCTCCTCTCGCTCCTCGTCGGCCAGGATGTACCCGAACTCCTGGAGACTCCGAGTCGTCGAGAAGAGCAGCCCCTCGGCCTGGTTTCGCATCTCGACCAGCTCTCGGGTGACCTTGTCGTCCTCCTCCATGGCCGCCGCTTCTTCCACGATCCGCTGGATCTCATCTTCCGACAGACCTCCGTCGGCGACGATATTCACGGACTGCTCTCGACCGGTCCCCAGATCTCTCGCGGTGACGCTGACGATCCCGTTCTCGTCGATCTGGAAGTGAACCTCGATCTTCGGCACCCCGCGAGGCGCCGGAGGGATCCCGGTGAGCTCGAACACGGCCAGGCTCTTATTGTCCTTGGCCATCGTTCGCTCCCCCTGGAGCACGTGGATCTGGACCATGCTCTGGTTGTCCACGGACGTACTGAAGACCTCGCTGGCGGCGCAGGGAATCGTGGTGTTTCGATCGATCAGGGGGGTGAACATCCCGCCGGCGGTCCGGACCCCCAGCGTCAGGGGCGTCACGTCCAAGAGGAGCACATCGGTGAGCTCGCCACGAACGATCCCCCCCTGCACGGCCGCCCCCATGGCCACCACCTCGTCGGGGTTCACCGAGGTATCCACCTCCTGACCGAAGAACTCGCTGACCTTCTGCCGCACCAATGGCATCCGGGTCATCCCCCCGACCAGGAGCACCACGTCCACGTTGGATCGCCGCAGGTGGGCGTCCTTCAGCGCCTGCCGACAGGGATCGAGGGACCGCTCCACGAGGTGGACTACCAGGTCCTCCAGCATCGGTCGGGTCAGGGTCACCTCCAAGTGGAGGGGACCGTCGGGGCCGGTGTGGATGAAGGGCAGGCTAATGTCCACACGATCCGTGCTTGACAGCTCGCACTTCGCCCGCTCCGCCTCCTCTTTGAGACGCTGTAGAGCCATCGGAAACTCCCGGAGGTCCACGTCATGGGCGTCCTCAAACTCATCGCAGAGCCAGTCGATGATCGCGTTGTCGAAGTCCTCCCCACCGAGATAGGTGTCACCCGAGGTGGACAACACGCTGAAGACCCCGTCGGTGAGCTCCAAGATCGAGATATCGAAGGTGCCACCCCCGAGGTCGTAGACGGCGACCCGCTTCTCCACGACCGCCGTGCTGCCCTTCAGCCCATAGGCCAGGGCCGCCGCCGTGGGCTCGTTGACGATCCGCTGGACCATCAGCCCGGCGATCCGACCGGCGTCCTTCGTCGCCTGCCGCTGAGAGTCGTTAAAGTACGCGGGCACCGTGACGATCGCGTCGGTGACCTCCTCCCCGAGATGGTCCTCGGCGATCTTCTTCATCTCCTTGAGGATCAGCGCCGAGACCTCCGCCGGAGACAAATCCTTGCCCTGCACCCGTACCCAGGCATCGCCGTTGGGCCCCTCGACGATCTGATACGCCGAGGTCCGCTTGGCCTGGAAGACATCGGGGGCGTCATACCGGCGCCCGATCAACCGCTTCACGGCGTACACTGTGTTCTCGGCGTTGGTCTGGGCCTGCCGCTTGGCCACCTGCCCCACCAGACGCTGCCCGTCTTCGGTAAAGGCCACCACCGACGGCGTGGTCCGTCCCCCTTCGGCGTTCGGGATCACCACCCGCTCGCCATCGAGGATCACGCACACACAGCTATTCGTCGTCCCCAGGTCTATTCCGATCGTATGTCCCATGTTGCCTGTCTCTTCTGAGTCGCGGGATCAGTCTTGCTTATCGTCGTTCTCCGACTCCTCGGCCACCTCGTCGTCGGCCTCCGAGACCTCATCCACAGAGGGCTCCGAAGGCGTCGACTCGACATCTTCTCCGTCAGCGACCTCCATCCCGGGGTCCTCCGACGAATCTTGTTGCTCCGGCCCGGGAGACGAATCCTCATTGTCGGGCCCTTCCACCCGTTTTGCAACCGCGACCAGCGCCGGGCGCAACAATCGATCGTGGAGGAAGTATCCTTTTTGGTACTGCTCCACGATGGTCCCCGTCGCCTCCGTGGTACTCTCCACTTGCTGGATCGCCTCATGCCGCGTGGGATCAAAGAGATCTCCCCGGGACTCAAACCCCTCGACGCCGTGCTTCTTCAGGGCGTTGAGGATCTGCCGGTAGACCATCTCGACTCCCTCCACGAACGACGAGTCTTCCGCCTGACCGGTGGCGTGCTGAAGGGCCCTCTCCATGTTGTCCACGGCCGGCAAGAGCTCGGAGACCACCTTGTCGATGCCAAACTTCTTCAGCTCCTCTTTCTCCCGTTCCGTTCGCCGCCGGTAGTTCTCCAGATCCGCCGCCGCTCGCAGCAGTCGGTCGTTGATCTCCCCCTTTTCCCGGGTCAAGGTCTCCACCTGCCCCTTCAGCTCCGACACTTCCTCGTGCCGCTCCTGAAGCTCTTGGCGGAGCTCCTCGGCCTCCCCTAACCTGGCATCTACCACGGTCGCTTCACCGGCCAAGAGCTCATCTTCCTCGAGAGGTTCGTCGAACCCCAGGACCTCCAGATCCTCATCGTCCTCATCGGGGCTCAAAAAGAGGTCGTCGACGACCTCCTCCTCTTGAGACTCCACCGCCTCGGCTTCGGGCTCCTCGGCTTCGGGCTCCTCGGCTTCAGGCTCTTCGGCATCAGCTTCACCGTCATCCAAGAGCGGCTCTTCGTCTCGCTCCATCTCTCGCTCGTGTTCCGTCAACGTTCGCTCCTTAGAAAGCGTCCTGGGAGTGTTCTGCAGGATATCAATCAGGGGGCCTCAGGTCGGTCGTCCCGAGGCTTCTCAGGCGAGCTCTTCGAGCTCTCTCGATAGCACACGGGCTGCGTGCTCGACTAGGGGAATGACGCGGGCGTAGTCCATTCGAATCGGGCCCAACACCCCCACCAATCCGGCCTGCCGACCGTCCTGCAAGTAGGCGCAGGCGATCAGGCTCAAATCACTACCCCAGTCGCTGCCCATTTCAGGCCCGATCAGGGTCTGTACGTCCTTGGTCTGGCAGATCCCGTCCAGGACCTGCAGCACCCGCTCCCGGTCCTCGAGCCTTCGCAAGAGCCCTCGCACTCGCTCGATATTCCGCGAAAACTCGGCGAACTCCAGCAGCTGCGAGACCCCTTCCACGAAGAGCTCCGCCCGTGCCGCCTCTTCCAGGGCTTCCTGGCCGATCTCCAGGGCTCGTCGGATCTGATGGCGATACTGGGTCTCCGCGGCCGCCAGCTGCGCTCGCACTCGCCGCCGCACCTCCCGAAGGCTATGCCCCACCACCAGCTCAGAGAGGTAGTTCTGCATCCGCACCAGGTCATCGGGGTTCAAGTCCTCCATCAACCGCACCGACCGGTGGAAGACCCGACCATCCTCGGTGATCACCACCACCAGGACCCTCCGGGGGGAAAGCCAGGTCAGTTGCAGCTCTCGCAGCTTGATCTGGCTGACCCGGGGGCTAGAGATGATGCTCGTCAGGCTGGTCAACCGGCTCACCAGACTCCCCGCCGAACGCACCAGGGCGTCTACGTCGGGCTCTTCGAACCCGCCCAGCGCTTCGGCCCACTCCTCTTTCCCGGACCTGACTCGCCCGTCGAGGAGGTGATTGACGTAGATCCTCATCCCCGCCGCCGTGGGCAGACGGCCTGCCGACGTGTGGGGCTGGGCCAACAGCCCCAGCTCCTCCAGCTCGGCCATCACAGACCGCACCGTCGCCGAGCTCACCTCGATCGACGGCTGCCCGGCTACCGCCGAGCTCCCCACGGCTTCTCCGGTGTCGTTGTACAACTCCACGACCCCAAAGAGGATGTCTCGCTGTCGTTCTGTCAGGCCATGCATGGTCTACCTCACCAACGCTGCCAGTCCCTCATCCAAGTGACCTATCCCATCGGCAAATAACGGGATTGCCTCTCCGGAGATTCCCGAATGTATCGCCCCCTGTTACGAGATGTCAATTCTTCGCCTCTCCCAACTCCCGAGCCTCTTTCAACGACTTGCCACCGAACCTCATCCGCCGATCCCGCACCAGAAGCCAGGCTCCGGGCAACACGATCACGGCGAGCTGCAACACGTGCAGGGCTCCGGCGAAGGCCCCGGCCTGCCCCGACACCAGGGAGTCCTCCAGCGGCACATAGAGCCCCAACCCCTGCACGGTGAAATACTCGAAGTTCCCCGCCATCGCCGGCCCCGCCGGCACCATCAGCCCCACCACGAGCACCACCAGCACGGTGATCATCTCGAAGAACCCCACCTCCAGCCCAAAGGCAAACCTCGCCAGCACCCACATGGCCACCCAGTTCATCCCCCAGTACAGCCCGGTCAACGCCGCAAAGGGCATCAGATCTCGCCGCCGGGCAAGGCCCGCCACCCCGTCATAAAACTGATCCAGGAGCTCCCAGACCTTCTCCGCTACTTTCGGAACCACCCTCCCGGCCGTCGAGAAGAGCACGACCCGGGCCATCTCTCGCTGGTAATACCCCACCAGGGCGAAGAAGAGGGCCGGCACGAAGATCATCGCCGCCACCGTCCCCAGCGCTCGCGCGGCCTCCACGGATCCGTCGCCCTGGTAGCTCCAGAGCGCCAAGAAGAGCACCCCCGTGACGATCAGACCGTCGATCACCCTCTCCACCACGACCGTCCCCAGCGCTCCCGATCCCGAGACCCCCGTCGTCCGAGCCAGGAGCAGTGGTCGCACGAGCTCACCCAACCGCAACGGCAGGATCACTACCGCCAGAAACCCCACAGTGCACACCCGGTGAACGTCCCCGGACTTCACTTCTCCGAGGGGCCGGACCAGGTAGTACCACCGCACCACCCGGGCGCCGTGGCAGATCCCATAGAGCCCCATGAACACCAATGATACCAAGCCGATCCGGCGCCAGTCGGCCACCGCCAGGTAGCTCCCCATGTCTTCCAGGGATACCGAACGGGCGGCGAGCCACAGAAAGACCGCCCCGATCACCACCGCTACGATCGTAGACAGGATGATCCGAGTGGCCTCCGACCGCTCCGACCGCCCGGGACGCTCCCACGACTCAGAAGTCATTCACCGAGTTCGCGCTTCATCCGGTCTCGCAGCCCCTTCAGGTCTCGATCGACCTCCATCTTTTGGAACCGCTCCTCCAGCCGCCCGCCCCGGTCCGACCCGCCGCCGTCGTCGTGGCGAGCCGGCCCCCGACCATCGCTCTCCCCGCGGGCTGCGGACTTCAGCTTCTCCTTCTGGATCCGGATCTCCTGCAGGGACTCCTCGATGGGTCCGGCCTCCTCCAGATAGCCTCGGAGGATCCCCTCGGCCTCTTCCGCCAGGTCCTCCTCCTTCCATTCCCGAGCTAACTGGAGCCGACCTCGCCATCGCTCCTGCTGCTTCTCGATCTCTCGCAGCTCTCGTTCCTGCTCCCGCTCCTTCAGGATCAACTCGGCGAGCTGCTCCTTGGCCTCGGCTCGGGAGATCCCGCGAAAGTCTCTCTCCCGTGGCGCCGGAGCCCGCTCCCCGTCGGACCGAGAGGACTCGGAGGGGGCCGGACGAGACCGCCCGATCGTCTCAAAGGGACCTTTCAGCTCCGGTCCCTCTTCTGTCTTCTCTTCCTCGGTGCGCTCCACGGGCGCCGCCGCGCGGGCGGCCTCGCGATACTCTTCGGCCCGGCGCACCACGTCTCCCAATGAGTTCACCAGAGCATCGTGACGCCCGGCGCCATCCCAATTCTTCAGCTCTTCCCGGAACTCCGCCAGTGACTCGTCGGCGAGGAACCGATCCAAACGGGTGCCGAGCTGCCCCAGATCGTCGAGGTTCTCCGCCAGCCCACGGCCCGCGAGCACCTCTCCATTGCCCCGGGACACCCGCCCGGAGGGCACGAAGAGCTGGGGCGTGCCCACCTGTAAGAGCTCCGCCAGGTAGGGGTCACTGTCGGCCGCCACCACGGCGTCGGCGGCTGCGACGTACCGCTCCAGATCGGGGACCCGACCGAACATCGCCGCCGGCAACCCGTATTGGTCGGCGGCCCGACGCAACGTCGACGACGTCGATCCGTCGCCATCGTAGTGGAACACAAACCGGGCCTTCTTATCCGCCAGCGTGCATTGGAAGACCAACTTCTCCAGCGTCTGGGGCTCGATGCCGTCGGCCCGCACCAGGACCACCAGATCCTCGGCGAGCCCCATCTCGTCTCGGTACTTCTCCCGATCCAGCTCGCCCTGGAACGCCGGCCGCACCGCCGGGCCCCCCAGGAGCACCTGCTCATCGCTCATTCCCTGCCGAAGGGCGGCCTCTCGGGCCTGCTCGTCGGCCACGATCAGCACGTCCAACTGTCCGTTTGCCCACCCCTCATCGAGCCTGAGATCCGAGGCGATCCCCACCTGCAGGCTCGCTACCCCGGTGAGGTTCTCCAACACCCCCAGGGACCTCACGAACCGAGGCTCGGTCACCACCAGCACATCGGGCTGCCGCCGCCGAAACGCTCCGATCAGGTCCTCATCGCCTGCTCGCCCCCGGGTGGCCACCCGGAGACCTCGTAAGATCCGCTCCGCACCGCCCGCCAGTGCTTCTCGGGCCACGCTCCCCAGCACCTCCGAGATCGTCACCAGCTCTACCTCGACCCCCTCCTCCTCGAGCTCCCGAGCCACTGGTACCAGGGCTGCCTCTCGGGAAGAGTGATCCACCAGAATCCACACCAGACGATCTGTGGACCCCTCACCTCGGTCTTTCTCCTTCTCGTCGTGCGTCATGGCTCCCACCTTTGGAGGGCCTCCTCGGCCGCTCCGGTCTTCGATGTCGTCGATTAGATGTCGTAGAATCGGTCCAGGAAGTCCGCGATCTGCTGGATGTCCATGGACTTGCAGAAATACCCGTTAATCTCGTTGTCGATGCAGAACTGCTGCAGGTCATCGGCGTCCATATCGCTGAACGCCACCACCACCAGCTCGTCGTAATCGGGAGACTCCCGAAGCGTGGACAGGAGATCGTCGACGTTAAGCCGTTTCATCTCGATGTCCAGGAGCAAGATCTCCGGCTTCTCGAACTCGATCTTCGAGAGCGCCCCGTTAGGCGACGCCAGATGAACCACCCCGTACCCCCCCTGCTCCAGGTACTTCTCGACCTCCATCACGTCCAGGATATTGTCGTCGAGGATCAGCACCTTTCGACCGGGTTCCATTCCTAACCTCCTCTCACCTCGTGCCCGTCGTCTCGTCCGCTCATCGTCGGAGACCATACCCCGAGAAGGGCTTGAGAGAAAACAAAAAACCCCGCAGGAGACCTGTGGGAGGAATTCGTCCTGCGGGGAGAGGCGGCGACCGGATTCGAACCGGTGATCAGGGCTTTGCAGGCCCCTGCCTTACCACTTGGCTACGCCGCCGATGAGGCAAGGGGAACTACCACGGCCCCCGGAACCTGTCAACGACTTCGCTCAGATTCCGGGGGCCACAGGCCTACTCTACCTTTTCGGCTACCCGGTCGGCCTGACGAACGATGCCGATCTCCCCCTCCCCGAGAATTCGTCCTTCCGATGCCAACCCTGCGCAACTCTCCCCCTCTCGAAGGGTCACGATGTCTGCAAAGAGAGGATCTTCGAAGTCCCCGTTGTTCGCCACACAGGCAGAAAAGACTCCCACCGCCGCTCCAGTGCAGCCCTCGAACTCGAAGGTGGTCTCACTGTAGAGCGTGAAGCAGCCATCAGCCCCCGAAATGTAGCTCATCTGTCCTGCGCTGGAGCTGTCGCAGTTCGGAGACGTCGACGCGCTCACATAGGTCTCCGGGTCGTCACCGGCCGTGTAGGTGATCAAATCGTGGCACCAGTTGGTCGTGGCCGGCCAAGTGTCGCTGTCGGTGAACACCACTTCGTAATCATTGAACAGGTAGGTCCCGGCGATCGACGGTTGCTGATCGCCGAGGTACACCACAGCTCCAGCGTCCTCCAATTGCTCCAGAAGATCGTCGGGGATCAACGCACGGGATCCGGCGGGCCGATACTCTTCATCGACGTCGGCCTCCTCCCCACACGCCCCTGCCACCATCAACACGCAAACCAGCGCTGCTGGTATCATCTTCCTCGCTGCTCGCATACTACTTCGCTCCTTGTGTGGATTGACTGTTGGGTTGACGGAACCCTGCCGGTCGCGGGAGAACTGTGATTCTCACCGGTCGGGCCGACCGTACTGAACTGTGGAATCCATCACAAGCTTGCTCTTCGCTCTTGGAGACTCAACATGGGCTGGATCGCGGCAGCATTCTTCGCCGCCCTCGCAGTGGGGGCCATCGTCGCCCTTCGCCGCACCCATCAGCGACGCCTTCAGGAGATCCAAGCCTCCCAGCGGAGCTCCCTGCAGGAGTCTCAACAAGAGTACCACCGCAGCCTCGACCGCCTTCGCCGGGAGAGCGAGGATCGCCTTCGCCACGCCCACCACCCTTTGGCTCAGGACCTCCTCCCGGCACTGGACAGCCTACACCTGGCGCAAAAACAAGCGGCCGACGCGGGCCTCGACGAATTCCAGCAGGGTCTAAAGGCCGCCGTGGACGACCTGGAGCGAGCCCTGAGCCGCCACGGCGTGGAAGCCATCGCCCCCGAGTCCGGCGACGCATTCGACCCCGCCTTTCATCAAGCTATCGCCCGACGCGAGGAGCCGCAGGTCACCACCACCTCCATCGGCGCCCTCCACCGCCGGGGGTACCGCGACGGCGATCGGATCCTACGCCCGGCCCTGGTCGAGGTGCTCACCGCCCCTCAGCTCGACTCTCCGGATGAGCCTGAAGAGTCCGACGAGCCCGACGAGCCCACAGAGTCCACATCGGACCCCGACGGAAGCTTCTCCGTGGGCTCCGACGCCCGCAGCGCCTCCAACGACCCCTCCTCGGGATCCGTCCCCTGAGGAAATCCCCCCGTCGTTCGCCCCAGGGCATCAATGGCGACCAGCTCGTACTGCGTATGGGTCGCCGTGCGGGCCGGGCCGGTCTCCACTGCGCGGTTGTACAACTCCAGGGCCGTCCGCAGCGCGTCCCGCACCAACCGCTCCACGTCCTGCACGGACTTCCCTTCTCGGGACATCAGGTGCAGGGACCGATCCCCCATCTCCAGCTTCTCCACCCGCCGCACCAGGTCCAAGAGACGGTGCCGCAGGGAGAAGTCGAAGAACTCCTTGATCCGCTCTTCGCTGTCCGGCTCCCCATAGAGATAGAACTTCTCGTCGAAGTCGGCGTCGCCCACCTCCAAGGTCTCTGCAGGCCACAGCGCCTCCAACCAGTTCCGACGCCGGGTCTGTACCTTCACGCCCTGCCGCAGGGGCCGGGGGAACCGAAGGGTCAGCCGAAACACGGCGTCACCGCCTCGCTCCCAGAGCTCCCCGTCCACCACAAAACCCTGGACCTCCCCTTTGAACCCATGGACGTCGGCCTCGAAGAGCCCGGTCTGCCACACCGACGACAGCTGCAGCCGCTCCACGGCGGCCGCCAGCTCCTCGGAGAGCTCCGCTCGCGACACCCCTCGCCGGCGCCGTCGCCACAGCCACCACACAGACGCCATCAGGGCGATGAAGGCGACCGCCAGGCCAATCAAGAGCAGCCATGTGGTCCACAGGTTGATCATCGCTCCTACCACCTCGCCATATTGTACTCCCTGTCTTGCTTCGCTAGATTAGAGAGCGTCCGACGGCGAATTGCAATCCCCGACATCCCGAGAACCACTGACCGATGCGACCTCATCACTCTACGCCCCTGGTGGCGATCTGCTTTCTCTTGACCGCCCTCCTGCTCCTTCCAGCCTGCGAGACCGAGGAGGCCGAGATCGCCGGGGCCCTCCAACTGCGGATCCCCGACTCCGACGACCTCCTCGGCGGTGCCGCCGGGGACGTGGTCCGGTTGCCGATCACGAGCCCCCGGGAGGCCCGAATCGTGATCCTCGACGGCATCTGGACCCAGGGGGGAGCTCGATCCGTGGAGGTCGCCCAGGTCCTCGACTCCGAGGTCTTCGTCAAGGAGACCACTGATGGCGACCCCCATTGGATCACCCGGGCCACGGTCCGGAACGCCGCCGGGGAGGTGATCTGGGCCCAGCGGGTCAACAGCCTCTTTCAGCTCCTGGAGTTTCTCCAGGTGGTCCTCGACGGCCAGGGCGACGTCAGCTTCACCTCCGAACAGGTCTACCAGTTGGTCGTCAGCCAATACCCCGAGCTGATCCAATTCGCTGTCCGGGTACCCATCGCCCTGCCCGGTGGTCAGACCTACCACCTGGAACTCCGAGAACCCGACGGGACCTGGATCGAGCTCGGCTCCTTCTCTATCGACTCCCTCCTCGCTCAGGCACAGCCCCCGACCATCGAGGCAGAGGTCACGGACCTGGCCCGCACCGGGCCCGACGACGACCGCCTGACCATCGCCATCCTCGGCGACGGCTACACCGCCTCGGAGCGCCTCCGGTTTGAGGCCGACGCCCAGGCCGTGATGGAACATATCATCACCACGTCGCCGCTCCGGGAGCACTCCGACCTGATGAACATCAAGGCCGTCTGGACGCCCAGCGAAGAGTCCGGGGCCGGCTACGACTGCAACCATAGTGGCGCCCCTGCGGGCTGTGAGCAGGGCTTTCGAGACACCGTGTACGAGACGGTCTTTGTGATCCCCGCCATCATGGACCAGTTCAACATGCCCCTGGGCGATGTCAGCGACCGGGTCGCCATGCCCCTGCAGCTCTCCCGAATGTTCGAAGCCGGGGCCCTGGCCAACTACGATGAGATCCTCCTGATCTCCAACTCCGCCAAGCGGTCCGGGTTCGCCGGACTCTACGTCGCTCTGGTCACCAGCTTCGACGCCCGGATTCACTTCCCCCACGTCGCCGTCCACGAACTCGGCCACACCCTGGGCCTCCTGGGCGACGAATACAACGTCCCCGGTGACTCCTGCTACTACAACGAGCCCACCATCCCCTTGCCGGCCAACATCGCCCAGATCGAAGACGGCGACGTGAAGTGGAGCGACTGGTTCGACGACTCCACCCCCGTCCCCACGCCTCCTCAGAACGCGTCGGACCATCCCGTCGGCGCCTACCTGGGGGCCTACAACTGCGACGACCTGGTCCGCCCCGCCCACCGGTGCAAGATGAACTCCTCCCTGGATGACTTCTGCGCTGTCTGCTCCGAGCAGTTGGTCCGCCGCCTCTACTCCTTCGTCGACCCCCTCCCCTTGGACGAGAACGTGGTGGCCCTCCGGGTCGCCTCAGACATCGCCGAGATCCACCCCACCATGCGCTCCCGGTTCGAACGATACGAGATCCACTGGACCCTCAACGGAGAGCCTCTTCCCGTCACGGGCCAACCGCTCCGCCTGGAGGCCGCCGACCTCGTCGACTTCCCCCGCGACCAATGGCTCACGCTGGAGGCCGTCGTCCGCAACGCCTCCGGGTTCCTCCGCACCTCCGACGCCGAGATGGAGAGCGTCTTTCACTTCGAGATCATGCTGGAAGAGTGATTCGGAAGGTGCTCCCGTTGCCGGGGACGGATTCCACCTCGATCTGGCCGCCGTGCTGCTCCACGATTCGCCGCACCAGCACCAGACCCAGACCGGCCCCGCCGCCCTCGGAACGGGTCGAGTAGAAAGGCTCGAAGATCCGCTCCAGCACGTCCTCGGTCATGCCCCGACCGTCATCGACCACCTCCACCACAACTTTCGACTCTCCCCGTCGCGTCGCCACCGTGATGGTCCCGCCCTCCGCGGGCATCGCTCGAGCGGCGTTCAAGAAGAGGTTCATGAACACCTGATGGAGCGCCCCCTCATTTCCCACCACCCGCAGGTCTTCGGCGGCCAACTCCCACGCCACCGAGACCTCCCGGTCCCTCAGGACCTGCCGGCATAGCGTGGCCGCCCCGTTCAAGGCCTCGTGGAGCTCGACCTCCTCCAACGCCAGGCCCTCAGCACCGGCCAACTTCAGGAGATCCCGGACGAATCGATCGATCCGCTCGACCCCGTCGATGATCCGCTGCAGCCGGTCTCCGTCCTGCGGGTCCATGAACTGTCCGTTGTACTTCCGCGACAAATACTGGGCGTAGTTCAGGATGCTCGTCAGGGGATTCTTCAACTCGTGGGCCACCCCTGTGGCGAGTTCCCCGAGGCTCATCAACTTCTCTGCCCGCTTCTGCCGCCGTTCGAGTTCCGAGAAGGACGCCCGGGCCGGCTGGGCCACCATCACGACCCCCCGATCTCCCGACGGGCCCGTCGAATCCCGCTGCAGTGGACGGATCCGCACCCGGACCTTCTCCAGACCTGGCGGCAGCCCCAGAGTGGTCCCGGCGGTGATCTCCTCCGGAGACCCTCCGGCCAACGCCTCGGAGGCGGCGACCCGTATCTTAGGACGAGCCTCGCTGTCGAAGAACGTCAGAAGGTCGGGGGAGTCTCCTCCGTCGAGATCCTCTACGAGGCGGCTCAACGCCGCGTTCGCCAATTGGACTCGCCGGTGGCTGTCGCAGATCGCCACCAGGGCGTCGATCTCATCGAGGATCGGCGACACCTTCCGCCCCAGCGCCTCTTCCAGCACCACCCGAAAGTGGTCCTGACCCAGGGGCGACACGCTCATCGACGCCTCCTTGATTGCCGCCCCCACGATAGCCACGTTCGCCATGTAGTACTCTCGGAAGGGCCCCCGGTTCTCCAATCGAACATGGGAGAACGTATCCCGCCGGTGCAATAAGAACTTCACCCCTTCTCCATCTCCCTCCACGCCCAAGAACTCCCGGGCGTCGTGGTTCAAGAAGACCACGTGACCCTCGGCATCACACAGGGCGATGGGCTGGGGCACGGCGTCCAGCACCTGTGCAAAATCGATGGACGAACCCGCGAGCGTTCCCATCATTCCGCCTCCCCGCGCTCGAATCGATCCAGTTCAGTCGTCTTCGTCACCTCCACCTCCTCCGCGGAACTGGCCTCATCAAGATCTACGATCTGACGGCCGCCAGCGTAGTCCCGGGTGCGATACTTCGTGATCCGGCCGATTTTTCGAACGATCTCGGAGATCCTCTTGGCGTCGTCATAGATCTTTCCCGCCACCCGATACATCTCGTCTTCCTCGTCCACCTGACGTCGAAGAAACTCCGCGTATCCCAGCAAGCTCGTCAGGGGCTGGTTGAGCTGATGAGCCGCCGCACCGGCCACCTCCACGACCACGGCCTGCCGCTGACTCTGCTCCAGATTCTCCACGGCCTCCTGGAGGCGCTCCTCGATCGCCACCTGCTCCCGCAGGTCCGTGAAGATCCCCACCGTGGCGATCTCCTCCTCTCCCTGATGGACCAGCGCCGCCGAGATCTCCACGGGAATCAGCTCCCCGGTGGTGCTCACCACCACCTCCCGGAGGCTCGCGATTCGCCCCGGCCCACCGTGATCGTCGCCGCGTATCAACCGCATGATCCGCTCCGCCCCTCCCGGCGGATAGAGCTTGCCCACGTGCATCCCCAGAGCCTGCTCCTGAGACCACCCCAGCACCTTCACCGCCGACGGGTTGAAGAGCACGATCTCCCCGGATCTCCGGGCGGCGACGATGGCATTGGGGCTGGCCTCGATCACCCGGGACAAGAACTCCAGGGTCTCCAGGGCCGACACCCCGTCGGGGGAATCCAAGGGCAGCGGGCCGCTACCGGATCGATTCGGTCGCCCCAGCGCCCACCTCACCCTCCGGGCCAGATCCTCGTGGATCCGCTCGATCTCCACGGCGTCCACGATCTCCGGCAGGAGCTCCTCCACGGTCTCCACGCTCTCGGGGCCATAGAGCAGCACCACGGGGATCCCCGCAGAGGCCTGAAACTGCTTCCGCAACACCAGCAGCTCCTCAGGTGCCACGGTGTTCTCCGAGAGCCCCAACACCAACAGGTCCGGGATCTCCCGCCGGGCGTGGAGGATCGCTCGCCGAGCGTCGGCGAAGCTGACCACCTCACCGAGCCCCCGCCCTCTCAGCGCCGTCACCGCCGCATCGAGGATCCCCTGCCGGGCATCGATCACCCACACTGTCGCTGGTCTTGTGCTCGTCACGAGCCCTCCCGGGCCGGTCCATGAAACGTTTCGTCAGAAATAATAGCGGGCTCCGAGCGCAATGTGTAGCAATTGTACCTGCAGGAACGCCGGATTCCGGATTCCCCGGGGTCGAAAGAGCACCGCCAGCGACGGGCTGATCTCCACAAAGAACTCCACGGGCGCGATCTTCAACTGCCCCGACACCCCTCCAGGAAACCGCACCCCCACCCCCCGTCGATAGAACGGGACCAGGGCCTCGAAGTCGTCGTCGTACACCCGGGTCTCCCCCACGTTGAAGAGCCCCATGGCCCCGGCCCCCCCGTACAGGCTGATCCGGAAGTCTTCTGTCTCCGCCAGCTCCGCCCAGTCCAAGATCAGATCGGCCGCCACAAAGAGGGTCCCGTGAAACCCGGCCGCGAAGAACGGGAACCCACCCAAGTGAGCGTCCACGGCCAGGGTGTCGCTGAGGTAGTACTTCCCGGTCACGCTCGTCGGCGCCCCCAGGCTCACCCCGAGCCCCCACTTTCCGGCCTCCGGCAACGCGTCCTCCGAGGCCTCCACCGACAGGGGGAAGATCACCAGCGCCACACACATGAACCACACCCACGAAGGTCTCATCCTTCCATCTCCTCCAGTATCTGCTCCGCGATCCGAAGCCCATCGATCGCGGCGCTCACGATCCCCCCACCATACCCGGCCCCCTCCCCGCAGGGGTAGAGCCCGCCCACCGATGGCGACTGGTACCGGTCGGGATCTCGCAGCACCCTCACGGGCGCGCTGGTCCGAGTCTCGGCCCCGATCAGGAGCGCGTCGTCGGTCACAAACCCCTCCATCTTCCCCTCAAACTCCTTCAAGCCTTGCCGCAGCGCCTCGATCACCACCCCGGAGTAGATCGAGCTCAGGTCTGCCGGCCCGATCCCGGGTTTATACGTCGTTCGTCGCACCTCCGTGGAGGGCCGATCGGCCAAGAAGTCCGTGACCCGCTGGGCGGGAGCGATAAACCCGCCGCCCCCCAGCCGATACGCCTCCCTCTCGGCCTCATGCTGCAAAACCATCCCGGCCAGTACTCCCCCCTCGGCCTCCGGTCGCTCCGCGAAGGGGGCGAAGTCCCTGGGCGATACAGTGACCACCAGGGCGGCGTTGGCGAAGTGGCCGCGACGGCTGGCATGACTCATCCCGTTGACGCAGATCCCCTCCGGCAGCGTATGGGAGGGCACCACCTGCCCCCCGGGGCACATACAGAAGCTGTAGACCCCCCGGTGGTCGTCCCCGTCGCCGAAGTTCGCCGCCAGGCGATAGTCCGCAGACCCCAGCTCCGGCGCCTCGGCGTACTTCCCGTACTGGATCTCGTTGATCAACGCCTGCCGATGCTCCACCCGGAACCCCACGGCGAAGGGCTTCTGCTCCATGGCCACGTCGATGCCCACCAGGTGCCTGTACATCTCCCGGGCCGAGTGCCCCACGGCCAGGATCACCCGATCGGCGTCCAGGACCTCCCCATCCCGCAGCCGCACCCCTTTGACCATCCGGTCGCCGTGGACCTCCTCGACCTCGATGCTCTCCACGAACGCACCGAACCGCACCTCGCACCCCCGGTCCGTCAATCGAGCCCGGAACGCCTTGCACAGCCGCACCAGCCGGTCCGTCCCCAGGTGGGGCTTCCCCCTCACCAGGATGTCCTCCGGTCCCCCGAGGGCCACGATCGTCTCCAGCACGTGGCGACCCCGGGGATCCTTGACCCGTGTGTAGAGCTTCCCGTCGGACCAGGTCCCGGCTCCCCCCTCGCCAAAACAGATATTGCTATCCTCTTTCAGCTCTCCTCGATGCATCAGCCCCGACACATCGCGGCCCCGAATCTCGACGGGCTGACCGCGATCCAAGAGGGTCGTCTTCACCCCGCTCTCGGCCAACCGATGAGCGCAGAAGAGGCCCGCCGGGCCAGCGCCGATCACCACGACTCGCTCGTCGCTCTTCACGTCGAACCGGCCAGGAGGGGCAGCCGGCTCCGGTCGGGGGCGCACGTTGCCGGGCAACGACGACTTCAGAGACGACGGATCCACCCAGGCGTCTACGTGGTACACCTTTCGGGGCCGACCGCGGGCGTCCAGGCTCGTCCGCACCACCTCCAGGTCCTGGATCGCAGCCGTTGACACCCCGAGCCGGTCCGCGACCGCTCGGTGGAGCTCCTCATCGGGAGCCTGAAAGTCCAGCGTCACCCCGTCGAGGCGTAGCCCCTTTGACTTGTCCCGCTCGTCGCTCACGTCGCCTCTTGAACCGGCGGGAGCAGCCCCTTCGCGCCCACCCGATAGGCCCACTCTCGGCCTCGCTGGAGGAGCTTCGCTCCCTGGGGAATCTGTAGTGTCACCATCACATCGCCGAGGGCCATCAGCACCTCGGCCCGCTCCGCCACGAACCCTTCCCCTCGCTCCAGGGCGTCGACGACCACCATCATCTGCTCTGTGGCCCCTCGCCGCACCTCTCGTTTCCGCATCACCAGGCTCCCCAGGAGCAGCGCCACCCGGTGTTCGTCCAACTCATGACCCAGCTTCTGCGCCAGGCAGAACGCCTCCACCGCCCGGCGGCGGGCCGTCGTTGAGCTGCCCAGGTCGGTCAACGTCCAGGACAACTGAAAGAGGGCCTCGATGAGCTCGTCGGGGTCGACGTTCACGGTCAACAACTGCACGGCTTCCCGCAACCGATCCATGGCCTCCACGGGGCTCCCCATTCGCCTCAAGTCGGCGCCATACCACCCCAGGATCATTCCCAACACCATCGCCGGGCACCGTTGCTCGGCGATCTCCAGAGCCTGCTCATGATACTTCAGCGCTTCCTGGGGTTCTCCCAAGAGGGTCTCCACCCGGGCCAACACCCCCAGCCCCAGAGCATCCCAGCTGGGCGCTCGAACCACCGGGCGAGCCGCCAAGAAGTCCAGGAGCACCTCTCGGGCCGCCATCAGGTCCCCTTCCGCCATCAGGCATCGACCCAAGAGTACCGGGTCCCCTTCACATCGGTCGCGACAGGCTCCAGTCTTCCCCTCGGCCAGGTCCAGGGCCCCCACCTCTCCGTCCAGGACCCACTGCACCCACTTGGAGAGCCCCGACACCAGCCCCCGGGCTCTCTCAAAACAGGTGCGTGCCTCTGGGAGTTCCACACGCCCCGCATAGGCTCGCCCGAGCTTCACATGCAAGAGCGCCTCGCCGACCTCCCCCTCCACCCCGGCCAGGGCCCCCTGGTAGTGCGCGATGGCGTCCACAAACTCCCCCTCCTCCATAGCCAGGTCGCCGGCGAGCTCAAAGAAGGGCCATGCCTTTCCGCTCCGGCCCCCCTGTTGCAGATGATGAGCCGCCTCCAGCGCGTCTCCCCGCCCCACCTGCCAGCGCTTCGCCAGGAGCTCCCCGATCCGGCGATGCAAAGCCCGCCGCCACTCCGGGCTGGTCATGTCCACGATCGCCTGCCCCAGCTCTCGATCGAGGACCTCCAAGAACCTCCCCTCCGTCGTCAGCTCTGTGCGCACCAGGTGGCGCCACTCGATCAGCTTCAGGGTGCGCTCCGCCTCCTCCGTAGAGCTCCCCCCACGGCGAAGGAGCGAACGAGCGTCTCTCCAGGCGATGGGCCGCCCGATCAACGAGAGCAACTCCAGCGCCTCCCGGCCCCCGGCCCCCACCGAGGTCAGGCGTCGCCGCATCGACTCTCGGGTCGATCCCGGCACTCCCGCCGCCTGGATCTCCTCCACCCTGCCGGACCACCGCTCCGCCGTCGCCCGCCGGAGCATCCCGGTGTCGATCAACCACCGACAGATCTCCTCGATGTACGACGGCCGGCCCCGGGCCGCCCGGGCCACGTCGTTCAACCAGTCCTGGCTGAGCCCTCGAAGCCCCAGCCGATCCAGAAAGAACCCCGACACATCCGTCAGGGTCACCCCCTTGATCGGCATCTCCTGGACCCCCTCGCCACCACATAGGAGCGCCCGCACATCTCCGGGCTCGGCGGTGGCCACCACATCCGGACGGTCTTTGGACTTCGTCGCTCGAAACCACTCGACCAGCATCTCGATCGACGGCTCATCGGCCCGCTGCAGCTCATCGATAAAGAAGATCACCTTCTGCTTGCCCAGACTGGCCACGGCCTCTTCGATGGCCGACCGGATCCAGGCCTGCTCCACTCCGGGCAGCACGTTCTCCCCGGGGGTGACGACCTCCAGGTCCGTCAACAGCCGCCGCACCTGACGTGCCGTCTCGTACTTCTCGACGGAGAGCACGTCGTGGCTTCGCGCGAGCTCCATCACCTGGGTCAACATCCCCAGGATCAACCCGAAGGGCCGGGGCTGTCGGGGCACCGCGACGGGGAGCACCAGATGGCCACTGAGCTTCGCCGAGGACTGCACGTCTTGGAGCAGCCGGGTCTTGCCCACCCCCTCGGGTCCCGTGATCAGGTAGAGCTGCCCCTGGGCTCGCCCGGCATTGACCGAGAGCCACTCCAGAAGGAGGTCGTCTTCCTCGATACGACGAGCCAGAATACCGCGCTCGAAGTATCCCCGGATCACCGGCGACGCCGCCACGTCCAGGGAGTTGGCCATCGCCCCCTTGCCGGCGTCCTCAAAAAACGCCGAGTCTCCGGCCAGCGCCTGCAGCGCTTCCCCGGCGTCGGCGTAGTCCAGATCCGGGACCTGTCTCAGCAGTGCCATGGTAAATCGGCTCAACTCCAGGGGGACCTCATCGTTGAGCCGATGGGGCTCCGGCGGGCGAAAGGTCTCCTCCGACGTCGGTGGATCCTCCTTGGTCCGTGGCCCGAAGGGCAGCACTCCACAGAGCGCGTAGTAGAGCGTCACCCCCAGACTGTAGAGGTCGCTTCGCCGCTCGCCACGCGCTCCCCGGATCACCTCGGGCGCCATATACGACCGGGTCCCTCCCCGGAGGGTGTCTCGCTTGGGGTCCATGCTGGAGAGCCCAAAGTCCACCAGCTTGCTCATCGGCCGGGCCGACGCGTCATCGAGCCACAGGAGCATCAAGTTCGCCGGCTTGATGTCCCGGTGGATCATTCCCATCCCGTGCAGATACGCCAGTCCCTGGAGCACCTGAATAGTCAGGTCCGTCAGCGCCGCTGGCTCCAAAAGCGCCCGGGCGTCCTGGAGGCTGAACCCGTCGATGTACTCCTCGGCCAAGAAAACACCCCCGTCGGGGAGCATCCCGTAGTCGTAGACCCTCACCAGGTTGGGATGGTCGAGCTTGGAGAGGATCTCAAACTCCCGGCGAAGCATCTTCCCCTGCACCGTCTCATAGGCCTCGGCGGAGAGCACCTTCAACGCCACCTGGCGCCGGTCTTCCCATAGATCTTCGGCCAGATACACCGAGCCACCGGCCCCTCGGCCCAGGGGCTTTACGTACGCATACCGCCCGGCAAATACCTTCGTCCCCTCCGACCTGCGCCGCCGCGACCGCGCGTTCATGAGCACCTCAATTTTGCCTGGCTGTTGCTTGTAACTTCTCAGACCTCACCACACCATGCCACGGTCTGAACCGCCGCTCAATGGCCTGTTGACGCGATCCTCTCTGCCTCGCCGTTTCTTTCGCCTCGAGAAGTCGCTATCATCGCAGTCCCTGAATGAGACCCCTGCCATGATTCATGACCGCCTATATCTCGCCCTTCACCGCGCGTCCCTGGCGGCTCTCTTGGTCTTCTTGCTGGCCGGCTGTAGCTACTCGCCACCCGAAGGTCGCCCCGACCCGACCCCCGAGATCCCGGGCTCCGACGCCGGGCACGACGCAGATGACCCCGATACGGACGACCCCGGCGAGCCCGACGCCGTGCTCGACCCGGAGATCTCCGACCCCACCGACGGCCCTCGCCTGATCGAGACCGGAGACGAAGGCTTCTTATTGCGGGGGATCGTACTTCAACAAGATCAGATCCTCGATCCCGGCGAAATCCTGGTCATCGGTGACCTCATCACCTGCGTGGCCACGGACTGCTCCGACGACGCCCAGGATCTGGAGCTCACCATCATCGAGACCGACGGCGTGATCTCCCCCGGGCTCATCGATGCCCACAACCACGTCACCTATAACTTCCTCCCTCCCTGGATTCCCAGCCCCGAGGGCTACTTCGGCAATCGCTACGAGTGGATGGACAACTACCACTACCGGGCCCACGTCGCTCCCTTCGCCGACAACCGCAGCACCGGGACCCACTTCTGCCCGGCCGCCAAATGGGGAGAGCTCCGCTCCTTGCTCCACGGTACGACCACCATCCAGGGACAATCCCAGATGCAGCGCTGTATCCGGGGAATGGTCCGCAACGCCGACAACGCCTACCATCACCTGCAGCACAACCACATGCGCACCACCATCGCCTCGCCACGGGATATCACCGACGACCAGGCTCAAAACTACATTCAGAGCTTCGAGGCTGAGACCAACCCCACCACCCGACTCGCCATCCACATGGCCGAGGGGCACACGGGCAATCACATCGAGCACGAGTTCGAGTCTTTCGCCGGCCGAGACCACCGGCCGAACCGCCACCAGGGGATCTCCCTCCTGGATTGGGGCACGGCGATCCTGATCCACTCCATCGCCTTGACCCACGTTCAGCTCGAGGAGATCTTCCTGACCCACTCCATGATCGTCTGGTCCCCTTCGAGCAACCTGGCCCTCTACGGACAGACCGCCCCCATCGAAGCGATCCTTCAGTCCGAGATCCTCACCGGCCTCGGACCGGACTGGACCGTTTCCGGCGCCGCCGACATGCTCGCCGAGATGCGCGTCGCCTACCAATACGGTCGCGACAACGACATCGAGCTCCTGACGGCCCGCCGCATCTGGGACATGGCCACCTGGGAAGGCGCCATCGTCGTCGGCCTCGACGAGTTCATTGGCCGCCTCGAGCCCGGGATGATCGCCGACATCACCATCTTCGGTCGCGACGCCGAGGACCCCTACTACGCGGTATTGGAGAGCCGGGCCTGGGATATCGAGCTCGTCATGATCGGCGGCGACGCCTACTACGGCCACGAAAACCTCGCCACTGTCGGCCGAAACGACTTCTGCGAGGACTTCGACGCATGCGGCCGAGCCACCTTCGTCTGCGCCATGGAGGGACCCGACGCCGACGACCGCGGCGACGAGACCGTCGACGACACCCGCCAGCAGCTCCTGGCCATCCTCGACGGACTCCCCGACGCCCCCGAGGATCAACAATACGACCGGGCTGACGAGCTCCTCGACTTGGTCCTCTGCGACCTCTAACGACGTTTCAGAACCCCCGTCGTTGAGTGTGATCCACGCCGATCGGTTGGCAGCCCGCAGCGGGCCTTGGCCCGCGAGGACCCTCGGGCGTAGCCCGACTCACCGAGCCTTGTGGCCTTGGCCCGAGGGGAGGTTCCGCGCCGCCCTCTATCTCCGTTACACAAACCGGTCCTCCTCGGCGGTTCGTCCACCAACGACCCCAGGAGACGATTCTGGCACCTCTCCTCGGGCCTAGGCCACGAGGCTCGGCGAGTCGGGCCTGAAACAGCGGCCCGAACGTCCTCGCGGGCCAAGGCCCGCTGCGGAATGGTGACATTCCTACCGACAGAAACCAATTACACCCCGTCGATCTCCCCGGTTGAACTCCCTGTGAAACCCAGGTAGAAACAAAAGGTCTGCTCCGTTCCACCCCATGAGAGCTACCGATCATGAAATCCCTACTAACCCGATTGGCTTTCTTTACATCCCTCCTCGCCCTCACGGTCCTCCCGGCCGACGCCGACGCCGGTCCCTGGACCAAGAGCACCGGCGAATACTACGTGAAGGTCGGCCAGAGCTTTTACCGAGCCACGGAGTTTCGAACCGCCGGGGGCGTCCTCCTCTCAGGGCGAGACTACGTCAGCTCCACGTCGTATGTGTATGGAGAGGTCGGGGTCTGGCGGCGACTGCACCTGCAGGCTTATGTCCCCCTGATGTACTCACGAGTGTCCGTGGGCCCCCTGAGCGAGTCCGACTTCGGGCCCGGTGACGCCCTCGTGTCGGTCCAGCACTCTCCACTGGAGCTCCCCTTCCCCACCTCGCTGCGTCTGGAGGCCCGGGTCCCCCTCTACGGGGAGCCCGCAACGCCTCAGACCCCGGCCCGGGGAGATGGCCAGTTCGACTTCGCCCTCTGGCTCTCCGCCGGTGGCGGCCTCACCTCGATCCCCCTCTACTTTTACGTCGACCTGGGCTACCAGCACCGCACCAGCCTCACCGTCGGGAACCGGGTGGTCCCCGAGTTCTCCGACGGCCTCCTGACCCTGGCCCAGGTGGGCTACAACGTGGCCGACACCTTCATCGTCGCCCTGACCACCTCGGGGGTGATGCCCTTCACAGACGACGCCGTCAGCGAGGGGTACCTCACCGTGGGCCCCTCGGTCTTCTGGCCCGTGACGGATCTCTTGGCCCTGGAGGTCGACGGCTACCTGACCCCCTACGCCCGCAACAGCGCCCACGGCTGGGCTCTGGGCTTCGGGGTCTCCTTCCGCGGCGAGTAGTCACTCCTCGTCACTTTCGCCGGAGCACGTCCATGGCCTGATCGAGGATCGTGTCCCGACCCAACTCTTCATCGTCGGGCCCGTTCTCCACGTACCGATGGGGAGCCACCCCGACCCGCTCATAGGACCGCCCCCGGACGCATCGGGTGTCCTGCACGGAGATCGTGTACGTCCACCCGTTGGGCAGCTCCCGGGGCAAGAACATCGCCAACCCCCCGCCGGTGTGGGTCCCCAGGTGAGTCACGTGGTCGTACTCCCGCAGCGCCAGGGTCAGCCACTCGGCGGCGCTGAAGGTGTGGCGGTTGGTGATCACCACCAGAGGCCCCAGATACCGCACCGTGTCGGCGGGCTCCACCTGCCAGGTGCGGGGCTCCGAGAAGTCCCCGTGGCCGGGCCCGTTGCGGCTCCGGGTCACCAGAAACGGCCGGGCCTCCCCCACGAACCGGGCCGCCACGTACCTCGTGTTATGAGCTCGCCCCCCGCCGTTGCTCCGGAGATCCAGAACGATCCCCCGCTTATGGGAGAGATCTCGAATCGCCAGGTCGATCTCCTCGATCCATCCCCCGGCGTCATCCCCGGAGCCGTAGCCCCCGCTGAGCGTGGCCAGCCGGATGTACCCGATGTCCTCCCCGACGCTCCCGTACACGATTTGCCCCCGCCCCACCTCATTCCGGCTCTCTCCCAGGTACTCGTCCACCACGGCGGGATGGAAGTTGCGCCGCGTCCCTCGAAGGTGGGCGTCGCTGAAGGCCCGCCGGTCGCCGGCGACCAGGTGCACGTGGCCGTCCTCCAGGTGACCGATCATGTACCGAAACACCTCGAAGAGCTCCTCCTCGGTGGTCCCCGGCCCCACCCGTGGTCGCACCTCCTCATAGAGCTCCTCCCAGTCTACCCCTTTCAGCTCGAAGTGGGCGTAGTACCGGTCGTAAGACTCCCAGAAGAGCTCAAAGAGGGTCTCCGGATCGGCCTCGGGATCGGGCCCCAGAAAGGCCCCGCACCCCGGGATCAAGAGCCACACCCATAAGATCATCGTCTGCCTGTGCATCTCCCCTCCTATAATGAGAGTCGAACCCCTACCACCAGTCGCTGGGCGGTCGCCCGAGTCGGCACCTCCCCGTTCAGCGCCAGCCCCCCCACTCGCCACTCCGCCACCACCATCAGCGGCCCGACGGTCTCCAGGTGGACCGCCCCTCGGGCCTGCACCATCTGCAACGTCGGCCACGTCGCCCATCGCCCCGAGCTCAAGACCCGGGTCCGTCGCTCCACCAGCGCCATCCGCTCATCCCCCCGCACCGCGTAATTGGGCCGCAGCACTCGCCCCATCAGGGGCACGGACAGCTCTGCCTGCAGATGAACGCGGCTGATCGGGCTGACCCTCACTCGACCCAACCCGTCGATGGTGGTCGGCGACTCCCAGGTCTCCACCGCCCCGATCTGGGAGCTGTGATAGCTGTAGCTTCGAAAGAAGGTCCAGTGGCTGAGCCGAGCCCCGGCGTCGACGCCCAAGCGCCGCCCCTGCCACACTCGCCGCGTGCCCCACAACGAACCATCCACGAAGATCTGCTCGGCCACCCCGTGGTCCTCGCCGCCCCCTCGGGCCTGCAGGGGGCCGCCGTTGAATCCGGTGCCGAACCCCCCGGCCTCCAGTCCCCACTGCCACGGGCCCCGAGAAAGGGCCCCGGCCACCACCAGGGGCACCCCCATCCCCCGATACACCCGCGGCGAGCCCATCTCGTCCCGGCTCCCCGTGGCCTCCACGCCCCCCTTCACCTCCACCCATCCCCGGGAGTTCTCGGCAGCTGCCTCCATCGCCCCGAAGGTCCACCCCGCCACCATCACCACCGCCAACGCCACTCGGAACATCCCAGACATGGCTCCCCCATCGTCACACAGAGGCGTCCCCGCCGGGCCGTCACATCTCTTGCCCGTCCCGGCGACCACGCCACCCCCCAAGTCTTTCGCGATATCAAGAACCTAGACGCCCCCCACCGAAAGTCACCCCTCCGGCCCATCCCGGGGCTCCGACTCGCCAACCACCCCGTCGGTGGCTGCCCCACCGGCCGTCATGGGGTGCTCCTCGGCCCACTCCCGCACCCGGTCCAGATGCTCCTGCACGGCCTTCAACGACTCGTCGAGCTGCTGCAGCTCCCGACGCAGGTTCTGCGGCCCCTGCAGCTTCTCCAGCACCAGATCCCGATGGGCCTCGGCGGTGGCTTCATCCATCCCACTCATGATCACCCCGATGAACAGGTTCAGCACGATCATGGTCCCGATCAGCACGAAGGACACGAAGTACAACGGCCCGATCACCGGAAAGGCCTGCGGCGCCGTACACAGGTGTTCCTTGAACCCAAACCCATACACGTCGCACCCGTGGATCGCCGTGTACATGATGTCCGTCCAATCCTCGAGGGTCACGATCCGGAACAGGGAGAGCATCGACTGGTGCAGGGTCCCAAAATGCACCGGATCGTTCTGGGCGAAGAGAAACGTCCCGGCCACGGCGTACATATAGAAGAGCAGACTCAAGAGCATGCTCACGTAGACCATCGACGGCAGGCTCTTCAACAGCGCCGTCACCAGGATCTGCAGCCGGGGAATGAACCGCACCAGCCGGAGCACTCGGAAGAGCCGGGCCATCCGCAACACCAGCGCATACTGTCCGCCCGCCGGCACGAAACAGATCGCCACGATGATGAAGTCGAACACATTCCAGTTGTCGTAAAAGTACCGCCAGGGCCGCCGCCCCTCGGCACCCATCTTCATCACCACCTCGGCCACGAAGATCCACAGCACGATCGAGTCCAGCAGGTGGAGAAGATCCCCGTACTCCCGCATCACCCCCGGGTAGGTCTCCACCCCCACCAGGATCCCCGCGAAGATGATCACGGCGATGATGAAATGATTGAACGGACCAGACTCTACGATGAGCTTCAGACGGGTCGATACGGGGTTCATCTCGTTCCTCGGGATCGATGGCGGATCGCCAATACTCGCTCTGCGGCCCCGGTCATACACGGGGATGCAGATTTTTTCATTTCATTTTCTTCGGTTATGTGCTTAGATCTCTAGGTAACTGGCCGCCACCGGGTGCGCGAACCGAAGGCTCTTTCGAGTCTTCTCCCCCGAGGTGAAGGTGGCCCCACCCCCAACATCCCAGACACACTCTCGAGTGCTATGAGCAGAAAACGCAGCCGTGGCCGCCGCCGGAGCAAGAACCGCGGCGGTCGCAACAAGCCGAAGGTCACTATCCACGACCTCTCCCAACGACTCGCCGATTTCACCCCCATCCAGCCTCGGGAACGGATTCGACTGGAGACGGACCGACACGAATACATCGGCCGCGTCGTCGATATGATCACCCCCATCTCCCGAGGGCAGCGGTGCTTGATCACCAGCCCTCCCAAGACGGGGAAGACCACGATCCTCAAGGCCATCGGCAACGCCGTTCATCAGAACCACCCCGATATCGTCCAGATGGCCCTCCTCGTCGACGAGCGGCCCGAAGAGGCCACCGACTTCCGTCGGAGCATGCCCTTTGAGGTCTTCGCCTCCACGGCGGACCGCCGGGCCTCCAACCACGTCAAGATCGCCGAGGAGGTCTTCGCCAAAGCCATGCAGATGATGATGGACGGCAAGGACGTCCTGATCCTCTTGGACTCCATCACCCGCCTGGCCCGGGCCTACAACGTCACCCACGGCAGCAACGGCGGCAAGACCCTCTCCGGCGGCGTCACCGCAGGGGCCCTCGACATCCCTCGCCAGCTCTTCGGCGCCGCCCGAAACCTCGAGGACGGCGGCAGCCTGACCATCGTCGGCACCGCCCTGATCGAGACCGGCAGCCGCATGGACGAGGTGATCTTCCAGGAGTTCAAGGGCACGGGTAACATGGAGCTCGTCCTGGATCGAGAGCTCGCCCAGCGACGCATCTTCCCGGCCATCGACATCGCCGCCAGCGGCACCCGGAAGGAAGAGATCATGCTTGACGAGGTCGAGCGAGAGCACGTCCCGCACCTGCGCCGGTACCTGATGGACCAGAGCCCCCCGGACGCCTTGAACTGGATGATCAAGCGCCTGAAGGACTCCAAAACCAACGCCAGCTTCCTGCGCTCCATTCCCCAGCGGTAACAGACCGACAGGTCAGGTTAGGTGAGCTTCCACCCAGTGGGCGATCTTTTCCGTCCACGGGCCACCGGGCTTCTCCGGCAGATACACATGGCCCCCTCCCTCCACCCACCAGGCCTCCACGGCCTTCGACGCCCTCCCCAGCGGGCCTCGTAATGAGTCCGCCGGGATCATCGGATCCTCAGGGCTGACCACCACCAGGCTGGGCACCTTCTGGGTCGCCAGACGAGGACCCACTGACTGGGTCCGGTAGTACTCCTCCACGTCGGCGAACCCAAACCGGGGCACCACGGTCAGGGCATCCCAGGCCCGAATCGTCCGGGCCTGCTGCACCCGAGACACCGGCGGCATCCCCTCCACCAGCCCCCCCACCCCGGCGTACAGCCGGGGATAGATCCCCCGTAAGGTCCCAAGGATCGCCTCTCGGTAGACCCACCCTGCCGGCCGATCGATCCACTCCTGGGCGGCCTTCAGGTTCAACGGCGACGACACAGCCACTACGGCCCGAATCCGCTCATTCACCCCCTCCGCTGCCGCTCGCAGGGATACATGGCCGCCCAGGGAGAACCCCATCAACGCCACATGGTCGTACTGGCTCCAGGGATCACTGCTCAAGATTGGCCCCAGATCGTCGACAAACCCGGCGTGGTGCAGGTCTCCCCCGCGGCCGTCGGCCCCTCGCAAAGACAACCGCAACGTGGCGATACCCATCGCCGCGAATACCCGGGCCGCCGCCGCGCAGTACCCCGCCTCCGGGCTGCCCCCCATCCCGTGCAGAAGCACCACCAGCCGCGACCGATCCCGGCCCGGGCTGGCCATCCCGGCCCGCACCACGGGCACCCCAAACTCGTTGGGCACCTCCGTCTCCCACCACCGGGCCGGCGGGCCCTCCACCCCCTGCACCCTCTCCTTCAAGAAGGGCCACACCGTCTGCACGTGCCCTCGCCACCCCTTCATCTTCTCCACGGACCGCTTCATCGCTGTCTTCCCTTGCCCTGGACGCACCTTCTTGCGTACCGTAGCCACATCGTACCCTGTGGTCCATCCCACATTCCCTCACTCCCACCAAGCGAGCCCCCCATGAGCCTCCGCGAAGAGTTCGACGCCGCCGCTGATCGCGTCAAGACCCTCTCCAGCCGCCCCGACAACCAGACCCTCCTCAACCTCTACGCCCTCTACAAGCAGGGCACCGACGGCGACGTCACCGGCAAGAAGCCCGGCCGCCTCAAGATCGCCGACCGCGCCAAGTTCGAAGCCTGGGAAGCCCGCAAAGGCATGAGCAAAGACGACGCCATGCAAGCCTACGTCGAGCTCGTCGACGAGCTCGTCGCCGGCGACTCCTGACTCAGGGCGTCCCGAACTCAAGCCTCCAGACTCGCCCGAAGTTGCTCCACTCTCCGAACTCGCGGACGTCGGTGATCACCACCTCACCGTCGGCCGTGACGTCCGACACCGTGTAGTTTCCTCGCCAGACCCGCCCGGTCTCCCGGTCCAGCACCTCCGACCAGATCAGGGTGCTGTAGAGGTAGTTCCCCGTGTCGGGCTCCACGCAGGCGATGACCACGAACCGCTCGGCCCCCTCCTGGATATTGGCGACCCCTTTGCCCAGAACTCCCGGGCAATCATCGTAGGTCCGTAACACCTCGTAGCTGCCGTCATTCAGGTCGTACCACCTCGCCTCCCAGGTCCCATCATACGGTGAGATCCCGAGGATCTCCCCGTCTCGGGGCACCCCTCGACCGACCCATCGTAAGATCTCGTCATCGCCGAGGTGGACAAACCGAGCCCTCTCCCGGTCCCAGAAGACCTCCACCTGGCTTTCGTTGGCCGTGAAGGGATGGCGGGCCAGCTCCAGCCCAACGGACTCCGGGTACCGCGTCAGCAACTGCGCCTCCCGGGTCGCCTCGTTCCACACGAATCGACGGTAACCATCGCCGGGGCGAAAGCAGCTCGTGACGACTCGATCACCGAACACCGATGTGGGGTGACAGTGCATCTCCTCCACGAGCGCCTCGAATCCAGGGGGCAGCTCCACGGTCGCGCTTGGCTCGCGCTCCGTCACCTCACCGGTGATTCGATTCACCGTAGCGCTCCATCCCTCTTCTGGCGATCTGATACTGATCGTCTCGCCAATGGAGCTACCGGTGAACTCACCTGTGAGGCCTCCCAGATCCAACTCGACCTCCTCGAAGGTCTCCAGATCGTAGATCATCGGATACTCTTCGAACCGCGACTGCCCGCCAATGTGGTAGCACTGAAAGGTCCAGTCATCTCGTGTCTGCGAGGAGTTGCGGCGCTTCCCCTCGGTCACAAACGTCAGATCGGGATAGTCCAACACGTCGGTGAACACGTCACCCCACTCATGTCCATCGTCGCCTCGATACGCCCCCATGACCTCCAGCCTCCAGGAGCCGTCGCGGCGCTCACAGATCTGTGCGCTGACCCCTCGACGGGCCGGGCTCAACCGTGAAGCATCCCAGAGGACCCGGCGCTCCGGCTGAAATGCCTCCCACTCCACCTCACCGACCCGGCGCTCCAACCGATGGACCCCGAAATACTCTTCGGGCTCCACCGGATCGAGCCAGAGGATCTCGGCGACCTCTTCTTCCTCGACTACCTCTTCGTCAGCCTCGACCGCCGTCGGCAGTTCTGCCGGCCGATCTGAGGGGGGAGCAGGAGCCGTAGCCGGCGGAGAGCTCGGAGCGGCACATCCCAGCAGAAAGACACCCACGACGGCGGAGAGGTGAAGACGGCGAACCATGAGAACCTCGCGAAGAACTGGAGATAGGCAACCAATCGTGCACATGAGTACGCCCCGCTGGCCCCGAACATTCAATTCGTTCACCCACCATTCCCTTGCGCCCGCGATTTCCGTTTTTTATGATGGTCCTACGTAGATGTGCCAGGCTTCGCGGCATCTCGGTGTGACCGAGAGGGGTCTTCGCCTCTGGAGAGCCCCCCTCGGTTCCGTGCTCGGACTGGTCTCATCTTGGTTCGTTGATGATATCGCCCGGAAAGCGGGCACGCATAGCCAGAGGATATGCGGTCGGTGAAGCCCTCACAGGTTTCGCCCTTAGGAGAAGCGGTATGTCGCAGCGTCTGGTCGGTTCAGTGAAGTGGTTTAGTGAGCAGAAGGGGTACGGGTTTATCAGCCAGCCCGATGGCGAGGATGTCTTCTGCCACTTCAGCGCGATCAATATGTCGGGGTACAAGACTCTCCGCGAGGATCAACGCGTGGAGTTCGAGGTCGAGCAGGGCCCAAAGGGACTGCAGGCTGTAAATGTGGTACCCATTGAATAGCAACCCCTCGACTCTGCAACACAGACGGCCGGGGCGCTCCCCGGTCGTTTTTTTGTCTCCCCCTGTCCCTCGCCATCATGAATCACGCACCACTGGCCACCTTCACGCTCCTCCTCGCCATGATGACGATCATGATGATGTCCTGCGTGGAGTCCTCAGGCCCCCGGGCCAACAGCGAGGCCGGGTATCTCTTCATCGATCTGGAGGGTCCCCTGGCGGCTGGCTGGAACGCTGAGCTCTGGATCCTCGGGCCGGCCACCGGCGGCCGCCACTGCGAGGCTGACCTGGGGTGCTTCCCCGATCACCACGCCCTGGAGGACTTGGAAGTCACCTCCTCGGACGACTCCGTCGCTGAAGTCCTGGAGATCACCCACGAGGAGCTTAACGGCGTGCCCGCCGTGCGAATTACCCTCGACTCCCACAGCCCCGGCGAAGCCCGACTGCAGTTTCGATTCGCCGTCGCCGACGGGTTCACCCCTCCCGAGGAAGACCTCGACGCCGAGGACCGACTCGCCGACGCCTTCTCTATCGAGGTCCGGGAAGTCGCGCACCTGCGCCTGTCTCGATACCTGGAAGGGCTTAACCTCACCAGCCCCCACAGCGCCTGTCCTCAGCGCGGCCCCGGCACCTACTTGATGGAGTACCTTGAAGAGTACGACGTCCTCCTCTCCTTCCAAAAGGTCGACGCCGGGGGCACGCCCCTGCGGGGTTCGGGCCAACTTCCCCTGACAGTAGACCCCGAAGACGCCGCGACCCTGGCTGACTTCGAGCCCTCCCTGGACCTGATCCGAATGAGCCTTCAGACCTTCGGCACCCTCACGATCTCTCCCGACGGTGGCGGCGATGAGATCATCGGACACGTCCTGGCCCCCGGCGACGTCACGGAGATCTTCGCCCGAGGGTTCGCGCTCGACACCGAAGGTCGACGGGGCCTGGAGGTCGGCCAATTCCGGGCCGACCGCCTCTACGAGGTCCAGGTGGAGCCCGACAACCTCCCGGCCCCCCTCTGCGGCGGACAGATCGCCACCCAGGTCCAGACCCTCACCCCGGCCATCTGCGATGTGCTCGGCACCATCGAGGAGCGCCGCACAGCCCTGGTGGCCGCCTACGTCACCGGCGAATGCTACCTCCGGCTCCACGCACCCGCCGCCGGCGGCGGTCAGGGCCTCACCCGGGACCTCGTCATCGAAGTCATCCCCGGGTTTGACTAGCTAGCTCGCTCTACGGAAAGTCCACCGAGAAGAGGGCCGTCATAAAAAATCCCAGCTCGGACCGCACCACCCCGACCCCGCCGTGGGTGAAATGATCCTTGAGGATCGTCTCCCGATGTCCCCGGGAGTTCATCCACCCCGTATGCCCGTGGGCCATCGTCGGCGCCAGCGCCAGGTTCTCCCCGAACCCCCGAAAGTCCATCCCCAGCGCCTCCAGGCGGGCCCCGGGATCTTCTCCGTCGGGGTTGACGTGACTGAAGTAGTCCCGCTCGATCATGTCCCGGCTATGCGCTCGCCCGGCCCACACCAGCCGCAGGTCGCACTCCAGCGGCGGGAGCCCTCGGGCCTCGCGCTCACAGTTCTGGAGCCGAAAGAGCAAGGTCTCAAAGTCGTCGCCACACCGGTCGCCGTCGCTCTGTCGCTCCCCGAACCGCCGAGGCACTCTCTCGTCCAGGGCGTCACCGATATCGTCATGGTTCACGTCGTCCAGCCCGCACTGCACATGACGGTGCGACAGGGCCTCCTCCCAATTCCCCTGGGTCGCCGGGCCTTCCATGATTCCCTCCTCCACCACTACCATCGTGGGCCCCGGATCCGACGACGCCCCCAGGCCGGCGCACCCGGCCCACCCGAGCACCACCCCCAAAGCCCCCACTATCACTACGGTTCGTCTCTTTCGTCGGTTCATGGTATTCCTCGGCGGCCTCTTTCGACACTGCACCCCCACATTATCATGCGTCGACGTCCCCTACCCCCCGAAAATCAAGCCTTCACCTGGCGGTCCCTCCTCAAGCTCTTTCCATCGCTCTGGGGCCACCGCTATCGGATCGCCCTGGCCATCGCCTGCCTCCTGGCCGCCAAAGGAGCCACCGTCGCCGTGCCCCTGGTGTTGCGGGAGATCGTCGACCGCCTCGACGCCTCTCTCGTCACCGAGCTGGTCTTACCCCTCTCGTTTCTTCTCCTCTACGGAGCCCTTCGCCTGGGGGGCACCCTCTTTCGAGAGCTCCAGACCGCGATCTTCTCCAGGGTCCGCCAGTCCATGATGCGAGAGCTCTCCGTGGACGTGCTCCGCCACCTCCACAACCTCTCCCTTCGCTTCCACCTCACCCGCAAGACCGGCGCCATCAGCCAGGACCTGGGCCGGGGGACCCGGAGCCTCTCCACCCTGATCAACTACCTCCTCTTCAACATCGTCCCCACCTTCGTCGAGATCGGCCTGGTCTGCTTGATCCTCTTCGCCGAGTACGACGTCCGGTTCGTCCTGGTCATCGCCGTAACCTTCATCCTCTACGTGGTCGCCACTCTGGTCCTGACGGAGTGGCGGATGCCTCTGCGTCGAGAGAAGAACACTCTGGAGTCCGAGGCCAACTCCCGGGCCATCGACAGCCTCCTGAACTTCGAGACCGTCAAGTACTTCAACAACGAAGACTACGAGGTCGATCGCTACGACGACTCCCTGACGGGCTGGGAAGACGCCGCTGTGAAGGTCCAGTACTCCTTGAGCATCCTCAACGTCACCCAGGGCTTAATCATCGCCGCCGGCGTCACGATCCTGATCATCATGGCCGGCCAGGGCGTCGTCGCCGGGGAGCTCACCATCGGCGATCTGGTGGCCGTCAACGCCTTCCTCCTCCAGCTCTTCGTCCCCCTGGGCTTCCTCGGCACCGTCTACAGCATCCTCAAGCACGCCATGGCCGACATGGAGCGCCTCTACGAGCTCCTCCAGGAAGACCCGGAGATCGTCGACGTCGACGGCGCCCCCGATCTGGACGTCACCCACGGAGAGATCCGGTTTGAGGCTGTCGACTTCCACTACTCCGAGGATCGGCCCATCCTCCGGAGCGTCGATCTCGTCGTCCAACCGGGCTCCAAGGTGGCCCTCGTCGGTCCCAGCGGGGCCGGCAAGTCCACCATCGGCCGCCTCCTCTTCCGGTTCTACGACCCCACGGCCGGCCGGGTCCTCATCGACGGCCAGGACCTCCGGGAGGTCACCCAGCAGAGCGTCCGCAGCGCCATCGGCGTCGTCCCCCAGGACACGGTCCTCTTCAATGACACCCTTCGAAACAACCTACGATACGCCCGTCGGGACGCCACCGACGACGAGCTCGAGGAAGCCGCCCGCCTGGCCAACCTCGAACACTTCATCGACTCCCTCCCCAAAGGCTGGGAGACCATCGTCGGCGAACGAGGCCTGAAGCTCTCCGGCGGCGAGAAACAACGGGTCGCCATCGCCCGGGCCATCTTGAAAGCCCCGCCGATCTTACTCTTTGACGAGGCTACCTCGTCCTTGGACTCCGAGTCCGAGCAGGAGATCCTGGGCGCCCTGGCTCGACTCGCCAAGGACCAGACCACCCTGGCCGTCGCCCACCGCCTCTCCACGATCATCGACTCCGATCGAATCGTCTTCTTGGAGCAAGGCCGGATCGTCGAGGAAGGCACCCACGAGGAACTCTTGGCCCTTCAGGGCCGGTACGCCGAGCTCTGGCGCATCCAGGCCGAGGAACAGGACGAGGAGGACCAAGAAACACCGATACCGCCCACCGGGCCGTAACCTCCCGGGGACGTCTCGGTCCGCCGGGGCTCTCGTGGCCCCGGCACCCCCCTTCCCCCCGCTCTGGAGTCACTCCAGCGGGATGACGTTCACCGCCTGCAGCCCCTTGGGGCCTTCCTCGATCTCGAACTCCACCTCCTGGTCTTCCCGGAGGGTCTTGAAGCCCGACACCTGGATCGCACTGTAATGACAGAACACATCTTCTCCGTCGGGCTGGGTGATAAATCCATAACCCTTATCGGAGTTGAACCACTTGACCGTTCCCACAATCTTCGTCGACATTTCGTACTCCTGCGGGGCACCCCCGGGAACCACTTCGTCGCAAAACCGGTCCCGACACCACCCGATCACCCTTGACACCGTTTCCCTCACGCACCATGCCATGAGGGGCTCTCCGACCGCTGAGCCTTTCGCCCGACGACGACGCGGAGATGAAAACGTCCACAACAAAATCCGTGCAACCCCCACCCCTGGCAAAAGAGGTGTTCGCACTGCCAAGTTTGTATGAACTTCTCCAGTGTGACAGGTCCCTCTGAATTTTGCAATCACCCCCCCGGAACCAATTCTGGCACCACCATGGACAAATCCAAACTCGTCGTGTTGACCATCGGCCTCTTCATCGGCCTGGGGGTCTTCGCCTGGAGCTGGGTCAACTTCACCCAGAGCCCGCCTCACGATCCCGAGATCGCCCAGCGGTACTTCCAGCACTTCCACCGCCGGTGCCCCGGGGAGTTCGGCGACGAAGAGCTCTGCCGAGAGGTCCTGGGCAATCATCATCGCTCCTGCTTCGCCGATCACCTCCGCCCCACCCCACCGGACCGGGTCGACGAGGAAGGCCCCTTCCTCTACAACCGGTCCCTCTACCTGGAGTGCATGCGGTCTCACGCCGAAGCGCTCTTGCAAGTCGACGGCTCGTGACTATCCTTCGCTCTCTTCTGGTTCCCCTCTCCGACCTTTCTCCTCCCCCCCATCACCGAGGCACTCATGTCCCGCAAGATCACCCGCAACGAATTGATCCTTCTCCTCGAAGAGCTCGACCACGGTGACCGGTCCAGCGACCGCATCGAGCAGCTCGTCATGGAGCTGGAGTTCATCGTCTCTGACACGGAAGCCATCGAGCTCCTCCAGAACCCCCACCTCACCCCCGACGAGCTCGCCGACCAGCTCGTCGGCTACGACGCACAGGACGTGTGAACTCTTCGCCGTCCTGATCGCGCCGTGATCTTCAAAAACAACCATCAGGAGAAGGTCCTCAACCATCTGGCGGCGATCCTCAAGAAGGTCGCCGGCGATGAGTTCGACTACGAGGACCTCGACGTAGGGCTCGCCATCCTCGACCGAGCTCTGGCGGACACTCTCGAGATCAAGCCCGATTTCGTCGGGCTCATCGACGCCCACCTGATCGACAACCTCGACGTGGAGATGCAGGCCTACATGGGCCGGGGCCTGGCCATGCGGGCCTCCCTCCTCTTGGATATGGGCAAGGAGAGCGAAGCCACCGCCATGGCCCTCCTGTCGATCCGGGCCTACCGCCACAGCCTCTCCGTGCGATTTGACAACGAAGACGAGGAGGGACGCTATGTGGCCCATTATCTCCACCAGCTCTTGCGACACCCCGTGGCCGCCCTGGCCTTCTCCCCTCACGACGTCGCCCACTCCTACCGGACCCTCTTTGCTTTCTACGCCGACCAGGGTCTCCTGGACCGCGCCGAAGACATGCTCTTCCACGCCCTGGATCTCCTCTCCAGTCCCCCGGAGTTGCTTCGAGAAGGGATCGAGTTCTACGATGCCCTCCTCGACGAGGACCCCCGAGAGTTGAAACGCCGCGGCCTGCCCCTCCGCGAGGTCCAGGCCGCCCGCGATGAGCTCCGGGAACGACTCGCCAACACCTAAGCCTTTTTTCCCCAGGTTTTTCCACGATGACCGACGAGAAGACGAGCGCCCGCCGCCAGGCCGCACTGGACTACCACGAGCACCCCAAGCCCGGAAAAATCGAGGTCGTCCCCACCAAACCCCTGACCAGCCAGCGGGACCTGGCCCTGGCCTACTCTCCCGGGGTCGCCGAGCCCTGTCGGGAGATCGTCGCCGACCCGATCACGGCCTACCGGTACACGAACCGCCAGAACCTGGTCGGGATCGTCACCAACGGCACGGCCACGCTGGGTCTGGGCAATACGGGAGCCCTCGGCGCCAAGCCCGTCATGGAGGGCAAGGCCGTCCTCTTCAAGTCCCTGGCCGACCTCGACGCCTTCGACATCGAGCTCGACGTAGAGGACCCCAAGGAGTTCGCTCGTTGCGTCAAGGCCATGGAGCCCACCTTCGGAGGCATCAACCTGGAAGACATCGCCGCCCCCCACTGCTTCGCCATCGAGGAGGAGCTGCGAGAGGCCATGGACATCCCCGTCTTCCACGACGACCAGCACGGCACGGCGATCATCAGCGGCGCTGCCTTCCTCAACGCCCTGGAGCTTCAGGACAAGAAGATCGATGAGGTCCAGGTCGTCTTCGTCGGCGCCGGGGCCGGGGCCATCGCCTGCGCCCGCCTCTACGAGTCCTTGGGAGTCCCCGTGGAGCATATCACCATGGTCGACATCCACGGGGTGGTCTATGAGGGTCGCACCATCGAAATGGATCCCTACAAGGGCCACTTCGCCCACAAGACGGACAAGCGGACGCTGGCCGACGCCCTCGACGGCGCCGACGTGATGGTGGGCCTCTCCGCCGGCGGGATCGTCTCCCAGGAGATGGTCCGATCCATGGCCGACCGCCCGATCATCTTCGCCCTGGCCAACCCTGACCCGGAGATCACCTACCCCGACGTGATGGACGCCCGGGATGACGCCATCGTCGCCACGGGCCGCAGCGACTTCCCCAACCAGGTCAATAACGTCCTGGGGTTCCCCTTCATCTTCCGCGGCGCCCTCGACGTCGGCGCCCGGCGCATCACGGAGTCCATGAAGCTCGCCGCCTGCCAGGCCATCGCCGCCCTGGCCAAAGAAGAGGTCCCCGAGGTCGTCGCCGAGGCCTACAACGGCGAACACCTCCGGTTCGGGGAGCGATATATCATCCCCAAGCCCTTCGACCCCCGGGTCCTCCTGCGGGTCGCCCCCGCCGTGGCCGAGGCGGCCATGGAGGAAGGGGTCGCGCGAACGGAGGTGAAGATCTCCGACTACCGGGAGCGCCTCGAGCGCCTCCAGGGTCTCTCCAAGGGCCTGGTCCGTCGCATGATCAACGTCGTTCGCCGGGAGAAGAAGCGCATCCTCTTCCCCGAGGGCGACGAGGACAAGATCATCAAGGCCGCCCAGATCCTGGTCGACGAGGGCATCGCCCATCCAGTCTTGATGGGCCGGGAGTCCACCATCCGGGACAAGGCCGCCGCCCTCCACGTCTCCCTCGACGGTGTCGAGATCTTGGAGCACGAGTCGGAGCCCCGATTCGATGAGATGGTCGAGGCCTACTACACCCTGCGCCAGCGAAAGGGCATCACCCTGGCTGACGCCCACACCTACCTTCGGCGCCGGGAGCCCTACGGGATGCTCATGCTCCGGGAAGGCCGGGCCGACGGCGTCGTCTCCGGCGTCACCAAGCCCTACCAGGAGTCCCTGCGGCCGGCTCTCGAAATCGTAGGCGTTCGGGCCGGCGTCACCCGGGCCGCCGGGATGCACGTCGTCGTCACCCGCCGGGGACCGATCCTCTTCGCCGACACCACGGTGAACATCGACCCCGACCACACCACCCTGGCCGAGATCGCGATCGCCACCGCCGACGTCGCTCGCCTCCTCGACTTGGAGCCCCGGGTCGCCATGCTCAGCTACTCCAACTTCGGCACCAGCCGCCACGACCATGCCTCTCGCGTGGCCCGGGCCACTCGCCTCATCAAGAAACGACGCCCCGATCTCAACGTCGATGGCGAGATGCAGGTCGAGTTCGCCGTCGACCCCGAGCTCCGGGGCGACAAGTTCGGGTTCTCCACCCTCGAGGGGGACGCCAACGTCTTCATCTTCCCCGACCTGAACTCCGGAAACATCGGGTACAAGCTCCTTCACCAGCTCGGCAACTCCGAGGTGATCGGCCCCATCCTCCTCGGCATGGATCGCCCGGTGAACGTCCTGCAGCTGGCCTGCTCCGTCAACGCCATCGTCAACCTCACGGTGGTCACCTGCATGCAGGCTCGCCAGGCGGCGACCCTAAGCCGCCAGAGATAAACTCTAGAGTATGACACTGATGTAGGCTCGTGAAGTTCTGTATCCACGATCCAAGGTGTCATCATGCGCCATCTCTCTGCCCCTGTGTTGGCTCTCCTCGCCAGCCTCCTCGTCGCCTGCGGACAACCCGCGGTGGAGTCCGTGGAGGAAGTCCCCATCAGCATCGCTCCCGATGATCTCCCCAGTAATGCCCTGGCCATTGTCGGGACCGTCGTGGACTATGAGACGGGGAGCCCGATCCCCAACGCCCTCATCCAGACTTCGCCCCCTTCTGAGCTCGTCCTGACCACGGACCGCGGCGAATTCGTCTTGCAGGAAGGCCTCTTCCCCGGCGAGCTCTATCGAGTGTCCGCTCGCACCGAAGGCTATACCTCCTCGGAGGTCACCACCCACCTGAGCTCCCAGCGCCACCACGTGGAGCTGCCTATGATCGACCAAGATCGGTCTCTACCTTTGCTCTTTGAGCCCACCACGGCGGTGTTCACCCCTTCGGTCCACCGAATCGCCTCATCGGTCCGGTCCCGCTCCAACGAACCCGTGTCCTGGGAGCTCACCTCGATCCCCTCCTGGCTTCAGGCTTCGTCCGCCGAGGGGAGCCTGCAGCCCTTCGGCCTCGACTGGTTCGAGCTGACCCTCTCCGATGACCTCCCCGCGGGCCAGACCGACCCTCTCTACGGAACCCTGGAGTTCCGAGACGCCCGAGATCGGATCGCCCTCCTCCAGGTGATCGCCGTCCCGGCGCCGCCCGAACTCGTCTCCCTCTCCATGATCTCCGCCGAGACCGAAGTGGTCGCAGGCAATACCACGGTGCTCCGGGCGAAGGTGGAATTCGGAGACTCCCCGATGGCCGGCACTCTGGCCCACCTGACCATCGACGGCCTTCCCGACGGCCTGATCCCGACCCACTCTACGCTGCGCTCCGGCGCCGACGGGGAGATCACGGCGATCCTCGTCGCCGACGCACCGGGCACCTACGATCTGAGCCTTAGCCTGGCCGCCTATCCCGACTCGGGGACCATTGACCACACCATCGAGATCCGAGAGCCTCCCACCCCGGGCCTGCCTCCCCTCCCCGACGTCATCGACCTCCAGGGCCCGTCGAGCCCCACCAACCAGGACTCGGCTACCTTCACCTTCGCCTGCCAAGACCCCGACCCCTGCACCTTCTCCTGTGAACTGACCGGCGCTTCTCAGGGAGTCGTCGACGGTCCCGTCCCTTGCTCCAGTCCCTTCACCTACCCGGACCTCGCCGACGACGAGTACGCCTTCCTGGTCCGCGTCATCACCGACGAACAACAGGGACCGTTCCAACTCTACGGGTTCACCGTCGACACCACACCACCGGAAATCCTGGACCTCCAGGGACCGGACCCCGTCACCAATCAGACCTCGGCAACCTTCTCCTTCGGCTGTGACCAGCCGAACTGCGCCTTCCACTGCACGCTCCAGGGGGCCCAGGCAGGCACTATCCTGGACCAGGCTCCCTGTACCCATTCAACCACCTATCCCTTTCTCCCCGACGACGAATACACCTTCAACGTCGTGGCCACCGACCCGGCCGGTAACTCCGGGATTCCCCAGGGTTGGGGATGGATCGTCGACACCGTCGTCCCCGTTGTGGAAGACCCGGAAGGACCGGCTCCCATCACCCACGAAACCTCGGCGACCTTCTCCTTCGACTGCTCCAAACCCCCCTGTTTCTTTACCTGCGAGCTCTATGGCGCCGCCCAGGGCCTGGTCGTCGAGCCCACGGAATGCTTCTCGGGGATCTCCTTCGACGATCTCGACGACGACGAGTACACCTTCACCGTGGTCTCCACCGACGAGGCGGGCAACCAGAGCGAGCCTTTGGAATGGCACTGGGAGGTCGACAACAGCGCCCCCGTGATCGACTTCGTCTCCACCCCCACTCCCTACACCATGGACGACTGGGCCTTCTTCGAATTTGTCTGCCTGAACAAAGACACCTGCACCTTCGAGTGCGCCCTCGACAGCTTCCCCGATGACTCCCCGCCTCAACTCGGGGACTACGAACCCTGCGACGACACCTGGTACCTCTCCGATCTCCCCGTGGGCGCCCATACGCTTCGCGTCCGGGCCACAGACGCCCTCGATGACCAGGGCGAGGCAGACCATTCGTGGACCACTGTCCCCCCGGGCTGGACCACTGTCTCCAGCCGGATCAACCACGCCTGTGGGATCACCAACGACCGCCAACTCCACTGCTGGGGCTCCGGCGGAAGCGGCCGCCTCGGCCTCGGGGACACCAGCCCTCGGTACGAACCCACGGCCGTCACGGATACCCACGACTGGATCTTCGTCGACACCGGCACCCTACACACCTGTGGAATTCGGGAGGACCACTCCCTCTGGTGCTGGGGCTCTGGTGGAAGCGGCCGCCTCGGCCTCGGCAACACCACCGGACACTCCACTCCCCAGCGGGTCGGCGAGGAGACCTGGGAAACCGTCTCCGCTGGGTCCTCCCACACCTGCGGCATCCAGACAGACGGCGGTCTTTACTGCTGGGGCTACCGCGTCAGCGGGCGACTTGGCCTCGGAGAACTAGCCACCAACCAGCTCACCCCCCAACGGGTTGGTGACGAAGCCTGGCTCACCGTCGTCGCCGGACAAACCTCCTCCTGCGGAATCCAGGCCGATCAGAGCCTCTGGTGTTGGGGAGGCAACGGCCACGGACAGCTCGGCCAGGGCTCCCAGACCCAGTTCAACACACCCCAGGAGGTGATCGTACCACCATCAGGGTTCGGCCTCGACGAGGACTCCCTATGGCTCGACGTGGTCATGGGCTTTTCCTTTACCTGTGCCCTCCGTCAGGACGGAGCGATCTACTGTTTCGGCGCCGGCAGCGAGGGACAAATGGGCAACGGTCTCGGCTCCGGTTTCAACTTCAGTCCGGTGTTGCTCTCCTTCGATTTCGTCTTCGACTGGACCTCTCTCGCCGCCGGAGGTCAACACGTGTGCGCCACCCGAGACAGCGGCCCCGTTCACTGTTGGGGCGCCGGGTACCACGGCCAGACCGGTCACGGAGAGGATGGCGTCGACCCCACAATCCCTCACCCCATCGACCCTGATCTTTCCCTGGAACACCTCACCGCCGGCTCGACATACACCTGCGGTATCGATACTGATGACCAGCTCTGGTGCTGGGGTGACAACGATCTGGGTACACTGGGTCTCGGATTCGCCCGCGAGTCCACCGCTACCCCTCTCGCCCTGGCTTTCGACGAGCCCCTCGACCAGGTGTCTGCCGGGAGGGACTCGGCCTGCCTGATCGACCACACCGGCGCGCTCTACTGCTGGGGTCGGAACCTCTTCGGGCGACTCGGCTTCGGGGATCTGAACCGCCGTCCCGCTCCCCAGCGAGTGGGCACCGACCACTGGGTCTCCGTAGATGTCTCCCTGGGAGAACACACCTGCGCCATTCGTGACGACTCCTCCCTGTGGTGCTGGGGTAGCGGCGGCAGCGGTCGCCTTGGATTAGGGAGCCTGGACCACGCGTCTGTGCCCCATCAGGTCGACCCTGGCCAGGAATTTCTACAGGTCGCCACGGGGTCTCTCCACACCTGCGCCATCACCACCGATCACGACCTCTACTGCTGGGGCAGCAACGCCGATGACCGGCTCGGTACAGGGGGGGGCAACACCCAGGTGCCCACCCAGGTCGGCGAGGCGACCTGGTCGGAAATCTCCACAGGCAGCGCCCACTCCTGTGGCATCCGCACTGACGGCACCCTCTGGTGTTGGGGGCACGGCGGTCACGGTCGCCTCGGCGTCGGCGACTTCGACGGCCGTGAAGAACCCACTCAGGTCGGCGACGACAACCACTGGGTCGACGTATCCCTCGGCAACACACACTCCTGCGCCATCACCAACACCAACGAACTCTTCTGCTGGGGTCAAGGCAGCTGGGGACGTCTCGGCGTGGGTGCCAACGACAATCAAGTCACCCCGCAACCTGTCGGTACCCCGGGCTGGGTTGACCTCTCCGCCGGTTTAGAACACACCTGCGCTCTCCGAGACGACGACTCTCTCTGGTGCTGGGGCCGGGGCGGCTCCGGTCGCCTGGGCAACGGCCTCACCTCCACCCACAATATTCCACAACTCGTTGGGTTCACTGGCTGGCAGGCCTTCGCTGCCGGCAACACTTTCACCCTGGGCTTCCGAGAGGAAGTGCCCTCGGGTATGAGCTGGGGGGATAACTCCGAAGGCCAGCTCGGTGATGATCGAGCTCTTTCTCGAATTCCCGTTCAGGTTGGTGTGCCTTGAGGCTCCAACCGCCGCTTTGAGAGACAGCCTGCAAATCCGCAGGCCGCCCCTGCTAATAGTCCTGTTGTGGCCGCGGCAGGGCCGATGAGACCCTCGTGAAGTTCTGTATCTCACACTCCAGGTCTCATCATGCGCCACCTCTCTGCTCTCACCTCGGCCCTCCTCGCCAGTCTCCTCTTCGCCTGCGGACAGCCCGCCGTGGAGTCCGTCGAGGAGATCCCCATCAGCGTGGCTCCCGAGGATCTCCCCAGTAATGCCCTGGCCATCGTCGGGACTGTCGTCGACTACGAGACGGGAGCCCCCATCCCCAACGCCTTGATCCAGACCTCCCCGTCGTCTCACCTGGTCCTGACCACGGACCGCGGTGAGTTCGTCTTGCAGGAAGGCCTCTTCCCCGGCGAGCTCTATCGAGTGTCCGCTCGAGCCGACGGCTATACCTCGTCGGAGATCACCACCCACCTGACCTCTGAACGTCACCACCTGGAGATCCCCCTGATCGACGAAGACCGGTCCCTGCCTCTGCTCTTCGAGCCCACCACGGCGGTCTTCACCCCTTCGGTCCACCGAATCGCCTCATCGGTCCGATCCCGCTCCAACGAACCGGTCTCCTGGGAGCTCACCTCGATCCCCGCGTGGCTACAGGCTTCATCCGCCGAGGGAAGCCTGCAGCCCTTCGGCCTCGACTGGTTCGAACTGACCCTCTCCGACAACCTCCCCACGGGCCAGACGGACCCTCTTTACGGTACTCTGGAGTTCCGAGACCACCGAGATCGTATCGCCCTCCTCCAGGTGATCGCCGTCCCGGCGCCGCCCGACCTCGTCACCCTCTCCCTGATCTCCGCCGAGATCGAGGTGCTCGCCGGCACCACCACAGTCCTGAGGGCTCAGGTGGGGTTTGGAGACTCCCCGCTGGCCGGCGCCCTGGCCCACCTGACCATCGACGGCCCTCCCGACGGCCTGATCCCCACCCACAGCTCTCTGCGCTCCGGCGCCGACGGGGAGATCACGGCGATCCTCGTCGCCGACTCCCCGGGCACCTACGATCTGACCCTCAGCCTGGCCGCCTACCCCGACTCCGGGACCGTTGAGCACTCCATCGAGGTCCGAGAGCCTCCCACCCCGGGCCTGCCTCCCCTCCCGGATGTCATCGACCTTCAGGGCCCGTCGAGCCCCACTAACCAGACCTCGGCCACCTTCACCTTCGCCTGCGACGCCCCCGACCCCTGCACCTTCTCCTGCCAGCTCACCGGCGCCTCACAGGGAGTCGTCGCCGGCCCCGTCGACTGCGCGAGCCCCCAAAGCCACCAGGACCTCACCGACGACGAGTACACCTTCCTGGTCCGCGTCATCACCGACGAACAGCAGGGACCGATCCACCTCTACGGGTTCACCGTCGACACCACGCCGCCGGAGATCCTGGACCTCCAGGGCCCCGACGAGGTCACCTCCCACCCCACGGCGACCCTCACCTACGCCTGCAGCGAGCCCGGGTGCTCTTTCACCTGCTCCCTCTACGGCGCCGAACACGGCGCGCTCTTCGAAGCCCTCTCTTGCGCCGACGTGGTGACCCTGCCGATGCTCGCCGACGATACCTACACCTTCGAGGTGTACGCCACGGATCCCGCGGGGAATATCGGCGCTCCCCAGGCTCATCAGTGGACCCTTGAGACCGACGACGAGACGCCCGTCGTCGATCCCCCGCCGGCCGTCATCGACCTCCAGGGACCTCCCTTCGTGACCGCTGACGACTGGGCCACCTTCACCTTCGCCTGCGATTCCGATGACCCCTGCTCCTTTGGATGCGAGCTCCACGGTGCCTCCCAGGGAGAGGTCAGCGCCGCTCAAAGCTGTGACTCCGGCGTGGCCTACACCGATCTCGACGACGACGAGTACCTCTTCGTCGTCTGGGTCGTCGACAATGGCTCCACTGGCCCGGCCTCGTCCTACAGCTTCATCGTCTCCACCACACCTCCCGAGATCTTGAACCTCCAGGGGCCTGACGCCCTCACCAACCAGGCCACGGCCTTCTTTTCCTACGACTGCGACCAACCGAGCTGCGACTTCCTCTGTACTCTCCAGGGGGCCCAGGCAGGCACCATCTTTGATCAGGCTCTCTGTGCCCAAACAGCCACCTACCCCTTTCTCCCCGACGACGACTACACCTTCACCGTCGTGGCTACCGATCCCGCCGGAGTCCCCGGCTCCCCTCAACATTGGTCGTGGACCGTCGACACCGTCGTCCCCGTCCTCGAAGACCCGGTCGGACCGGATCCCATCACCCACGAGACCTCGGCGACCTTCTCCTTCGACTGCTCCAAGCCCCCCTGTTCCTTTACCTGCGAGCTCTACGGCGCCTCCCAGGGCCTGGTCGCCCCGGCCTCGGAGTGCTCCTCGGGGATCTCCTTCGACGATCTCGACGACGACGAGTACACCTTCACGGTCTACTCCACGGACGAAGCGGGCAACCAAAGCTCGCCATTGGAATGGCATTGGGAGGTCAACAACAGCTCCCCCGTGATCGGCTTTGTCTCCGCGCCCACCCCCTACACCATGGACGACTGGGCCTTCTTTGAATTCGACTGCGTCAACAAGGACACCTGCACCTTCGAGTGCGCCCTCGACACGGTCCCCGAAGACTCGCCGCCGCAGCTCGGAGACTACGCACCCTGCGACGACACCTGGTACCTCTCGGATCTTGCCATCGGCACCCACACCCTCCGCGTCCGAGCCACCGATGACCTCGACCAGCAGGGAGAGGCCGACTACTCCTGGGTATCCGTTCCCCCCGGTTGGGCCACCGTCGCGAGCCGCTACGTTCACTCCTGTGGGATCACCAACGACCGCCAGCTCTACTGCTGGGGCGCTGGTGGCAATGGCCGCCTGGGCCTCGGCGACAACAGCCCCCGATACGAGCCCACGGCCGTCACCGACACCCACGACTGGCTCTACGTCGACACCGGCGGCCAGCACACCTGCGCCATCCGAGACGATCACTCCCTCTGGTGCTGGGGCACCGGCCTCAACGGACGCCTCGGGCTCGGCGACGTCACCAACCACTGGACTCCTCAGCAGGTCGGCGAGGAGAGCTGGGAGTCCGTCTCCGCCGGCGGGTCACATACCTGCGGGATCCAGATCGGTGGCGGTCTCTATTGTTGGGGAAATCATATCAGCGGCCGACTGGGGCTCGGAGACACAGGCAGCCAGCCCACTCCACAGCGGGTTGGCGAAGCGGAGTGGATGACCGTGGTCGCCGGCAGCAACTTCACCTGTGGGATTCAGACCGACCAGAGCCTCTGGTGTTGGGGCTTCGGCTCCAATGGTCAGCTCGGCCAGGGCTCCCAGACCGGGTACAACACCCCTCAGGAGGTGATCGTACCGCCCCCGGGGTTCGGCCTCGCCAATCAGTCCCCCTGGATCGACGTGGTCACCGGCACGTCCTTCACCTGCGCCCTCCGCCATGACGGCGCTATCTTCTGCTTCGGCTCCGGAGGGCAGGGGCAGATGGGCATCGGAAGCGCCTCCACCTTCAACCTAAACCCCGTGCTGCTCACCTTCGACTTCGTCTTCGATTGGACCTCATTGGTCGCCGGGGCAACCCACATCTGCGCCACCCGCGAGAGCGGCCCCATGCACTGCTGGGGGGCCGGTCGACACGGTCAGACAGGTCACGGCGAAGACGGCGTCAACCCTACGCTGCCTCATCCCATCGGCCCCGACCTGACCTACGAACACCTTACCGCCGGCGAAGAACATACCTGCGGGATCGACGCCGACGACCAACTCTGGTGCTGGGGATACAATGACCACGGCCAGCTCGGCCTCGGGGTCGCCGGCGATCCTTTCTCCTTTCCTTTTCCCCTGGACTTTCACGAGCCTATCGACCAGGTCTCCGCCGGAGGTTCCTCGGCCTGTTTGATCGACCACGCCGGCGCTCTCCACTGCTGGGGCTTGAATAGTTTCGGACAGCTCGGAGTCGGGGATCAGGACCGGCGCCCCGCTCCCCAGCGAGTCGGCACCGATCACTGGCTCTCCGTCGCTACTTCCCTGGGAGAACACACCTGCGCCGTCCGTAACGACTCCTCCCTGTGGTGCTGGGGGCGCGGCAACAATGGCCGCCTCGGGTTGGGGAGCTTGAGTCATGCGTTCACACCCCAGCAAGTCGACCCGGGACAGGAGTATCTTCAGGTCGCCACGGGCTCGCTCCACACCTGCGCCATCACGACCGATCAGGACCTCCACTGCTGGGGGAGCAACACCAATGACCAGCTCGGCACCGGGGGCGGCGACACCCAGGTGCCCCTCCAGATCGGCGAGGCCTCCTGGTCCCAGGTCGCCGCCGGCAGCGCCCACTCCTGTGGCATCCGCACCAACGGAACCCTCTGGTGCTGGGGCAGCGGATCTCACGGGCGCCTCGGTACCGGGGACCTCGACTCTCGGGAGGTGCCCACCCAGATCAGCGCCGAGACCCATTGGACACAGGTCGCCCTGGGCGCCACCCACTCCTGCGCTCTCACCTCCGGGGGCGCGCTCTATTGCTGGGGACAGGGCGTCTTCGGCCGCCTCGGTGTCGGTGACCTGGAGAACCATCTCACACCTCAACAGGTGGGAGCTCCCGACTGGGTCGAGGTCTCGGCTGGCTCCACCCACACCTGCGCCCGGAAAGACGATGACACTCTGTGGTGCTGGGGCCAGGGTACCGGTGGTCGCCTCGGCAACGGCCTCACCTCCAACTGGAGCTCTCCACAGCTCGTGGGGACGCCGGGCTGGCAGGCCGTCGCTGCCGGCAGCGACTTCACGGTCGCCTTCCGGGAGGAGTTCCCCACGGGGATGAGCTGGGGCAGAAACGCCGAGGGGCAACTCGGCGATGGCCGTGCCCTCTCTCGGATTCCCGTCCCGGTCGGCGTACCCTGAGAACCGGCAGATCAGATCTGTCTCGTTTCGGGTGCGGTCGCGACGGTGTTCTTGGCCAAAACCCCTGGCACCTACGACCTCTCTCTACCTGGCCGCCTACCCCGACGACGGGATCATTGAGCACACCATCGAGGTACTGGAACCTCCCACGCCATCAACGTCGGGATCCCCTGACCGACGGCACCCCTCCCAGGTCGCCCAAGAGCGTCGCCCCGTGGCGCCCATGAAGGTCCACCAAAAACTCCTTCAGGGCTTTCACAGGGGCGACCTCCTGCAGCTCCGTCGGGAAGAGGAGCCAGCACTCACAGGTGTCCACTAGTTCCGCCGGCCCCAATCGGCGAATCCCCTCATGGCAGTCGGCGATAAAGATCGGCAGGCAGGCCAGCCCGAACCCCGACTTGGTCGCCGCGACCATAGAATCCATGTCCTCGACCCGCATCACCGAAGCGCCGATGTCCTCGGCGAGGGCTTGCCACGCCTCCCCGGGAAACCGAACCTCGATCCCTCGTCGGGGCAGGATCACGTCGTGGCCGGCCAGAGCCCACGGATCTCCCGGATCTCCTCGATTCGCCAGATACTCCAGCCCCCCGTAGACCCCGAACCCCACGTCGGGCAATCGACGCGCGATCAGGTCCTCGGTGGTCGCCGGCACCCCCGGCCCCAGCCCGGTCCGAAAGAACCGTATCCCCAGATCGGCTCCCAGGCGGTGGATATCCTCGTAGGCCGAGTCGTGAATCACGTCCACGGCGATCGCCGGATAGGCGTCTCGGAACTCACGCAGATGCTTGATCAGAAAGTGGTGAGCGTAGCTTCGGACCGTCGTCAACCTCACGGTTCCCCGGGGCTCTCCCGTGCCGACCCGCAGCACCTCTCGGGCCTTTCGCTCCATCTCCTCCGCCAAGATCGCCACCGGCCCAGCTTGCTCCACGAGCATCAGCCCCCTCGAGGTCCGCTGCAGGAGCTTCACCCCCAGGGCCGTCTCCAACGCGGCGACCCGCCGGGAGACCGTCGTGGCGTCCACCCCCAGCTCCTGAGCCGCTCCCGCGAACGTTCCCTGGCGGTACACCGCCAAAAACACCCGCAGATCATCCCACTTCATCCGAAGATCAGCCTCCGGTTAAGAGTCCTCTGCTTACTCAATGATCCGACTCTACCCCATTTGGGAGGACTCCGCGATCTCCGATAGCTCCATCCATCGCTCCAGGAGACCGTCGAGTTCCCCCTGCGCGGCCCGTCGCTTCTCGTCCAGGCGCATCGTCTCCTCGTAGTCCGCGCCGCACTCCGCCAGCCGTCGCTCCAGGTCCTCCACATCCCCTTCTAGATCGGCGATGCGCTCCTCCATCCCGTCGAGTTCTTTCTGCTCCGAGTAGGTCAGCTTTCTGGGCCTGGGAGAACTCCCCTTTTCTGGATCTGACGCGGCCACAGACACCTCGGCTTCCTCTCGGGCTCGCGCCGCCTCGGCCTCCTTGCGCTCTCTCGCGAGCCGCTCCTCGAGATAGGAGTAGTTCCCCGGGATCTCCTCGATCTCTCCGCCCCCCCGAAAGAGCAGGAGATGCTCCATGGTCCGGTCCAAGAAGTACCGGTCATGGCTCACGGCCACAACGGCTCCGTCGAAGCTGTCCAGGTAGTCCTCCAGCACCGTCAGAGTGTCCACGTCCAGGTCATTCGTGGGCTCGTCGAGGAGCAACACATTCGGCCGGGCCATCAACACCCGCAAAAGATAGAGCCGCCGCCGCTCCCCACCGGAGAGCTTCCCGATCACGGTCCACTGCTTCTCCCGATCGAAGAGAAACCGGTCCAGCATCTGCGTCGCCGACAGCCATCCGTCGGGCGTCGGGATCCGATGAGCCACCTCGGTGATGTAGTCGTGAACCCGGGTCTCCTCGTCGAGATCCATGGCCCTCTGGTCGTAGTACCCCACGACCACGGTCTCCCCCACCTCCACCTGGCCGCTCTCGGCCTTCAGCCGACCGGCCACCAGGTCCAGAAGCGTCGACTTTCCTACCCCGTTGGGCCCCACGATCCCCAGGCGGTCTCGGCGCTCCACGAAGTACGTGAAGTCCCGCACCAGCACATCGCCACCCCTGGAAGCGGTCACCTCGTGGAGCTCGATCACCTTCTTGCCCAGGCGACTCTCTACGGTGTTCAGCTCCAGCTCCTGCTCAGGCCCCCTCGAGGAGGGCTCCTGCAACGCCTCGGCCCGCTGAACCCTGGCCTTATTCTTCGTCGTCCGAGCCTTCGGGCCCCGCCGCAGCCACTCCAGCTCCTTTTTGGCGAGCTGGGCCCGGCGATGCTCCATCACCCGCTCCCGGTCTTCCCGCTCCTGCCGGGCCACCAGAAAGTCGCTGTAGGTCCCCTTGTGGCGGTAGACCTGGCGGTCGGCGAGCTCCAGGATCCCGTTCGTCACCCGATCCAGAAAGTACCGGTCGTGGGTAATCAACATCAGCCCCGCGGCCCGACGGCTCAAAAAGCCCTCCAGCCAGCTCACGGCCTCGATATCCAGGTGGTTCGTGGGCTCATCGAGGATCAAGAGATCCGAGGGCCGCACCAGCGCCCGGGCCAGCGCGACCCGCTTCTGCTCACCGCCGCTCATGGACCCCACGGGCTGCTCCCGGTCGTGGATCCCCAACCGGGAGAGCGTCATCAGCGCTTCGGACTCCAGGTTCCACCCATCCACCCGGTTCATCTCGTCCGTCAGGCGACCCACCTCGGCGATCCGCTCTTCGTCGGCAGGATCTTCGGAGAGCCGCCGACAGGCCGCCTCGTACTTCTCCACTACCTGAAATGCCTCGGGCCCGTCCTTCAGCATCACCTCCAACGCCGTCTTCGTGCCATCCAGGTCGGGCTCCTGGGCCACGTACTCCACCACGGCCCCACGGGCGACGGCCACTCGCCCGTCATCGGGCTTCTCCTCGCCAAGGAGGATTCGCAAGAGCGTCGACTTCCCGGCGCCGTTGACGCCGATCAGCCCCACCCGGTCCTCCCGGGTCAGCCCGAAGGTCACCCCCTCGAAGAGCACCCGTGTTCCGTAGGCTTTGCTCAGGTTTTCCGCCGAAAGTACGACCATCTACATCGACCGCCTGTACTGCCCGCCCACCTCGTAGAGGGTCCGCGTGATCTCCCCGAGGCTCGCGTGCCGCACGGAGTTCATCAGCTCCGCGAAGAGGTTCCCGTCGGAGAGGGCTACCTCTCGCAGTCGCCGCAGCGCGTCCTCCCGAGCGTCGTCGTGGGCGCTCCGGAAGGCATCCAGGTTTTGAAGCTGGGTCTGCTTCTCCTCCTCTGTGGACCGGATCAACTCCAGTTCCTCGGGCCCATCGTCCTCCTGGCCTTCCGGCGCCAGGAAGGTGTTCACCCCGATGATCGGAAGCTCCCCGGAGTGCTTCTTCAGCTCGTAGTGAATCGACTCGTCCTGGATCTTTCCTCGCTGGTACTGGGTCTCCATGGCCCCCAGCACCCCGCCGCGGCGGCTGATGTTCTCGAACTCCTGCAGCACCGCCTCCTCCACCAGATCCGTGAGCTCGTCGACGATGAACGACCCCTGATAGGGGTTCTCGTTCTTCGCCAGGCCGAACTCCCGGTTGATGATCATCTGGATGGCCATTGCCCGTCGGACGCTCTGCTCCGTGGGCGTCGTGATCGCCTCATCGAAGGCGTTGGTGTGCAGGCTGTTGCAGTTGTCGAAGAGCGCAAGAAGCGCCTGCAAAGTGGTTCGGATGTCGTTGAATTGGATCTCCTGGGCGTGCAGAGACCGACCGGAGGTCTGAATATGGTACTTCAGCTTCTGAGACCGCCGATTCGCCCCGTAGAGCTCCCGCATCGACACCGACCAGATCCGCCGGGCCACTCGCCCCAGCACGGTGTACTCCGGGTCCATCCCGTTGGAGAAGAAGAACGACAGGTTCGGCGCGAAGTCGTCGATCTTCATGCCCCGGGCCAGGTAGTACTCCACGAAGGTGAACCCGTTGGCCAGGGTGAACGCCAGCTGGCTGATCGGGTTCGCTCCGGCCTCGGCGATGTGGTAGCCGCTGATCGACACGGAGTAGTAGTTTCGGACCTCCTTGTCGACGAAGTACTCCTGGATGTCGCCCATCATCTTCAGGGCGAACTCCGTGGAGAAGATGCACGTGTTCTGGGCCTGATCCTCCTTGAGGATGTCGGCCTGCACAGTCCCGCGGACCACCTTCAGCGCCCCGTCGGCGATCTCTCGTCGCTCCTCGTCGGTCGGGGGCCTCCCCTCTCGCTCCACGAACTGGTCGATCTGCTGGTCGATGGCGGTGTTCAAAAACATCGCCAGGAGGATCGGCGCCGGGCCGTTGATCGTCATCGACACGCTCGTGTTCGGCGCGCAGAGATCGAACCCGTCATAGAGCCGCTTCATGTCGTCCAGGGTACACACGCTCACCCCGGAGTTACCCACCTTCCCGTAGATATCGGGCCGCAGGTGGGGGTCCTCGCCATAGAGGGTCACCGAGTCGAAGGCCGTGCTCAACCGGTTCGCCGGCTCGTCTTCGCAGAGGTAATGAAACCGCTTATTCGTCCGCTGCGGCGTCCCCTCGCCAGCGAACATCCGCTTCGGCTCCTCGTCGCGCCGCTTGAAGGGAAACACCCCGGCGGTGAACGGAAACCTCCCCGGCACGTTCTCCAGGAGCTGCCATCGAACGATGTCACCCCAGTCCCGGAACTTCGGCACCGCCACCCGACGGATCTTCGACCCCGACAAGGACTCCGATGTCAGCTCGAAGGACCGCACCTTGCCCCGGATGGTCACGTCATAGCTCTCCCCGGAGTAGGCCTCACGCAGCTCCTCCCACCCATCGAGGAGGGCCCGAGGCTCTTTGTCCAGGTCGGCCTCCATCGCCTCGTACCGCTCCGAGAGTGCCGTGCTGTCGTCCTCCAGAAGTCGCCGGGCCCCGTCGAGCTGGTAGAGCGCCGTCGCCACGTCGGCCTGGGCCTCCGCCCACTGCCGATACTCCCGGCAGGTCTCAGCGATCTCCGCCAGATAGCGCCGCCGGTTTCCGGGGATGATCTGATGGGCCTTCGTCGTCACCGGGCCCGACGTCTCCCACCGGGTCTCCGGCGCCTCCCCGTCCACCTTCTCCAGGAGCGCCAGGTAGAGGGCAGTCACCCCGGAGTCATTGAACTGGCTGGCGATGGTCCCGAAGACGGGCAGCTCCTCGTCGGGCACGTCGTAGGAGATCTGGTGGTTGCGCCGGAACTGCTTGCGCACCGCCCGCAGGGCGTCCTCGCTCCCGAACTTCTCGTACTTGTTGATCACCACCAGGTCGGCGTAGTCCAGCATCCCGATCTTCTCGAGCTGACTGTGGGCCCCGAACTCGCTGGTCATCACATAGAGCGACACGTCGCAGTGATCGACGATGTCGGCGTCCCCCTGACCGATGCCGCTGGTCTCCACCAGGATCAGGTCGAAGCCCGCCACCTGGGCGACCTCGACGGCCTCGTCCAGGGCGTCAGCCACCTCCCCCTTGCTCTGCCGCGTCGCCAGAGAGCGCATAAACACCCGCTCGTCGTCGATGGCGTTCATCCGAATTCGGTCCCCAAGGAGCGCCCCGCCGCTCTTCTTCCGCGACGGGTCCACGCAGATCAACGCCACCTTGCGGTCCTCGAAGTCCAGCAGGAACCGCCGGATCACCTCGTCGGTCAGGCTGCTCTTTCCGGCGCCCCCGGTGCCCGTGATCCCCACCACCGGGACCTTCCGGGCCGGCTCCGGCAGGTTCAGCTCCCCGAGCCGCCCCTGCTCGGCCATGGTGATCGCCCGGGCCAGCGCCAGGGCTTCACCGGCCACGACAGAGTCGGCCGCCGGGGTCCCGATCTTCTCCACCACGTCGTAGTCGGTGCGCTCCAACATGAAGTTGATCATCCCCTGCAGCCCCATCTCCCGGCCGTCATCGGGGCTGAAGATCCGCACTACCCCGTAGTCCTGGAGTTCCTCGATCTCGTGGGGGACGATCACGCCGCCCCCGCCGCCGAAGACCTGAATATGCCCGGCGCCCCGCTCCTTGAGCAGGTCCACCATGTACTTGAAGTACTCCAGGTGCCCCCCCTGATAGCTCGACACGGCGATGCCCTGGGCGTCTTCCTGGATCGCGGCGTCCACGATCTCCGCCACCGACCGGTTATGCCCCAGGTGAATCACCTCAGCCCCGCTGGACTGCAAGATCCGCCGCATCACGTTGATCGCCGCGTCGTGCCCGTCAAAGAGGCTCGCCGCCGTCACAAACCGCACCGGGTGGGTGGGCTTATAGACCACGTCTGCTTTGTCGAAGGGAGAGGGTGCTGTAGCGCTCATAAGATGTCTCCTGCGGGGGTGTCAGCGGGGGTCAATAGAGCAAAACCGCCCCGCCATGACAAGGCGCTCACCTCGCAAAGAGCCTCCCGTCGAACGAGAACGGGCGAGCCTCACCGAGGGTCACCTTCGCCGCAAACTCCGGGTGCTCCGGGTTCAACAGGATATTGTACTCCTCGGGGACCACCACGGAGGGCACGGCGATGGCCACGGCGCTCTGCTCCCGCTGCCATCGATCCCCAAACCCCTTCAGCCCGGCGTGGCCCGTCACCCGCCGCCATCCCTCCGGCAGATCCTCGGGCTCCAGGCGCTGGATCTCCAGGTCATCGTCGATCTCGGCCCAGACGGACACGATATCCGGCGGCACGTCGTCGGCGATCACGTGCACCAAGAGCTCCAGCACGGCCAACGAGAGATGCTCCGAGGTGTAGACAATCGGCTGCCCCGGCGTGTTCCACCGCCCCCCGACCTTCTTGGCCCCTACCCCCTCGAAGGCGCTCTCGGCGTACTTCGCTTTCGAGAGACGCCACACCTTCAACTGTAGACCCCGTACTCAATCCGGGTCAGCACCTCGTCCACGAGCTGAGCCCCCAGGTCCGTATCGAAGACCTCCACGGGCTTCATCCCGTCCAGTGTCGGCAAGCTCCGCTTCATCCACGCCGCCGCCTTCTCCATGGACCCGAAGACCTCCACGGCGTGCCCCAACACCCGGCCCATCCTGGCGATCCGATCCGACTCGTCCAGCTTCAGCCGCCCCTCTTCCTTCCGCCGCGCCAGGGTCCGCGGCGAGATCGCCACCGCCGCCGCCAGCTCCTCCGCCGTCAACCCCAGCTTCTCCCGAATCGTCTCCACCGCCTCGTAGGGCAGCCCGCGCCGCACCCGCTCGATCCGCTCCGCCGGTGTCTCCGCCTCGGCCCCCAGAAACTCCGCGAACACCTCTGCTGCCGCCATGGTTCACCTCTCGAAGGGCACCTGCCATCTGTCTTACATTCTAACGCCAGACGGCAGACTTTCAATCCCAACCCGCCGCAAACCAGTCCTCCTCTCACCCACTCGAATTGCGTTGACGGTCTCCCGGTCCTTCAGGTCAAAGCACAAGTCTGGCCTGCGGAAGCTTCCCTTCGAGCCGGTTGCGATGCTTGGACCACTTGTTCCCGTGGGCGCTGAGGGAGAGCAGCCGCGGGAGGTTCACCGCGTCCACGTCGATGGGGAGTCCCGGGTTCTTGGCCACCGACAGCCATCTCAGCGTGGCGTTCTTGATCAGCGCCTCAGGGAGCTCCTTGAGTTTGTTCTCCGAGAGGTCCAGCACGCGCAGCCCCTCGAATTTTTCCCACGCGATGCCAGCGAGCTGCTCCGAGTCCAACCCTGCTCCGGGGACATGGAGCCCGATCAGCCCCGGGAATCGGTCGAGCTCCGCCATCTCAGAGACAACGACATCGTTGGGCAAGTCCTTCAAGGCGACGAATACCGTGCGATTCCCCACGTCACCGACGTCGGGCAAGGCCAGCCCCCTCAGACTCACCTCGGCCACCATCTCCGCCTGCAGCCATGGCGAGTCCTCGAAGAGGACTTCAGCGCGCCGGCGGATCTTCGCCAGGGCCCGGAGCAACCCCTCGCGGTGCTCCTCCGACAAGGGCAGAGCCCCATGGTCCGGCGTGACGGGAACGGCCACCTCCGCCGACAGGCTCTTGAGGACTCCCTCCAGATCCGACAACCCTCTGGCGAGCTCGAGATCGAGGCGGTTTCTGAACGCTGCTCGCGTCTTTTCTCGGACACAGATCGCCGTGTTCAGCAGAAGGTCGTCGGCAAGCTTCGGGGCCGAGTCTTCGACCTCGATGGGACGGTCGTCGACCTCGAGATAGGAGTCGGGACTGAACCACCCCTCAAACCCCTTCGTGCGCAGAAGCTTGAGCCACTCATCCAAGAGCGACTCCATCCGCTCGGCGTCGAAGTTCTGCTCCAACTCGGCCGCCTCGACACAGAGCTCGTGGGGCCGGCCGATCTTAGCGCCCAGCTTTCGGGCCTCCTCCCACTCCCCGGAAAAGAGGGCCTCCCAGTATTCTGGTGGCGAAAGCGGAGCCCGGCTGGCAATTTTCTCGCCAGCGAGCTTGAGCACATTCTCCAACGTAGCCTTCACGCCCTCGTCCAGGTCGGGTAAGGCCAGGCCCCGCTCCACCCAGTGAATGGACTGCTGGTAATACATACCAACGTAGAGCCAGACCCCCATGGTCTCCTCGATCCGACCGGTCTCCCCACCTACGTGGGTCGCCAGCGCGGCGTAGAAGCGGCCCAAGGCTTCCACCATCGCCTCCTCGCTCATCACCCTCCAGGCCCGGCTCAAGAAGAGGAGAAGATTCTTCAAGGTCCCGGCGATCTCCTTGGAGTCGATGGCCTCCATCTCCCGCTCCACCTTGAGGAGCTCCAGACAAGCGTCCACACCAATACGGGGCTTGTGGTGCGAGAACCACTCCGAGAGGTAGTAGAGCGACGCCACGTGCTCTTTTGAGTGCTTCCCGTACGTTTCGCGGGCCTCTTTCACCGCCGCGAGGTAGGCAAGACTCCGGGCGACGGGCTCCTGCACGTCCAGGGTAGACAGCCAGGCTCGATAGAGCTCCGTGGCTTCCGGGTATCCCGGGTCATCGATCTCATAATGCGGGTATTTGCTCATTTTTCCCTCGCTTGGTTACGAGTGGCCGATTTCTATCAATACTCC
>SKON01000349.1 GCA_007120035.1 Myxococcales bacterium
CTCCGAAACATCTCAGGCGGAGCGGGGTCATGACCCCAGCGGAGCCCAGCCCACTCCAGCCCACGGTTTTAACCGGGGGTGGACCGTGGGAACCCTGAACTATGCCTGGAAATGACCGGCCGGGAACCCGGACGCCACGATCGATACCGCCGCCCACCCGGACGCCACGATCGATGCCGCCGCCCACCCGGACGCCACGATCGATGCCGCCGGGAACCCGGACGCCACGATCGATGCCGCCGGGAACCCGGACGCCACGATCGATGCCGCCGGGAACCCGGACGCCCGGGCGATGATGGGGGTGAGCGATCAGGAGATCTGATACCGGTTCAGATACCGGTAGAGGGTGCGTTCGCTGACGCCGAGGTGCTGAGCTGCCTCGGCGCGGTCGCCGTCGTGGCGGTCCAGGGCTGCGACGACGTCGGCGCGGGTGGCCTTGGGGGGGCGGCCGCGGCCCGAGGAGGCCCGGGGTGGGGGGGCCGCGGCGGTGGTGTGGGGGGTGGAGAGGCCCTGGAGGACTCGGTAGATGGCGGCGTCGGTGATGGCCTGGTCGTCGGCGAAGACCGAGGCGGCTCGGAGGGTGTTTTCGAGCTCTCGGACGTTTCCGGGCCACCGGTGGTCGAGGAGGAGGGGCAGGGCCTCGGGGGTGAGGTGGAGGTCGGGGTCCAGGCTGTGGAGGAGGTGCTCGGCGATGAGGGGGATGTCTTCGCGGCGGTCTCTAAGCGGTGGGACGTCGAGGACGATGGCGGCCAGGCGGTAGTAGAGATCCTCGCGGAAGGTTTGCTCTTGGACCATGGTGGCGAGGTCGCGGTTGGTGGCGGCGATGATGCGGACGTCAACGGAGACGTCGTAGTCTGCGCCGACGGGGCGGATCCGTAGCTCCTGCAGCGCCCGTAGCAGTTGCACCTGCATCGCCAGGGGGAGCTCGCCGACCTCGTCGAGGAAGAGGGTGCCTCCCGTGGCGGCCTCGAAGAGGCCCCGGCGGTCGCGTTCGGCGCCGGTGAAGGCGCCCTTCTTGTGGCCGAACATCTCGGAGGCGAAGAGGGTCTCGGAGAGGGCGCCGCAGTTGACGGGGACGAAGGGTCCATCGCGGCGGGCGCTGCGGCGGTGGAGGGCGGCGGCGACGAGCTCCTTGCCGACGCCCGATTCGCCGGTGATCACGGCGGGTAGCTCGGAGGCGGCGACGCGCTCCACGGTCTGGAGGAGGCGGCGCATGGGCTCGGAGGTGAAGGCGATCTCGGGGAAGCGGTCGGCGACGGCCCGGGCCTGATGGCGCTCGGTGTCGAGCTGGTCGGAGAGGGCGGCGTACCGCGTCTGGAGTCGCTCCAGGGCCTGGTCGCGCTCCTCGATGGTTCGCTCCAGGGCTTGCTGGGCCTCTTTGAGGCGAGCTCGCTCCTGGCGGAGGGCGTCGACGCGGCGACCGTTGGTGATGGCGATGGCGAGCTGGTGGGCGAAAGCCTCCATCATCCTCGGGGCTTCTCCGTGGAAGGCGCCGGTCTGGAACCGGTGGTCCAGGTAGAGGGCGCCGATGGTGCCCTCCCGGTTGCGGACGGGGACGCAGAGGACGCTGGTGAGGTCGAGGTCGACGACGGAGAGGGCGCTGTCGAAGCGGCCGTCCTGGCGGGCGTTGGTGGTGAGGACCGTTTGGCCCGTGGAGGCCGCTTCCTCGGCGATGGTGCGGCTGACCTTGAGGTGGGGCCGGGGGATGGGATCGCCGTCGAGGCCCCGGCTGGCGGCGATGCGGTCGCCGATGAGCAAGAAACCCCGCTCGGCCCGGCTTAAGGAGAGGGCGATGTCCAGGGCTCGGTCAAAGAGGGTAGGGAGGTCGTCGACGTGGAGGATCATCTCGTTGAGAGAGAGCATCCGGTAGAAGTCTTCGACGGCCGGTGGGGCTTGTGAGGCTGGTGTGGGCGGGGCTTGTGATGCTTGTGAGGCTGGGGCTTGCGTGGACGCCTGGGGGAGGGAGTCTTCATGGCGAGCGAAGAACTCCTCGCGGAGCTGGCGAGTGAGGCCCATGGCGACGGCGTTGCGGGAGCTCTGGAGGAGGTCGGAGATCTCTCGGTGGAGCTCGGTGAGGCCCTCGGCGTGGAGGAGGTCCAGGAGGTGGGGAGTCTGGGCCAGGACGAGGCGGTGGTTGCCGGCCTGGGCGGCGCCGAGGAGGTGGCGGCGGAAGAGCTCGATGCCGGCCATGGTGCCCAAGGTGCCGCCGTCGGTCCACTGCTGGCGAGCCCGGAGGATGCCCTGGTGGTGTTCGAGGTCGGCCAGGGACTCGGCTTCGATGAGGTCTCGGGCCCGGTCCAGGTGGTCGGCGGCTTCCGGGAGGCGTCGGGCCTGCATGGCCGCTTCGGCGCCGTGGAGGAGGAGGCTCGCCAGTTGGGCGGCGCCGACGCCGGGGCGGTCCAGGGCGTCGCGGTAGATGGCGAGTGCTGCCTCGGGATCGCCGGAGCCCAGGGCGATGTCGCCGGAGAGGGAGCGGCACATGGCGGCGATGCGGTGGAGGTTATGGGCCTCGGCGATGTGGAGGGCACGGTGGACGAGGGGGCGAGCCTCGTCGAGGCGGCCGAGGGTGATGTCGATGTTGGCCTGGTTGGCGAGGAGGAGGGCACGGGTGGACTGGCGAGTGGAGGGGCTCTCCAGGCGGGCGCCTCGGGCGTAGTATTCGCGGGCCAGGCCGAGTTGGCCCTGGCGGTGGTAGGCGGTGCCCACGTTGAGGAGGTAGGTGGGGAGTTTGCCGAGGAGGCCGGCGGCTTCGACCTCTTCGAGCGCCCGCAGGTAAGCGTCGGCGGCGGCGTCGAGCTCGTCGCGGCGGGTCAGGCCCAGGGCCCGGTAGGCGTGGGCCCGGGCTCGGAGCTCGGCGGGGAGGTCGGCGTCGAGGAGGGTCGGGCCGAGGCGTTGGAGGGACTCGATGGCGTCTCGATCCCCGCCGATGGCCGGCCCGGCGTGGACCAACACCGAGAGGTGGCCGAAGAGCTCGCCGGCGTCTTCATCGAGGAGGGAGAGGCCTCGTTGGGCTGTCTGGTGGGCGTCGTCGAACCGGCCCGAGGAGAGGAGGGCCTGGGCTCGCCATCGGAGGACGTCCGGGGTGTCCGGGAGGGCCTCGAGGGTCTGCAGGGCCTGGTCGAAGCGGCCGAGTTCGCTGTGGTGGCGGCCCAGGAGGAGGGTAGCGGTCTGGCGAGTGTCGGGGTCGGTCTCTGTATCGGGGCTGTCGATGGTGGCTCGGAGGGCCTCTTCGAGGGCGTCGATCAGGGATTCGTCGAGGCCGGCTCGGAGGAGGGCGTCTTGCCAGATCGTGAGGACTTCCAGGCGCTCCGGGCGGCCCGTGCGGTGGAGGACCTCGAAGAGGCGGCGGCAGGTCTCGGCGAGCTCCGTGAAGGCTCCCGTCTGGAGGAGGCCGTCCAGGTGACGGCGCCAGTCCCTGGCGAGGATAATGGAGATGTCCGGGGTGGCCTGGCGGGGGCTGTGGCGAGGGATGAAGCCCGGTGGTGGGGAGGCGCCGAGCTCCCGGTTCAGGGCGTCGAAGAGGTGGGTCGGGCGTGCGCCGTGGGTCTCGACGAGGGTCTTCCACCGGCCCGAGGGGATGTCGCGGACCTCCGTGAGGAGGGTCCGGGAGCGCCAGCCATGCCAGGCCGTGGGGTCCGGTCCCTGGAGGGGGATCGTGATGGACGGGGCGTCCCAGGGATCGTCGGCGTCGGTGGCCACGACGAGGCGAAACGGCGGCTGGCCCTGGCGGCTGGCGAGGTAGGTGAGGAAGGCCCGGAGGTCCGGGGGGGACCGATCGAGGTCGTCGAAGAGAACCACCGCGTCGGGGGGAAGGGCGGCGGCGAGTCGAGTGGCCCAGGTCTCGAAGATCTGGAGGCGGTCGCCTCGGGGTAGGGTCGGGGTGGTGCGGCCCTGGCAGGCGGCTTCGAGGCGAAGGAGGGGCTCCCAGGGGGTGTTCTTCGTCTGCGTTGGGGGCGCGATGGCTTCGAAGTGGTGTAGGTCGCCGTGGGACCAGAGAAAGGCGGGGTCGCCTCGGAGCTGGAGCCGCTGGAGGAGTCGTCGAAGGGCGTAGGTGCGGCCCGTGCCGGTGTGGCCCGTCAGGGAGAGGGCCGCCGTGGTGTCGTCCAGTCCCTGAAGGACGTTGCGCTCGAGGCCCCGGTAGAGACTGGGCGGGAGGGCGCAGAAGGGTGGCGCCGGGGTGGGGTGATCGTCCCGATCTGCCAGGGCGTCGAGAAACTCTTGAATCGACGGACGAGCGCCCGGTGCCTTGGCGAGTCCTCGCCGGAGCAGGCCCTTGAGCCGGCCGTCCAGGTCCGGGGGGAGCCAGGGCTCGTCCTCGGTGTGGGCTCGGGCCCATTGGGAGAGCTGAGAGGTGTCCGTGGGGCGGAGCGGGGGGCGGCCGCCGGAGATCATCATCACCACCAGGGCGGCGAAGGCGTAGACGTCGGAGGCCGGCGATGGAGGCTGTCCGGCCCAGATCTCGGGAGCCATGGTGGTGGCCGTGCCGGCGACGGCGTGGTCTGTGGGGAGCCCCTGGGCGACGGGGAGATCGATCAAGGTGACGAGGCCGTCGTCGTCGATGACCACGTTCCGGGGCTGGAGGTCGCCGTGGATGGCGCCCTGGGCGTGGAGGGCCCGCAGGGATCGGGCGATCTGGTGGGCGAAGTAGGGCCATCGGGCCCGGGTGTCGAGGCTCTCCTCCAGGGAGTGGCCGGGCAAGAAGGGGCGGCGGGCCAGGAGCCACTGGCCTTCGGGGAGTCCGAGGAGGCGGCGCTCGTCGCCGGAGAGCCAGCGGTAGTGGTCCCAGCAGGCGGCCCCGGGGATTCGAGGCAGGCGCAGGTCCATGGCGTCGAACCGGGGCCGGGAGGGCTCGCCGGTGATCCGGGAGGCCCGGATCAGCCACGGGGGGTCGGGCGGGTCGGTGCTGTGGAGCCAGGTGACCTGGGCGGGGCTTTCCCCCAGCGGATCTGCCTGGGTGAGGAGGGCGACGATGTCCACGGTGGCTCCGGGTGACAAAATGGATGTAATTATGACAGCAGATGGGTGGATAAATGTCAATTCTGTCAGTTTTGGCGGCGATTCGTCTGCACCGGTTCAGCGGGTCTGGTCATTGGATCTCCAGTAGTGGCGTTGATTCTAGGGGTCGAGGCGATTTTTTTTCGGGGTGGGCACGGCCCTTGCTCTACAGGGAAGGCAGCGGGACGAAGAACCCGACGTATGACACTCAAACCGATGGAGGTATGTGATGAAAAGTCTTCGAATCGTAGCCCTGTTAAGCCTGGTCTTTCTGTGGTCCGCCTGTGTGCCGGAGTCTGGCCCCGAGGAGTCGGCGACGGAGGCCTTCCGGATGGGTCTGTTGGACCGTGGGGATATCGAGATGAACTATGGAAACCAGCAACTCCAGGGCCTGGCGATGGCCTCGGCCCAGCCGCTGGGGCATCACAGCGTCCTGGCCTATGAGACGGGCCGGAGTGTGGTGGGGACCAACCTCATTCTGCTGCACCTGGTGGTAACCATGGAGGTGATCGCCAGCCTCCCGCCGACGGTAGCCGAGGAGGATCTCCATATCTGGGAGGGGGTCCACGAGGGAGTGTTTTCGCGAGTCACGATCACCCGAGAAGACCGGCCTGAAGGGGCTCGGTTCGACTATCTCCTCGAAGCTCTACCCGAGGGCGAATCGGGGGAGCTCCGCAGGATGATCGAGGGGTACACCCTGCGATTCCAGGAAGGCAATCAGCTATCGTACCACGGCTATGGGCTGGTGGATTATGACTTCGACGAGATCAACGAGATCTACCCGCAGGGGATCGGAGGCACCGCGGCGGTTGCGTTTCGACGAGCCGGGGGGGTGCATCAGGTAAACGTGCGATTTGTCGATGCCTTCAGTCCGGAGCACCCTGACTTTCCGCCCCTTGCCAGCTATCAGTACATCCAGCGAAGTGACCTCTCCGGGGAGTTCGCATGGATGAGCTCCGCCGACTACCTGGAGGACGGGGAGCCCTACGAGGACATCACCGCACGGGTTCGGTGGAACGCTGATCTCAGCGGCACCGGGATCGCCCGGCTCACCGGCGGCAGCATGGAGGTGGACTACTGGCACCTGACGGACTGCTGGAATGACGGTCTTCAGGTGCTGTACAATGAGCTGGCGCTGCCGAACCTCTCCTGGGACGACGGGGATATCGACGCCTGCGCCTTCGATCCGGCGGAGTTCACGCTGCCCACCGAGGAGGAACTCGGCTCGGAGCGCCCCGAGGTGCCCCAGGCTCACCCCGAAGAGCAGTGATCCCCATCGACTGAGTGTTTTTCACTACCCTGGAGTCACCCCGATGGAAGCTCGACGTCAGATTCAACCCCGTACCACGGCGCTCATCGCTGCGCTCATGGCCCTGGTGATGGCCTCCTGTGTGCCCATGTCCACGGAGCCCATGCCGGACATCCCCCAGACCCCGGAGTACGAGACGGTCCGGGTGGAGTACGGCACAAGCGATCAGCTCGGGGGTGCGAATCTGTCGTGGCAGGCTTCCGTCGGGGCGGCCTCCACGGTGGCCCTCTTCACTCGCCATACGGTGGCGAACACCAACCAGGTGCTTTACCGGTACCTGTCGACGGTCTCCTATATCCGGACCCAACGGCCGAGTCGCCACGAGCACGGGTACTACGAGTGGGAGACCACCCTGCAGGGCGACTACTACCGGTTCGAGCTCACCGAGGACGACGCCGGCGACGTCACCTTCGAGCTCTGGGCGGGGAACTCGGCCTCGGACAGCGCCGTGATCCTCGACGGGGAGATGACCCCCCTGGAGGACACCGGTCAGCAACGCCAGGAGGCCACCGGGAGGCTGCGGATCGACCTCGACGCCGCTCGCCAGTACGACGAGACCGTGGCCCACGGAGAGGTCTTTTTGGCCTTCCGCTCCGCCCGGGGGATCCGCCAGGTCCGGGTCGGGTTCGACGAGTATCGCGAGAGCGACGCCCACGAGCCCCTGAGCGGCATCTACGAGTACGTGCAGCTTCGGGACGCCACGGGGTTCTTCACCTTCTTCGTGATCGAGGAGATGGGGTTGGACGGAGAGCCCCAGTTCCTGTCTGTCGACGCGGCCTGGACGGCGGACCAGGCCGGGCGGGCCCACGGGATCTACGCCGACCTCTCGGGGCAGGTGAACCTCGAGGTCGACAAATGCTGGGCCGAGGACCAGCGGGTGGTCTATCAGCGGACGTCTCCGACGATCCCGTCGGTGGAGGGCGGAGAGGTGGAGGACTGCGCCGGCTCCCTGCAGGGGCTGGAGCTCTCGGCGCCGCGGCCCGACGAGGTCGGCGAGGTAGTGCCCCAGGTGCCCGAGCCCCATCCCGAGGAGTGATCCCGGTTGGCCGCAGACCGCAGCGGGCCTTGGCCCGCGAGGACCCTCGGGCGTAGTCCGACTCGCCCAGCCTCGCGGCCTTGGCCCGAGGGGAGGTTCCGCGCCGCCCTCTATTTCCGTTACACAAATCGGTCCTCCTCAGCGGTTTGTCCTCCAGCGATCCCAGGAGGCGAACCTGGCACCTCTCCTCGGGCCAAGGCCGCGAGGCTGGGCGAGTCGGGCCTGAAACAGCGGCCCGAAGGTCCTCGCGGGCCAAGGCCCGCTGCGGAATGGCGACGCCCCCTACCGACGGAGACCGATCACACCCAGCACAAAGATAGAACTTGCGAGCTGCGCAACGATTTGTTACATTTTGGCCTTGACGTGGATTCCAAGCCCTTCACCCGAGAGAAGAGTCAAATGAACCAGGAACTAACCGACCTCTTCGATGATCTAGAGCAGCCCGAGCGTCGCCTCGGGGCGATCGAGGAGTTGGCGCGGCGCGTGTCGCTGACGGTCACCGTCGGCGTCGATGCGGAGGCTCGAAAGCCAGGGATGGAGGCTCGAAGTCGATGGCTGGAGGAGTTCTCGGACGGACAGTACTTGGACGATCCCGACCGGATGGTGCGGGCGATGACCCTCGGTCTATGGGACCTGATGCGTGCGCAAGAGAAGGTCCGTGACGAGGTGTTAAGCCTCCTGAAGGACTCGGATCGGATGGTGCGTAGCACGGCGGTCTTCGCAGCGGTCAGGTTCCAGGAGGTGGATCCCGATTCCCAGGACGTCATACGAAGAGGGCTCTCGGCGGAAGACCTGGGAGAGCGGTACGCCAGCGCGTTCTTTCTGGCCATGCGCCGTGACGAGTCCGATCGAGTCGGGGTCGCGAAGGCTCTTTTAGAGGGAGCTGCCGAGGCGTCGACGTTGAAAGAATCCCTGAAAGGTTGCCCCTTCCTGGACGACGGGATTCCCGATATCACCGCCGTCGCCCTCAGCAAACTGGGGCCCGTACCCGGGGTGGACACCCGGGGGTTCATCGAGACGATGAGGGATGAGGCCGATGAGGAACACCACTGGTGGTTTGACGAACTGCTGCAACGGTGAGCTCTCGGCGCCGCAGATCCATCCTCAGGCAGTCGAGCTATCTCTGATAGAAGTAGACGAGGTTCTGATTCGGCGCACCGATGAAGACTCGGGACGACCCTACGCCCAGCGGCCGAGAGAACGTAGTGAGCAAGGTCGACGTGGAGAGAGAGGTAGGATCAGGAGGCCGATCGCCAGGAGCCACGGCGCCGGTGGAGTAGTGGGAGCGAGCGTCGAGCACCCGCCGGACCCGCCGGTGCTTTCCTCGGTGTCCGTGGACCCACCAGGGTCGGCGTCGGATTCGGAGCCGGCGTCGCCTCCGCCGTCGCCGTCGCCATTGGTAGCCTCGTCGCAGGAGGACTCCGCCTCCCAGGCGTCGGCGTCGCGGGGGAAGATCTGATCGTCGTAATCGCAACGGTGGGGCGTACAGGCGGGGTCGCTGGTGATGCGGGACCCGTCGTGGAGGATCGCGGCGACGCGCCCGCATTCCACGTCGTCGATCACGGCCTTGACCAGATCAAATGCCCCGGGGTTGGGGATCTGGTCTTCGTGAACACCGATCACGAAGTCCGATCCGGCGGTGCGTTCAAAGATGACCTCGTAGCGGGCATTGGTCTCCACTCGTTCTTCGAGGTGGACGTATTGGAACTCCGAGCTGATCCCGGTGCCGGCATGAGCCTGGCGGCGATGGGATTGGAACATATCTCCTCGGTGGAAGGTGGCTCAGTCGTGAGGTAGGAACCGGACCCAGTCGATCCGGTAGTGGAACTCCGTGTTGGCCGTGGGAGGACCCTGGATCCAGTTGCCCGAGGAGTGGAAGCCCGGTTTCTGGGACCAGAAGTTGAACTTGAGTCGGTAGGGGGCGTCGATTCGACCGGGTCTGTCGTCGTAGTAGTAGGTGAAGAGGTCGATATTGTCGACGAACCAGGTGATGCTGTCCTCGGTGATGTCGAAGCCCCAGACGTGGAAGTCATCGGCGGGGTTGAAGGGTAGCGTGACCTGGGTCCACCAGCTGTCGAACTCGGCCCCGTGAACGGCGATATGAACCTCGCTGTGCGAGTCGCCGATGTTTCGGGTGACGAACTCGATGTCGACCTCCTGGCGAGTCATCTGGCCGTTGTCGCGCCAGTCGATGGTGTACATCGCGGCGTTCAGGCCGTCTTCCTGGGGCATCTGCAGTCGGGCCTCCCACCGTCCGTAGAGGAAGTCCTCTCGAATGGTCTCGATGGAGGAGCTCTTGAAGAGTTCGGTCTCTTCGAAAAAGTCCTCGTCGTATTCGAAGGCCAAGACGAGAACATCGCCGTCGAGGAACACTCGCTCTTCCGACATTTGCCCGTCGTGTTCCTGCCAGGTGCCCTTCCTCCAGACGTCGGGATCGATGGTGCCCTGGTCGAAGCGCTCGAGGAAGTCGACGTCGGGGCCATCAAGGTCGTCGGGATGGGGAGGAACGAAGGGGTCTTCGCCAGTGTCGTCACCGGTGTCCTGGCCAGTGTCCTCGGGGTCGCCTGGAGTGTCGGGTTCTTCCGTTGGATCGCTGTCCGACGGGGTGTGGGCATCGGCGGTGTCGTCGGAGAAGCCCACATCACCGGGGTCGTCGTGACTGCCGGGGCAGCCCGTCATCATCATCATGGCGATCAGGGCGGTGATCAGGAGGACGCCCGTGGAGGACGTGAGGGTGTGCGAGGGATGGCGAGGCGCTGGGTACATTCCTTCTCCGAGGGGAAGACGGGTAGGTGTGGAGCGTATCGTAACAGGAGAGGGGATTCGGGGCGAATGGGGCTCATGACCTCGGTGTGGAAATGATCCGCCTGTGGTAAAGTCCGAAGGGGAAGAGGTTGGCGTCTTCGTGGAGTGAGGGAGTGAGTCGGTGAGCTTTGGAACGTTCTTCTTCGAGGTTGAGGTCGACCCCGGGCCCCGGGACGAAGAGATCCAGGAGCTGGCGGCGGCGGTGATCCAGCGGCAGTCGAGCTCACGGGGCATTCGTTGGCCCCGGGTGTTCGGAGCTCTCTCGGTGGTGGGCGTCGTGGTGCTGGGCGCCATGCGGTTTCTGGCGGAGCCCCTGCTGGGTCTCGTGGTTCCACAGGTACCCCTGGTGGTCCTGATCGTCCTGGCGGTGCCGGCGGTGCTCTTCATGATACCGCGGTTGTTTCCCGGTCATGTGAAGAACATGCAGCGAACTGCGGCGCTGACGAAGGCCCGGCAGACGCTCAGGAGCATGGACATTCACGGACCCTTGGTGGCGGAGTACTCCTGTGAGCGGGGGACCCTCGCGTGTGCCTGGAGGCGAGCCGGCGATGGTGGGGTGGTTCGAGAGTGGTCGAAGGAGCTCAGCGAGGTGCATGTGGCGCTGCTGGGAGACCACGTGATCGTGCTCTTCGCGAAGACGGGAAAAGGGATCAAGGCGCTTTTGATTCGCCACCGGGACCCCATGCGTCGCCGAGAGGTGGAGCGAGCACTCAGCGGCTACGAGAACCTGAGGGTCGACGAGATCAATACAGAACTGGTGAGTCAGCATTGAGCAGCAGGCGCATAGGTTGCGCGGAGGGCGCACAGGTTGCGTGGGGCTGAAAAGATTTCGCGGGTCGGGGAAGACGATGATTGCGTCTTTTCAGGGGAAGGTGGGGGTGGGGACAAAGTTGTCGCCGTGGCACAGCTTTTGAATCAGGGCCGGTTACCGTCAGTTTCGGCGGAAACTTTGGAACCATGGAACCCTGGAGAGCAAACATGTCCAAAACTGTGAAGATGGCGCCGAGAATCCCCCTTGAGAAGGCGATTCTGTTCGTCCTTGTGGGGCTGCTGGTGGCAGCCTGTGGTCCCCGTGAAGACCAGGAGGATCTCCTTCATGTGCCCGAAGACTTTCGGACCATCAATGAGGCGATTCAGGCCGTGGCCGACGGCGGTCGGGTCGTGGTGGAGCCGGGGACCTATGGACCCGTCGAGTTTGGGGTGAAGGCGGTGGTGGTCGAGAGCTCGGATCCCTCGGATCCCGAAGTGGTGGCAGCGACGATCATCGAGGGAGGTGGTAGCGGCTGCGTGGTGATGTTTGATAGTGGAGAGACCCGTGAGACCGTGCTGAGGGGGTTCACGATCACCGGCGGTGAGGGCGCCCGGGCAGACCTGCGGGAAGGCGGTGGGATTTGTGTGCGCGATGGCTCTGAGCCCACCATCGAGGGCAACGTGATCGCCGGCAACACCGCCCAGCGAGGCGGAGGGATCTCGGTGACCGGTGGATCGCCACTGATCACGGGGAACACCATTGAGGACAATACCGGGGAGGATCGGGGCAGCGGGATCTTCGTCGGTGAGGGGGCGTCGGCGGAGATCGTCGGCAACATGATTCGGGATAATATCGGTGGATCGGGGGCGATCAACGTGTCTGAAGAGGACACCACTGCGGAGATCATCGACAATGAAATCACGGGGAATACCACGGAGTTCGGCGTCGGGGGGGTGGCGGTGATGTATGGTGGGTTCGCCCGCGTCGAGGGCAATGAGATCCGCGATAACCAGGGGCGAGGGGATCAATCGGCGGGTGGAATCACGGTCCATCGGGCCCGGGCAGAGATCGTTGAGAACTCGATCGTAGACAACGTGAAGACCGGAGGGGTCGGGGGTGCGGGGATCACCGTCTCAGGTCACCACTCGGCGGACTCTTCGGCGGAGATCCTGGGCAATGAGATCCGAGGCAATATCAATGAGCCGTCCCACGGCGGGGGGATCAACGTGGGGATGCACGGGGTGGCTCGGATCGAAGACAACCTGATCGCCGATAACGTAGCGGAAGGCTATGGCGGTGGTATCGCCGTGGTGGATCCCCGGCAGGATCTGGAGGGCAACGACAATATCACGGTGATCGTGAACAACGAGATCCGGGGTAATTCCCTGACCGGTCTCGACAGTGGCGGAGGCATCGGGGTCCGCAACGCCATCGTGGAGATCGTGGACAACCACATCCATGACAACGCCGCGAGCATGGCCACCATCTCGGGTACCCGAAGCGGCGGTGGGATCTCGATACAACTCGCCGGGAGCGAGGCGACGATTCACGGAAACCTGATCGAGAACAACCAGGCTGGTGGAAGAGGCGGGGGGATCTACGTCGACCGGGATACGGTCGCCCGAGACGCCGCCGGGGGTGCCTGGCCGCGGGAGAACTCACCGCCGGAGAATGAGCCGAATAACACCTATTCGGGGAACACCCACAGCGACACTTGTGGTCAGGACGTGTACTTCCGGGACACCCTCTGCGACTGAGTCGTGTCCTGAGTTGTCTGGCGTCGGCGACCTCTTGGGGGGAGAGGTCGCCACGCCACGGGAGTTGATTTCCCAAACACCCTGGTGGAGAGTTCTCCGGTGCGCTTTGACGTCGTCGTAGCGAAGGAGAGAGATGACCCACCCCGTCGTGTCGCCGGATCCCGAGATCGTCCACCTGGCCAGGCTCCTGGTCCGCTGCCCGGATCAGCCGGGGATCGTGGCGACGATCTCAAACTTTCTTTTCAACCACGGGGCGAATATCACCGCCCTGGATCAGCACTCCACGGACCCCCAGGGGGGCACCTTCTTTCTGCGGTTGGAGTTTCAACTGCCCCACGAGGAGCTGCCGCGGACGGTGCTCCAGCGGTCCTTTCAGCGGGCTGTGGCCGACCGGTACGAGATGCAGTGGCATTTGAGCTACGCCGCCGACCTCCATCGCACGGCGATCCTGGTGTCCCGGTATGATCACGCCTTGATGGAGCTCTTATGGCGGTGGTCCCGTGGCGAGCTGGTCACGGAGATCCCGATGGTGATCAGCAATCACCCCGACTTACGGGAGGCCGTGGAGGCCTTCGGGATCCCCTACCACCACGTGCCCGTGGACCCGACGAAGAAGCCCGAAGCCGAGGAGGCGATCCTCGAGCTCTTGGGGGACGACATCGACACAGTGGTGCTGGCCCGGTACATGCAGATTTTGAGCCCCGAGTTTGTGGCCCGGTTTCCGAACCGGATCATCAACATCCACCACTCCTTCTTGCCGGCCTTCGTGGGGGCGCGGCCCTACCGGCAGGCGGCCAGTCGGGGGGTGAAGCTGATCGGGGCCACGGCCCACTACGTGACCTCCGAGCTCGACGCCGGCCCGATCATCGAGCAGGACGTGCTTCGGGTCTCCCACCGGCAGTCGATCCGAGACCTGAAGGAGCTCGGCGCGTCCATCGAGCGGCAGGTGCTGGCCCGGGCGGTGCGGTGGCACCTGGAGGATCGGATCCTGGTGGATGGCAATAAGACTGTGGTCTTCGCCTGAGGAGCCAGCCTTCACTCCGCCACGATGGTACGAAACATCGAGGCGGAGCGGGGCCTTGGCCCCCGCGGAGCCCCACTACGGTATAGCCCCGGGGCTTGTCCCGGGGTGGACCGTGGGGGCCCTGAACTCGGTGTGGAAATGGTCCGTCGCAGACCTCGACGTCACGATCGAGACCGCGACGGACCCCGACGCCGAAGGATCACGAGGGCACCGAGGAGGAGAAGCCCCGCGGTGACCGGGTTGGGTGTGCCCGAGGTGGACGAGCAGCCATCTTCCTCGACGTGGATGTCGCCGTCGCCATCGGTGCTGTGTTCGCTGTCGCTATCGCCGGTGTCGCCGTCGCCGTTGTCGTCGCCATCGCCGGTGTCGCCGTCGCCGTTGTCGTCGCCATCGCCGGTGTCGCCGTCGCCGTTGTCGTCGCCGTCGCCGTTGTCTCCGTCGCCGTTGTCGTCGCCGTCGCCATTGTCGTCGCCGTCGCCGTTGTCGCCATCGCCATTATCGTCGCCACAGCCGTCGACCTCGGTCCAGTCGACCATCCCAAAGTCGAGGAACGGCTCGTCGCTGTTGTCCGTGTGGGCGCATTTGTGGGGAGTGCAGTACTCCACGGAGTCGCCAGGTTCGCCGTCGAACCGGATCGCCCGGATCTCCACGCAGTCGGCGTCGGGTACGAAGTAGGTCTCGACGCCACCGAAGAAGCCATCAGGGCTCTGGAAGTGGTAGATCGAGTCCTGACCGTCGCGGTGAAAGGCGATCTCGTAGAAGTAAGGGTCGGCCTCCAGCGCCTGGATCGTCAGGTATTGGATGGCGGACTGGGAGTAACAGGTGTTCCCCGACGGAACCTCGAGGGTCTCTTGATACCAGGTGAAGTCCACGGGGCCCGGCAGGGGACCGGGGTCCCGGGAGGAGTCCACGGAGAAGGGGATGATATGGGCGACGGGGGTGATGGAGTCGAAGGTGACGAAGATCTCGTAGTCGCCGTCTTCCAGAGGGGCCTCGGGGATCAGCTCGTGGACGGAGTCGAAGAGGCCCTTGGAGTACCGGAACTCCACCTCCGACGGCAGGGCTTCCTGCGCGTCGTCGGAGAGGGTGGCGTTGATCCCCACGAAGCTGCCCCCGTACACGCCGATCAGCAGTGGGGTCTGGGGAAGGACCGCCTCGCCGCCCTCGGGCATCGTCCAGGCCGAGGTCGGGCATGGGCGGAGAGCAGGCCTCGGCGTCGGCCGGGACGAGGGTGAGGGGAACTGCAAGGAGAGGGAGAGCGAAGGCGGCGAGGAGTCGGTTCTGCATGTTGGTACACCTAATCATTATGCTCGGGTTGTTAGCGGAGATAGCAGGGACATGGAGCGCGGGCAGGAAGCATAACCGGAACGGAGTCGCTCGTCGATAAGTTTACCGGCGTACGGGTGTGATCGGTTTCCGTCGGTGGGTTGTCTCCATTCCGCAGCGGGCCAAGGCCCGCGCCGCAAGCGCGTCACCACCACGGCCGCACCACAACGCGCCACCCCACGTGGTCGGTGATCTCGCGGAGGCGAGGCCTTGGCCCGCCGGAGCCTTCGGGCGAAGCCCGAC
>SKON01000118.1 GCA_007120035.1 Myxococcales bacterium
CAGCTCGTCGCCCGGGTGGGTCGAGAGACCGGGGGCAACCCCCTCTTCGCCATTCAGCTCATCGAAGAGTGGCTGGAGCGCGACGAGCTCTTGGAGTCCGACGACGGATACATGCTCGCCGCCGACGCGTCGTTCCCCCAGAATCTTCCCACGCTCCTGGAGGCTCGCCTGGATCGCTTCTTCGACGAGATGCCCCGACAGGCTGTGGCCCGGGAGCAGACCGAGGCCGCCGCAGCCCTGGGCGTCGACCTCGACGACCAGGAGTGGGCCCAGGTGTGCCAGGCCCTGGGAACGGAACGGCTGCCCACCCTGGCGGATCACCTGATGATGACCGGGGTGCTCCTCCCTCGCCACCGGGGGTGGCGGTTCCGGCTACCTCTCTATCGAGACGTCCTGGCCGAGATCAGCGGCCGACGTGGTCGGTGGAGCGCCATCAACGTCGCCTGCGCCAGGACCGTGAACGGCACCGCGGAAAACGGCACCTGCCTGGCGGAACGAAAGGCCCGGTATTTCCTGGCCGCCGACGCCTTCGAGGAGGCCCTGCCCCTCCTCTGGAAGGCCATCATGGACCGGATGAAGCACAGCGCATACATCCAGATGGGCAGCCTCCTCAATCAGGTGGACAAGACCCTGGACGCTCTCGGCGCCGGCCCTCATGAGGACGACCGAGCCCGTGCTCAGCTCCTCCGCGCCGAGGCACTTCGGTACCGCGGCTACTTCGACGACGCCGAGGAGCTCCTCCAGGAGGTGATGAACTGGCCCACGTCGCTCTCCACAGACCTGACGGCCCACTCCCACCGGGTCCTGGCAAGCCTGTACAACTTCGCGGGACGACCCCGGCGGGGGCTGCTCCACTACCGTCAGGCCCTGACCCTCTTCGACGAAGTCCAGGACTCATCGGGGATGGCCAAATCCCACCACGGGATGGGGTGGAGTTATACCGTGACGGGAGATCTCCCGGCGGCCCGGCAGGCCTTCCACGATGGCTACGAAGACGCCATGGCCGCCGGCGACCACCTGGAGGCCGCCTGGTGTCTCCACGGAGTCTGCGAGACCGCCTACTTCAGCGGCGACCACACCGAGGCCGAGTCCCTCGGTGAGGAGGTCTTGACCCTCTTCGAGTCCCATGGGTGTCGCAGCGGCATGGCCCTGGTCTTGCGGACCTTGGGTGACGTGGAACGCCATCGGGACGAGATCGACGCCGCCCGGGCTCGGTACACCCGGGCCCGTCACCTGGCCCAGTCCACGGGTCACGTCATGGCCAACGTCTCCGCCGGGCTCTTGGGCCTCTGCGATCTCGATGCCGGCCTGGATGACGACGCCCAGCGGCGGTTTACGGTTGCCCATCTCGTCGATCGGAGGAATGTCTTCCCCGTATTTCGCCCTCTGGCGCCCACGGGCCTCTTGGTCCTGGCCGCAGAGGGTGGCCGGTGGAACGAGTTCGACGTATTGGTCGAAGAACTTCAAGGCCAATACTACGTCGACAGCCCCCTGCGGCAAGACTTCCTCCGATTGCTGAAGCGAGCCAAGACCGCCTGCGAGCACGCGGGCCAGACCGCCCGAGCCGCCGACTGCGACGACTTCTTAGCTCAGCTATCCCCCCCGGAGCACCCATGACCTCCTTTGAGCACCTGCTGGCGCTCTTACGTCGCCCCACAGGCATGAGCTCCGCCGGCTACCCCTACTTCGAGCGACGAACCTTCGAGGAGTTCCGCGACGAGGTGGCCGTACTCTTCACGGGCGGCCAGACCGTGCTCGATCTTCTCGGGAAGGCCGAGGCGGAGTTCGGCGAAGACGAGAACCTCCTTCGGGCCTGCCGGGTGGCCCGCCAGGTGGTGCGGACCGCGGCGATCACAGCCCCCCCGGATCTCTGGCTGCTCCGCCACGTCCTGGGCGTCCACCAGGAGCTGGGCCTCCCGGAGCGGCTCCTCGATGGCGAGGCGATCCACCCCGAGGATTGCGTCGTCCTGGTCGATGGTCAGGAGCGCCGCCTGGATCCGGAGCAGCTCGCCATCGACCTTCACTTCCTGCTGGCCCGGGGGTTCGTCGAAGAGTACGACGGGGCCTTCCGGATCGCCGGCCACCCCCGGGTCCGACAGGTCTTCGCCGAGCTGGGGCCTATCGTCGGCGATCCCGTCCCGGCCACCCCGCTGTGGCGCAAGCTCTTCACCGGCGACGAGGCGCTCACCGACGACGAGGCCCGGGATCTCCTGATCCTCCAGGGGATCATCCCCGGGGCTCGTGACGAAGCCCAGAACCACTGGATCCCCACGGTGGAGGAGATCCTCACGGGGTACCTCCTGGTCCCCGTGGTCCTGGGGCTGCGGGCAGCCGACCGCTCCACCGGGGCCCGGCGAGGAGACCTCCTGGTCCCCGCCGAGCTCGCCGCCTTCCAGCCCGATCTAGCCCGGGTGGCCTGCGAGATCCTGGAGCGGGCTGCCTGGGTCCAGGCCGACGGCGACGCCTTCCAGGTCACCGAGCTCGGGGAGCGAGGCCTGACCCGAGGCCCCGGACCCTTCGGGATCATCCAGACCTACGTCTCCTACATGAAGCAGGCCAAGGAGATCCTCCTGGAAGGCCGCCGCAACGTATGGGTACGCCGCGGCGAAAACATCGGCGCCAGCCAGGACGCCAACCGGGGGACCTTCCGAAAGGCCAACGACGCCCTGGACCGGTTCTGCGCCGACACGGGGTTTGAGTTCTCCGTGTTCATCGAACACGCCATCGGCCGCGGCGAGGCGACCCGTCAGCGCTTCAACCGCGATGGAGAAGAGAGGATCCGATACTTCGGGGCCGATCTGGAGGACGCCGCCATTGACGCCGCCGAGCGGGAGCAAGCCGCCGGCCGCCTGCCGTCGAATATGCGGTTCATCCGCCAGGCCGACATCGGCCAGCCCCAGATCCTCATCGAGGCGCTCCGAGAAGCCGGCGTCGACCCCAGGCACGCCGTGATGCTCGTGGGCAACGGGTTCCACGAGGTCCGGGACCAGACCGACGAGAAGATGGTGGAGGTCTTCCGGGGCTACCACGAAGCGGGGATCCTCCTGCTCTTCACCGAGGAGAACGCCCTCTCCGTCGACGACTTACGGGCCACGGCCTTCAACACCTACCACGCCGGCTTCAAGTACGTTCACGAGAAGTCCGGCCAGTGCCTTCGGCCGGCGTCACCTCGGCCGCGGCCTCGACTGGGGCCGCCGCTTCGGGCGGCCTGGAGCGAGTGTGCCTCCCAGGCCGGCTACGTCCGGCTCGAGGAGTACTGCGCCCGTACCCGTACGATCTACCCCTACCCTCGTCCTGGAAACGGCCACAACCCGTCGATCAGCGTGAGTCACTTCTTTGTGCCTGCCGACCTCGCTTAGAACTCGCAGTACCGCATGGCTTGCCAGGGATACTCCCCGTTGACGCACGCCCCGCCGCCGGGGCACGAGCCCGTGCAGGGACGAACGCACACATCGGCGCCGTCTTCCCCGGCGGGGAAGCAGGTCAGCTCCGGGGGGCACCCGTCGGAGAAGAGGTCGTTTCGATCGCAAGGAGAGCCCGCGACTTTCCCCGCCGGGGTGTTGTTGATCATACACCGGAACCGGGCGCTGCAGGTGCGTGACGGGTACCCCGGGTCGGCCACACAACGCTCACCGCCGCCACAACTCCCCGGAGTGAACGGTGAGCACGTGGGGGCACAGAAGCCGACACTCCCCAGACCCAGTACATCCTCGGAGTCGGGCTGCCCCACACAGACCTCGTCGGCGCCACAGGACGTCACGTCCTCTCGGAAGCAGGGCTCCATGCAGACCGTTCCACGGGGATCACTGGCCTCAAAGGCCAGGCAGATCAGCTCTTGCTCGCAGTCCGGGGTTCCGCTGCAGGACTCTCCTTTCGGGGTACTCAGTGCGTGGCCGGGCTGCATCGTGCTGCAGGTGGTGAGGAAGTACCAGGGATCCGACGCGTTCTCGACACGAACGCCACACCGCTGGGTGTCGAAGTTGCACCCCGAGGGGGTGACGGGATCACAGGTCCCCTCCAGCGTCCCCTGATCGGCGACACAGTCCAGGGTCTCGCACTCCCCGTCGACGCAAACCTCGTCGATCGCGCAGGCGTTGCCGCAGACGCCGCAGTGCTCAAAGTTGGTGCTCAGGTCCAGGCCCTCACAGAGGCTCGGGTCCTGACCGCAGAGGTTATCCTCGGTGCAGAAGAGCCCCGACGGGCAGGTGCCGCACTCCACCTCCCGCTCGTCGCCACAGGAGTCGGTGGCCAGGATAGCTCCACACTCCACCTCGGGCAGGTCGTCGCAGAGTTGGCTGTCGCTCTCGGGGACGCAGAGGCATTGGTTCTGCTGGCAGACCTCGTTCTCGGCGCAGATGACATCGCACTCCACGATCCCGCCACAGCCATCGGGCCGGGAGCCGCACTCGCCGGCGTCACAGCTCTCCAGAAGACCGGGGCAGTCCCCATCCTGACAGGTGAAGTCGACGCAGGACTC
>SKON01000242.1 GCA_007120035.1 Myxococcales bacterium
CTCGGGCTCCGGTGTGGGCTCGGGCTCCGGTGTGGGCTCGGGGGTCGCTTCGGGCTCCGGTGTGGGCTCGGGGGTCGCTTCGGGCTCCGGTGTGGGCTCCGGGGCCGCCTCGGGCTCGGGCTCAGGAGCCGCCTCGGGCTCAGGAGTAGGCTCGGGCTCGGGAAGACCCGGAGAGGGAGAGCCACGGGAGAACTCTCCCTCGAGTCCGAGGGTACCCGGTTCCGCTTCCACAGCTTCCTCGCCATCCCCGGGCTCCTCCTCGGTGGGCGCTGAGGTCGGGGGCCGGCCGAGGTGGATCTCCACGGAGTCGACCTCCTCCTCAGCGGCGGCGGCGAGCTCCTGGGGGTCGTACCATTCGACGTAGGCGGAGATGGCGAAGTTGTGGGCCATCACGGAGGTGATGTTCTCCGAGGAGCCTGTCCAGGCGTCGGCGCCGCAATACCAGGAGGGCATCCCCTCTCGCGCTTCGCAGAGGCCGACCTCATGGAGGGTGGCCAGGCTGTAGTCGACGTAGTGGGAGTCCGTCTCGTCGTCGAAGACCACCACGGCCAGCGCAGGCACTGAGGCGCCTTCCCCTTCGGGATCACCGAAGGCCATTCGGCAGGCCCGGCGCCATCGGTAGTGGGTGTTGGGATTGTTGGGGCGGACCGTCTGGTCCGAGACCCGGGCCAGACGGCGGCTCATGGGCTCGCTGAGCTCGGCGTCGGGGGTGTTCATCAGGCGGCAGAGCACGAAGACCGCGCCCAGGCGGAGATCGACGTTGTAGTCCGGCAGGGTGGCGGTCTCCAGGACCTGCCACTCTTCGGGTTGGCCTCGGCGGCTGAGCTCCGCGAGGGCCGCGCCGACCTCCAGGAGATCCCGCTCCGAGAGATCGTCGGACTCCAGGTGTTGGAGGGCGAGCTCCAGGAGGTCTTCGCCGAAGGTGGGAGAGAGCTGTCGGGTGAGGCGGCGACACTGGGGGCCGGCCTGATACTCGAAGTTCATGGCGCACCGGCGCAGCCAGTGATCGAAGCGGGCTGACTGAGGTCGGTCCCGCTCCTCCCGGAAGTACTGAATCACCGGAGCCAGGAGGCGGCCGTGGCGCCAGGAGTCGATCTCGCCCCAGAACTCGTCGAGGGCGGCGTAGAGGGGATCTTCGGGGAGCTCATCGGCCAGGTAGAGGCGGAGCAGGCAGTTCCAGGGCACGCGCTCGGATCGGCGCTCCACGCCTTCGATCAGAGCCTGTCGCTCCTCTTCGGGCAATTCGCCGGCGACGAAGGCGTCGCGACTGGTCTGGCAGGCGGCCTCGGTCACCGATCGGGGGGCCAGCCGGAAGGCGTCGATCCGTCTCTCGTCGGTCCACTCTACCTGGTCCAGGCGGCCCGCTTGGGCGAGCTCCTCGAACTCCATCTGTGTCTCAGCGTCGAGGCGCTCCTGGGGATCGGTGATGTGGGCGAAGGGATCTTCGACCCCGTCGTCTTCGATGAGCCAGAAATAGCCCCCGAAGAAGATCATGACCACCAGGATCGCCAGGGAGATCGTGAGCTCGTCGGAGAACGCGTAGGGGTCTTCGGCTTTCTGTGACCCTGGTGCGGGGATCTCGAGTTTCTTCATGGACGATCCGTGGGGTTCGACGAAGGTCTGACCGGCAACGAGGGTATCGTAACGGTCGGTGTCGGGGTTGTCGACCGGGGTCAGGCCGCCCCGAGGAGTCGAAGGAATGCCTGAGCGGCGGGGCTGGGGGTGCGGTCGCGGCGGTAGATGGCGGCCATCTCGCGGCCGATGGGATCCCGGACGCACCGCAGGCCCTCGTCGTGACGGGCCAGGGCGAACTGGCTGACGAACCCGGCGCCGATACCCTGGGCGACCATCTGTTTGATGGGCTCGATGGCCCGCAGCTCCATGACGATGTCCACGGCCACCCCGGCGGAGGCGATGCGCTCGTCGATGATCTCCCGGACCGCCGAGCCGGCCTCAAAGAGCACCAGAGGCTGGCCGTCGAGGTCGGGCCAGTCAAAGGAGGGCTGGCCGTCCAGGGGGTGGCCCGGGGGGACGATCAGGCGGAGCTCGTCGGTGGCCCAGGGCAAGACCTCCAGCCGCTCGGCGGCCGAGCCGCGGCGGGCCGTGGGCTGCAGGGGGAGGGTGACGATGGCGAGATCGAGATCGCCGGAGAGGACGTCCTGCACGGACTGTCGGCTGGACTGCTCCCGGACGAAGAACCGGATCTGGGGGTACTCCTCGTGGAATCGACCCAGGACCGGGGGCAAGAGATAGGTGGTCGCCGTGGCGCCGCCGCCGATGGTCAGAGAGCCCCGCTGCAGCCCGACGAGCTCGTCGACGGCCACCTGCCCGGCCTCCAGGCGCTCCAAAGCGTCCTCCACAAACCGGGCGAAGGTGGCGCCCGCCTCGGTGAGGATCATGCCCCGAGGGGTGCGGTCGAAGAGGGGTTGGCCGATCTCCTCCTCCAGTCGGGAGAGCTGGGTGCTCACCGCCGGCTGGGTCAGGTGGAGGCGGCGGGCCGCCTGAGTGACGCTCTCTTCGGCGGCGATAGTCAGGAAGGTTCGGAGGTAGGAGAGGTCCACGGGTTCCAGGGTTCAGCGGGGATGAAGTCCCCAACGGGTTGGGGCCAAGTTGCTATAAACGTGGAGAAAATCTAAGGCGAAGCGGGGCCACGGCCCCAGCGGAGCCCCGCCCACCACAGCCCCCGGCTTTAGCCGGGGATGGACCGCAGGAGTCCTGTACTCGGATCGGAAACAATCCGCCGGGAACCCGGCCGCCACGGACGACCGGTCCAGTGACCCGGACGCCAGGACTGGCCCGGTGTGCGATGAAAATATTTTATGACGAGAATAAAATCAATCAATTTCACTTATGGCCTACCCGTTTCTATAGTCCCCACTGGCAACGAGAGCAGTGGGACCAATGGCGACTCCAATAACTGGGAGCAGACGATGACGGATCAGAACAACCCGTACGACGCGCGACAGACCTTCGACACGAAGAAGGGGACCTACACGGCCTACCGACTGAAAGCCCTGGAAGAGGCGGGGCTGGGCAAGATCGACAAGCTGCCGTACTCGATCAAGGTGCTCCTGGAGTCGTGCCTGCGGAACTATGACGGTCGGATCGTGACCGACGAGCACATCAAGGCCCTGGCCGCCTACGACGCGAAGAACGTCGGCGAACAAGAGGTGCCGTTCAACCCGGGCCGGGTGGTGCTGCAGGACTTCACGGGGGTCCCGGCCGTGGTGGATCTGGCGGCCTGCCGGAGCGCCATGAGCCGATGGGGCAAGGACGTCTCCCGGGTCAACCCCCTGAGCCGGGCCGACCTGGTGATCGACCACTCCGTGCAGGTCGATGAGTTCGGCAACAAGAAGGCCATCCAGGTCAACAGCGAGATGGAGTTCCAGCGCAACCAGGAGCGGTACGAGTTCTTGAAGTGGGGACAGCAGGCGTTCTCCAACTTCTCGGTGGTGCCGCCGGAGACGGGCATCGTGCACCAGGTGAACCTGGAGTACCTGGCGAGCTGCGTGCTGGAGGAGAGCCGCGACGGAGACACCGTGGCGTTCCCGGACTCCCTGGTAGGGACGGACTCCCACACGACGATGATCAACGGCCTGGGCGTGACCGGCTGGGGAGTGGGCGGGATCGAGGCAGAAGCCTGCATGCTGGGCCAGCCGATCTTCATGCTGATCCCCGAGGTCGTGGGCTTTGAGCTGAAGGGAGAGCTCCGAGAGGGCGCCACCGCCACGGACCTGGTGCTGACCGTGACCCAGATGCTGCGTCGCCACGGGGTAGTGGCGAAGTTCGTGGAGTTCCACGGGCCCGGGCTCGCCAGCCTGTCGCTGGCCGACCGGGCGACGATCGCCAACATGGCCCCCGAGTACGGCGCGACCATGGGGTACTTCCCCATCGACCAGAAGACCCTGGACTACCTGGAGCTGACCGGTCGGAGCGAGGAGCAGATCGACCTGGTCCGGGAGTACACCCAGCTCAACGGGTTCTGGCGAAACGACGACTACCAGGTGGAGTACAGCTCGACGCTCTCTCTGAACCTGGGTGACGTGGAGCCGAGCCTGGCGGGTCCGAAGAACCCCCACGAGCGGGTGATCCTGAGCGAGATGCAGGGAGACTTCCGGCTTCATATGGAGAAGACCTTCGAGAAGTCCGGTCGGACCACGGCGACGAACGTGTCCTTCCGGGGGCATACCTTCGATCTGACCGACGGGGACGTGGTGATCGCGGCGATCACGTCGTGCACGAATACGTCGAACCCGGCGGTGATGATCGGGGCCGGCCTGGTGGCCCGGAAGGCCCGGGCGCTGGGCCTGAAGGCCAAGCCCTGGGTGAAGGCGTCCCTGGCGCCGGGATCCCGGGTGGTCACGGAGTATCTGGACAAGGCGGGCCTCACCGAGGACCTGGACGGCGTGGGGTTCTTCACCGTCGGCTACGGGTGCACCACGTGCATCGGGAACTCCGGGCCCCTGCCGGAGC
>SKON01000060.1 GCA_007120035.1 Myxococcales bacterium
AACACCAACACCCCATCGCCGTCGGGCTCCGGCTCCGCCGTCACTATCACCTCCAACATCGGTGGCTCCACCGGCCCCGTGTCCGCATCCGGCTCCACGTCGGCATCGCCCTCCACGTCGGTGTCACCCTCATGTTGGTTCGTATCGGGATCACCCACGTCGGGCACGTCGATCACGCAGTCCGGGTCGGACTCATCGCAGATCTCCGTCGGGGAGACGCCGAACACACAGCCCGTCAGCAGGGCGGCCGCAAGAAGTGAGGTCAAAGCAAGGCGGTTCATCGCAGGCTCTCGTAAAGTGTTGGGAACATTGTTTTCGCACATCGCAGGTCACATCCGCAGAGCACACCACCATGGGGCACCGCGGTCAAGAAACTCTTCTACGGACAAAAGATCGGAGTCCCCGTGGTCTCTCCATCGATCGCACAGGACTCGGTGACGTTGACCACACCGAGATTGTTCAGAGTCGCGCCGGACTCGACGATCAGGTCCTCGGTCTCCAACACAGACCCAGACCCCACTGTCGTCTCCGATCCGGAGGCCATCGTGAGCATCTCGAAGCTCGAGGGAAACGTGGACGTCACGGTCTGCTCATCGCCATTAAAGGTCACATGATCAAAGGTCACATCGAAGGAGGCGTGGGTATGGCTGCGGATTAGATCCCCGGAGATTCCAAGAGCCCCCTGGTCGAATCGCCCCTCCCCAAACCCGAAGGACATCTCCAAGGTCCCCACCTGAGCCGTCGCGGCCTCCCGGATGTCAAAGAGAAACCCCGACGATCCAGACTGCAACAGGAGCTCACCGCCGAGCGCCAGGACACTCCCCTCCTCAAAGATGGTCTGGAGGTTCCCCTTCAGCTCCACGTCGCCGTCGCCGGTCAGGGATGCGCCGTCGCCAAACCGATGGGTCACGGCCGACCCTGTCGTGTCCAGTTCCAGCCCTGCTCCTTCGGCCACATCAAAGTTCCCGGAGTGGACATGCTCACCGAGCTGAAAGTGCAGCTCCAGGAGCCCGGACTCGACGATCACGGCGCCGTGATTCTCAAAGGTCATCCGGTTGCTAAACCGCGTCATCGAACCGTCTCCATCGGCGACGATCGTCCCGTGATTGACCATGGTGGCGCCGCCGGTGTTCACCGTTGTCAAATGCGACGCAAACCCCGAGGGCATCTGGAACTCGCCATGGTTCTCCAAGACCGCGCCGTCCTCCATCGTCATCCGACGGTTCGACTCAAAGAGGATCAGACCCTCGTTCCGGAGCGTCCCAGCAAGCCTCGACGTAGCGCTCGTCGTCGGATGGGCGTTCACGTACACGAGCTCACCGCCGTCAGCCACGGTGAACTCCCCCTCCACGGTGAGATCTCCGAAGCCCCACGAGAACAACCCACCGTCTGGAATCACCACCTCAGCGTCGGGGCCCACGTAGACCTCGCCGCCACCGAAATCGGAACGCCCCAGAGTCACGAACGGCAGCTCTTGTTCTCCGTCCAGCTGGATCCGAACCTGTCCACGGAGCACGTCCAACCCGCCGGCGAAGTCCTGCTCCGCCTCTACGACCACAAAGGGCGCCGGCGCCGACCCCTCTTCAAGGCGCACGACGCTGCTCATCCCCAGCACCCCTGCAGCCTCCACATAGACCTCCTGCGCCGAGGAGAGCACCAAATCCCCGGCCCCGGACAACGAGCTCCCATCGACGAACTTCGTGACCCCCGGGTTTCCGTTCGCCCCGCCAAACTGCAACCGTCCGTTATCGCTGACGATGAACGACCCCGAGTGCTCCGCCTCGACCCCCTGGGAGTCCACCCGGAGCTCGCCGTCGATCAAGACCAGGTCGCCTTGATTGTGCAGCGCCAGGCTGTTTCCGATACGTACCGTGCCGCCGACGTTGAGTTCTATCAGCCCCTGGTTGATCAAGCTCGCGCCCTCGGAGCTCAAGAACTGCCCCGGCGCCTCCACGAGCATCCTTCCCAAGATGGTGACCACCACGTCCTCAGCCAGGGTCACGTTGGCCTGCTGGGCGTGCACGTAGTCCCCATGGATCTCCACATCTCGCTGAAACCGCTCCCCCGACGACGCCGTCCACGTCAAGGTCCCGGAGTCGTCGACGATCAACAGCCCGCCGGGCCCAAACGTCCCGCCCGTCAGATCCAGATCCCCGCGGACCCGGAGGTCGTCGTCGCCGTGAATCTCCGCGCTCCCCCCGATCTCCAGGTGCCGGACCACGATCTCTTCCCCGCGGTCCAGTGCGACCCGTCCGGACCCGACGATGGCCGTATCAAATCGCCCCGGGATGCCCTCGGGATCCCACTCTGTCGCCACGTCCCAACTGTCGTCGCTTCCCAACCAGGTGTACACCGTCCCCTCGGGCTCGGCGATCACCACGGCGATCTCGTCGGTGCCGACCTGCTCCTCATCGTCGACAGCCGCTACCTGGATCACCACCTCTTCGCCGTACTCCAGCCCGTCGACGGTGAACGAGAACTCCAGCGCCAGATCGTCGAGCTCCGTGGGCTCCCCACCATCGATAGAAAACCCCAGCCCCAGAAGGCTCAGCGCCTCATCGATGACCACGGTCCCCGTCACCTCAAAAGGCTGAGTCACCACGTCGCCGTCCTCCGGCGACGTGATGGTCACCTGCGGGGCTTCGAAGGTGTCCTGGTTTTGATTCTGGTTCTGGTTTTGATTCTGGTTTTGATTCTGATTCTGATTCCGGTTCTGGTTCTGGTTGGCCTGGTTAGGCGTCTGATTCCCCGTGACATCATCGCCGCAGGCTATCACCGCCGTGGACGAGACCAACAGAAATACCAGACCGGCGAGGAACGATGGCTTCATTCGTAACTCCTGGACAATCGACGAATCGAAAATGGTCCCCGGAACTGCTCGGGTGTGTCACTCAAGAAACCAGGTTTCCCATCGCGAGTCAAAGCGCTTCGACCTTCCCCTAGAAACGCGCTCGCAGCCAGGCCCCCGTAAACGCCGGCCCCACCTCGGGGGTCAGCTCCAGCGAAACAGCTTGTTCATCGTCTCCCCGGACGAGGAAAAACGCCCCGGCCCCGGCGGCGCCAGCCCCGGCGGCCAAAAGGACCACGCTCGTGATCTGGTGAGTCCGCAGAGTTCGGAGGTCGGCGTCGCGATCAAACTCGCCGCCGTTGTAGATCTGCTGAGCTTCGGGGTCCTCCAGGCGTTCGATGGTGTCGCCGATCAACACCCCGGAGGCGAAGATCAACCCGGCTCCCACGGCCACTCCGCCGCCGCCGAGGAGGCCCAGGGCGAGCACGTTCGGCCCGTCCGTATCGTCGGGGCGCTCCGGAGGATCCACGGGCTCCACGGGCTCGTCCGGCGAAGCCGCCGCCAACGCCGCCTCATGGGCCTCTCGAATCCCCTCCTCGATCTCGTCGATGTCGTCGAACCGCTCATCGGACCGCAGCACCTGGCCATACACATCGAGGAGCCCCAGGGCTTCTTCGAACCGCCCCGCTCCTTCTAGAGCCAGGATCCGATTGTACTTGTAGATCATGTTCTGATCGTGGGCGAACGCCCGGGCCAGCAGGTGCTCCGCGTCGTCGAAATGGCCGTTGGCATAGGCCTCTCGGGCCTGCCGAAAGTACTCTGTCGCCCGCTCCTGCGGGGTCCGGGTGTCCTCCTCGGCCTCGTCGCCGACGTCCGTAGCAGCGTCGGTCCCGGCGTCGTCGTCAGCCCAGGCCGGCCCTGCCAGCGTCAACACAAGAGCCAGTATCAGAAGAGAAGGTGCGTTTCGTTTCATGGGTCTCAGTCGCGTTGGGGTCTATCAAATCGGGTCGGAATGTCGCCGGGCCGCTGAAACCGCTCGGGCTCGTCGTCTGTGGTGTCGGGCTCGTCCTCTGGGTCCTCGTCGTCCTCTGCGTCCTCTGCGTCCTCTCGGTCTTCTTCGTCCTCGCCATCGTCATCCCGCTGCTGGGGAGTTGGCTCCTGCACGGGCGGTCGCTCCTCGACAGCCGGCTCTTCCTCGACCGCCGGCTCTTCGACCTCGGCGACCACCTCCTCACGTACTTCTTGCGAAGCCTCATCCTCCCCCAGAGGATCCGTTTCGTCAACGGGCTCTTCCGCTGCGACTTCTACTGCTTCCGCTTCTTCTTCAGCTTCCGCTCCTTCCCCAACCTCCACGACCTCCGCCTCGCCAGCCGGATCTACCCCGAGATCCACCTCGTCATCGCCGCTGAAGACCCCGGAGACCACCGCCAGGATTATCACCACGGCCACCACCAGGAGGGGCACAGCCACCACCTTGGCCATCGACGATGCCCCCTCCCGGGGGACCTCCTCGGTCCGAGGCGCCAGATCCCGGGTCATCATCGTGTCCAGCTCAGTGTCCGGGGCCCCCTGATCATCGATGGACGGCCCGTCGCCGCCGACGGCCCCTTCCGAGGACTCAAAGTCCAGCCCGACGGTCTTCATCGCCGCGATCTCTTCGATCGACGCCGGCGCCACCGC
>SKON01000169.1 GCA_007120035.1 Myxococcales bacterium
AACTCATTTCTTGCGATCAAAATCCTCCGAAATCCCTTACGCCCTTATTCTATGCGCCCCTCGGTTGAACCGGATCGAGTGGGTGGAAGGGGGCACTTCATGTGTCTTCGGTCACGCTCGGGGGTTCGCGGTGGGCGCTTCATGTGTCTTCGGTCACGTTCCGGGGTTTGCGGTGGAGACCATCGAAGGCATGGGTTCGCGGGGGGGCTTCGTTGACCGCCCGGGCGGCGCCAACGACCCCACGCGCGCTTGCGCGCGCACCCCTGGAAGGGGTTCTGCTCCACGGGCCATCTGGTCAGGCAGGGGCTCGCGGGGGGACTTCGTCAGTTATCCCGACGTTTCGGGACCGCGCTCGAGGAGCGGGTCTCTCGTTGCGCGAAGGAAGGGCCGTCGATATAGTTCGCGGCGTCTGGCCTTTTTTCATGAGACGCGAGCGCCTGCGGGCCCCCAACCAGGAGTAATGCCTTGAAGATCGGTGTGCCGAAAGAGATCAAAAATCACGAGTATCGGGTGGGGTTGATCCCCGCAGGGGTCGGCGAATACGTGCGAAGGGGCCATGAGGTCTTCGTGCAGAAGGGCGCCGGGGCGGGCAGCGCGATCACGGATGATGCGTACCGAGAGGTGGGTGCCACGATCCTGGAGACCGCCGAGGAGGTGTGGGAGACGGCGGAGATGATCGTGAAGGTCAAGGAGCCGCTCCCCGAGGAGTACGGGCTGATGCAGCCCCGGCAGATCGTCTACACCTACTTCCACCTGGCGGCGGTGCCGGCCCTGGCGGAGGTGTTGTTGGAGAAAGAAGTGGCCGCCGTGGCCTACGAGACGATTCAGCTCGACGATGGGAGCCTTCCCCTCTTGGAGCCAATGAGTGAGGTGGCCGGTCGGATGTCGATCCAGGTGGGGGCCCGGTGTCTGGAGCGGGAGCAGGGGGGCAAGGGGATCCTATTGGGAGGCGTGCCCGGCGTGCGTCGGGCCAACGTGGTGATCATCGGCGGCGGCGTGGTGGGGACCAACGCGGCGAAGATCGCTGTGGGGATGGGAGCGCAGGTGACGATCATCGACATCAACCTGTACCGCCTGCGGTACCTCGACGATGTGTTCGGGAACGCCATCCAGACCCGTCACTCCAACCGGGAGAGCATCGAGGAGGAGGTGCTGCAGGCTGACCTGGTGGTGGGGGCGGTGTTGATCCCGGGGGCGAAGGCGCCTCACCTGGTGACCCGGGAGCATATCAGTCAGATGAGCGAGGGGAGCGTGGTGGTGGACGTGTCCGTGGACCAGGGGGGGTGTATCGCCACCTGTCATCCCACGACCCACGAGAACCCGACCTACGTGGTCGACGGTGTGGTGCACTACTGCGTGGCGAATATGCCGGGGGCGGTGGCGCGGACGTCGACCTTTGCGTTGAATAACACGACCCTGTCCTACGGCCTGGCGATCGCCAACCAGGGGCTGGAAGAGGCCATTCGTGGGGATCATCGCCTGGCGTTGGGGATGAACACCTTCCGAGGAAAGTGCGTGTACCCGGCGGTGGCCGAGGCGTTGGAACTGGAGTACCACCCCCTGTCGGAGCTGGTGGGGTGAAAGTTTGAAGAATGAATGAAATAGAATGAAGGCCGTCTATCGTTGTAGAGTTCGCGGATGACAAATGGGCTTGGTGGGGCTGGTCATCCTCGATGAGTACGCAACGTGGATCTTCACAGAGGCGCACGCCAATGTTTACCAAAAAGACGATGTCCAGCCGAGATCGACAGGCTTTCCAGGAAGAGGCGGTGCCTCATTTGGACGCCCTCTACGGGACGGCCCTTCGGATGACGAAGAGCGAGAGCGACGCCGAAGATCTGATCCAGGAGACCATGCTGAAGGCCTATCGGTACTTCGATAAGTACGAGAAGGGCACGAACTGCAAGGCCTGGCTCTTCAAGATCATGACCAATACCTTCATCAACCGGTATCGGAAGAAGCAAAAGCGCAAGGAGTACCTGATCGACGACGATCATCGGCCGCTGCAAGAGCGGGCCGAGGCGCCGGAGCATACGCCGTTTCTGGATCACTACGAATCGGAAGAGCAGATCTACTTCCGGATGTTCGGAGATGAGGTCAAGCGGGCCCTGGAAGGGATGCCCGTGGACTTCCGGATGGTGGTGATTCTGGCGGACCTGCAGGACTTTGCGTACAAAGAGATCGCCGAGATCATGGACTGCCCGATCGGGACGGTGATGAGCCGGTTGTACCGAGGGCGTCGGATGTTGCAGGCCCAACTCGGGGAGTATGCCCGAGGTCAGGGCTACATCCCGGACGAAGAGGAAGAAGAGGAGGAGTCGAACACGACGAGCCTCGAGGAGTATCGTCAGAAGAAGGCGGCCCAGGCGGGCTGAGGCGAGTTGGGAAGCGAAGTGTCAGGCTCTACTTAATTGAGGTTGCAACGTGGCAGAAGCAATTCCGAATGCAGAGATGAGGTGTGAGGACTACGAGCGCTTCATCGATGCCTACATCGACGAAGAGTTCGGGGAGCGAGAGCGGGCCGACATGGAGGCTCATCTCGACCACTGTCCCTGTTGTCGAGAGAAGGTGCAGTGCCAGTTGAAGTTCAAAGAGCACATGCGGGCTCATCTGGGAGGGGAGAGGGCGCCGGAGGCGCTGAAGGCTCGGGTGCTGGAGGGGCTGGCGGCCTGTGAGAAGAGTGAGCGGGAGGCTCGACGGCGGTTCCCGTCGGCCTCGCGAGTGGGCTGGGTAGCGGGCCCCCTGGCGGCGATGGTGGCGCTGGTGGTGGTGATGCCGGAGCTGACCGTGGCGCCGGCGGTCAGCGGCCAGGCGCCGGTGATCGACCACACCGTGGACTGGCACCGGGGCAACTTCCCGCTGGAGGTGACCACGGCGAGCTCCGACGAGGCCCAGGAGTGGTTCGAGGGGAAGGTAGACTTCTCGGTGCGCCTGCCCCAGTTCGGCGATCAGCGGGTGAACCTGCTGGGCGGGCGGATCGCCCATATCGAGGATCGGCGAGCGGCGCTGGTGCTCTATGAGGTGGAAGGGGAGCGGTTGAGCGTGATCCTCTTTGACGGCGATGGCCTGACGGTCCCGCGGGGGACGGTGCGTCGGGTGGAAGATCGAGACATCGTGTGGCTGAATCAAAAAGGCTACGGTGTGGCGGTGCTCCAAGACCAGGGCGTGACCTACGCGATGACCAGCGATCTCCCCGAGGAGAGATTCTTAGCGCTGGTGTCGAGCGCAATTGAGAGATAGCCAGAGGTAGATCGTGGCAAACGAAGCGGCGGCCGTCCTGACAGACGGCCGTTTTTTTAAGGAGGCTCGGGAGGTGTGGGGGGCTCGGGCGGAGCGATTTCCGGAGGATCTTGAGGAGGGCCGTCAGGCGCTGAACGAGATCTTGACTCGCCCGGGAGCTGTGGTTCTCCATGGCTCGGACGGCCTTGCGGGAGCGGTGGTGAGCGCCTACTGGTCGGAACCGAAACTAGGGGCGAAGGCGTTGAAGCTATGGCCGCTAAAGGTGGGGCAGTCGTTGGTGGGGGAAGTCGGCGGGTCCGTGGATCCCGTGGCGGCGCGAAAGGTGTTGAGAGCCGGTGGGGTCCGTTGGGAGGAGGGGAAGGTCTCGACTCTGAAGGTGACCTCGTCGCGGGAGCCAGCCGCGCGGTATGGGTTTTCCTTCGGTGTCGGATGGGTGCACCGAGCGTTTGAGGCCCGGCAGCGGCGTCATGAAACCGCGGGAGAGCTGGTGACGACCTGGACGCGGTTGGCGACGGATACGTGGCGTCAGGACGATGGAGCTCCGTGGGCGGAGCGTTTCACGGTGGACGGGGTGCCCGGGGAGGGGAGCCAGGGGTCGTTGATCGCGACCACCTTGCCGCGGACCTTCTTTGGGTTGGGGGGGGGAGAGGCGGGTCCGAAGCTCTTTCGTGGGGTGCCGACGGCGTCGCTGATTCGGCAGGCGTTGACCCCGGGGGCCCTGGATCGGATCGCGCCGACGGCGGCAGGGTTTTCCTGCGTTCACCTGGACGCCCCGGCGGGGTGGGTGGTGGACGGTGAGCTCCATGACGGGGAAGCGTCGGAGGTACTGCAGGTGCGGACGGGACCGGCGGTGACCTTCGTGAAGCCCGAGTTGGGGATACGGGGGAGATTGACGCGGCTGTTGATCCGGGGCGGCCGTTGATCCCCCCGACGAGGGGAGGTAGTCTTCGTCCATCGAGGGTAGTTCTTCGCCAGCACCGAGGTGGGTGATGCAGAGTTCGTATGGTGGGCCAGGTCAGGGATCGAAGAAGGGGACGGCGCTGAAGGTGGTGGGGATCGGGTGCGCGGTGCTCCTCCTCGTGGGGGGACTGATGACCGCCTTCGGTGTGTTCAAGGCGGTGACCTGCTGTTCGCAGTTCATGGAGCTAGAGGGGGCGATGCTGGAGGTGCAGGATCGATCCTACGAGTTTGCATTGGCCCTCCATGAGGGAGACGCGGCCAGGGCGCACCGGCTCTTGTCGGAGGAGGCCCAGGCAGAGCACTCCGTGGGCGAGTTGGAGGCGCTGATCGACCAGCTGGGGGCGAGCTTGAGGGCGAGCAGGCCCTTCCCTGTGATCGTCGACGTGGACATGGACGAGGACGACCTCGATTGGTCGATGATGAGTGGGGAGATCTCGGAGTGGCGGTCGGCCACCCATTTCCGGGCCCCCGAAGATGACGAGGTGCTGTTGTTGTCCCTCCGGGTGAACACGGAGAAGCTCGGCGACGGGGACGACGTGGAGTGGCGGTCGGAGATCTCAGGGTGGGACTTTGATGGGACCCGCCAGGACGTGGAGCTGAACCCATCGGCGGAGATGGCGCGACGGTTCTATCGATTCGTGCGGGAAGAGGAGTGGGAGCGAGCCCTGATGCAGGTGGGCTGGGATCGGCAAGGGGGCATGGATGCCCGGGCCGAGGCGGAGCAGTGGATGCGGGAGATGCGTCGCGACATGGTCCGTGGGGAGGCTCAGGCGGTGGCGTTGCACCCGGTGGACGCCCGAACGATGACGGTGCAGCTGGAGGTCCGTGGAGGCGGGCAAGTGCAGCGGATCGATCTTCAGATCGATCCGAACTATCAGCAGGTGCTGAGTGTGTCTCTGCGGGATTGGCAGGTTCTGGAGGCCGACGAAGGCGAGAGCGGTGAGGCCGACGGGGATACCGAAGGAGCCGAAGAGGCAGGGGAGGCCGGCGACGAGGATCCTGGAGAGGACGAGGAAGAGGGCTGAACATGACGCAGCGCGTCGCGTGAGGCGCTTGACCCGGTGGCGGAAGCGTTGCTAATCAACCGATCATGTCGGGCCCGGCTGGCGAGGGCCTATCGAATGAATCAGGTCCGCCCAGACGGGGTCGAGAATGAGCAAGAATCCGAAGAAAACTGAGGAAGTGCTGGGGGGGGCGACGAGCCAACCCATGGAAGATCTGACGGGGACGTCGGTCGACTTCTTCCGCGAGCATCTGGTGCAGCTTCAGGGAGCGATGAAGCACGCCCCCATGGAAGATCACGTCCGGTTGATCCTGAACGAGCCGAAGAACGAAGTGATCGTGAACTTTCCGGTGCGGATGGACGACGGGAAGTTCGAGCTCTTCACGGGGTATCGGATTCAGCACAACAATATCCTTGGACCCTACAAAGGGGGGATGCGTTATCACCACGACGTGACCCTGGCGGAGGTGAAGGCCCTGGCGGCGCTGATGACGTACAAGTGCGCGCTGCTGGAGGTACCCTTCGGAGGCGCCAAGGGGGGCATTCGGATCCGACCTCGGGACTACACGAAGACGGAGCTGGAGCGGATCACCCGCCGCTTCACCCATGATCTGGGGAGTAATATCGGGCCCGAGTACGACATCCCGGCGCCCGATATGGGGACCAACAGCCAGACGATGGTCTGGATGATGGACACCTACATGAACATGCACGGGGCAACGGACAAGCACGCCCAGCGGCGGATCGTCACCGGTAAGAGCCTGACCTCCGGCGGTAGCCGGGGCCGGACGAAGGCCACCGGTCAGGGCGTGGTGTACTGCGTTCAGGAGTGGGCCGACGAGAAGGGGTTCCGCCTGGACGGGTCGTCCTTTGTGCTCCAGGGGTTCGGGAATGTGGGGAGCAATACGGCCCAGATTCTGTCCCGTCTGGGGTCGATTATGACGGCCGTCCAGGATCACACCGGGGCGATCTACAACTCTCAGGGGATCTATCCCCGGAAGTTGATCGACTGGGTCGAGGAGACCGGCGGGGTGGCGGGATATCCGGGAGCCGAGGAGATCAGCCCCGAGGACTTCTGGCGAGTGAAGTGCGATATCCTGGTGCCGGCGGCGTTGGAGCTGCAGATCACCGAGAAGGTCGCCCGGGACTTGGACTGTCGGGTGATCGTGGAGGGCGCCAACGGCCCGACGACGGCGGCCGGGGAGAAGATCCTCTTGGAGAAAGGGGTGGACGTGATCCCCGACGTGATGGCCAACGCCGGCGGTGTGGTGGTGTCCTACTTCGAGTGGATTCAGAACAAGCGCTCCGAGTCGTGGCAGCTGCAAGAGGTGGACAGCCGCCTGCACTTCATGATGAAGCGGGCGTACCACGAGATGCGGAACTTCGCTCGGGAGCATGATATCGACAACCGGACGGCCAGCCTGGCGGTGGCGCTGGAGCGGATCAACAAGGTCTATGTGGAGCGGGGTGTCTTCCCCTGAGTGACGAGTTGGTGTCCAGAGTTGGCGTCGACACGGGGGGGACCTTCACGGATGTCGTCAAGCAACGAGAAGATGGGAGCTTGGAGGTGTTCAAGCTCCTGTCGACACCGGAGGACCCCTCCCGAGCGATCGGGGAAGGGGTCCTTTCGGTTGTGGGCGATGGTGAGGTCTGCGGGGAGGTGATCCATGGGACGACGGTGGCGACGAACGCCCTCTTAGAGCGGCGGGGGGCGAAGGTAGCGTTGGTGACCACGGCGGGGTTTGAGGACCTCCTGGTGTTGGCCCGGCAGACCCGGCCGGAGCTCTATGCGTTGCGGGTGGAGGTGGCCGAGCCCCTGGTGGAGCGGGCGTTGTGTTTCGGGGTGCGGGAGCGAGTGGGCTACGATGGTGGGGTCCGGGTGCCCCTGTCGGAGGAAGAGGTGCAACGGGTGGTGGAAGAGGTGGCCCGGTCGGGGGCTGATGCGGTGGTGATCTGTCTCTTACACAGCTACGCGAATGGGGACCATGAGGAGCGGCTCGCCGCGGCGTTTCGGGGGCGCCCTGAGGGGTGGCATGTGACGGCGAGCAGGGAGGTGACGGCGACATTCCGGGAGTATGAGCGGGCGTCGACGGCGGCGATCAACGGGTATGTGGGACCTGTGATGGCCCGGTATTTTGAGCGGTTACAGGAGCGCCTGAAGGAGGTGCCTCGCATAGAAGTGCTGCAGTCTCATGGGGGGCGAGGAACGCTGAAGGAGGTGGCGGCGCTGCCGGTTCATACGGCGTTGTCGGGGCCGGCCGGGGGTGTGGTGGGGGCGTTAAAGTCGGCGGAGGAGGCCGGGTTTTCCCGGGTGATCACCTTCGACATGGGCGGGACGTCCACGGACGTGAGCCTGGCGGAAGGGGAGCCGACGCTGACCCGGAGTGCCAAGATCGGGGGGCTGCCGTTGCAGGTGCCCGTGGTGGATCTCTTCACCGTGGGGGCCGGAGGGGGCTCGGAGGCGTACCGGGATGCCGGGGGAGCGTTGAAGGTGGGGCCACGGAGCGCCGGGGCCGAACCGGGCCCTGTGGCCTACGGTCGAGGGGGAGCGGTTCCGACCGTGACGGACGCTCATGTGGTGCTGGGGACGCTGGTGGCGGATCGGTTCCTGGGAGGGGAGATGACCCTGGACGAGGAGGGGGCCCGGGAGGCCGTAGAGGAGCTCGCGGCGTCACTGGGGATGAGCTGGCGAGCCCTGGCGAGGGGGATCCTGGACGTGGCCGACGCGGCGATGGCCCGGGCGATCAAGGTGGTGTCCCTGGAGCGAGGGTACGATCCCCGGGAGTATGCGCTGGTGGCGTTCGGCGGAGCCGGGGGGTTGCATGGTTGTCGGTTGGCGGAGCAGCTGGAGATGTCAACGGTGATCGTGCCGCGGGCGCCGGGGGTGTTGAGCGCCATGGGGATGATCCGGGCGCCGGGGCGGCGATTGATGGAGCAGACCCTCTTGCAGAGGCTGGAGGAGTGCCTGGAGGAGTCGGAGGCGCTGAGGGAGCGGCTGAAGCGGTGGGAAGAGGAGGCCGGGGCGGCGTTGGGTGAGGCGCCGACCCTGCGTTGGACGGCGGGGTTGCGGTATGTGGGGCAGACCCACGCCGTAGAGGTCGACGTGGATTGGGGGGGGGAGGTCGAGGAGTGGGGCGATCCGCGAGGGGTCTTTGAGGCGGAGCATCAGCGGCTCTTCGGGTATGTGGCGGCCGAGGTTCCCGTGGAGGTGGTGGACCTGAGGCTGATGGCGAGCGGGGCGCCCCCGGCGTTTCAAAGCCAGAGCTGGACGCTCCGAGGTGGGGGGGAGGAAGAGGTTCGCCGGATCGATATGGGAGAGGGGCCGCGGGAGACGCCGGTGGTCCCCCGGGAGAGTCTCGAGGAGGGAGAGCGGCGGTCCGGGCCGGCGGTGATCACCGAGTACAGCGGGACCACCGTGGTGCTGCCAGGATGGATCGCCGAGGTCCGGCGAGGGCACCTGGTGTTGTCACGAGGAGGGGAGGGATGAACGCGGCGGAGCTGGAGATCTATCGGCACCTCTTCGCGTCCATCGCCGAAGAGATGGGCGTGATCCTGATGCGGGCATCGTACTCGCCGAACATCAAAGAGCGTCGGGACTACTCGTGCGCGATCTTTGATGGGGAGGGGGAGATGGTGGCCCAGGCGGCGCATATCCCGGTGCACCTGGGGTCGACCCCGATGAGCGTGGCGGCGGCGATGGAGACCGTGGAGATGCGGCCCGGGGATCATGTGGTGTTGAACGATCCCTTTCAGGGGGGGACGCACCTGCCGGATATCACGTTCGTGTCGCCTCTCTTCGATGAGGAGGGGCGGTTGATCTTCGTGGTGGCCAACCGGGCCCACCACGCCGACGTGGGGGGGAAGACGCCGGGGAGCCTGTCGCTGGTGGAGTCCGTGGAGGACGAGGGGATCTGTCTGGGGCCGCAGCGGTTCACCGACGAGGTGGAGGGGGCGATCCTGATGGCGAGTCGGACTCCCGAGGAGCGCCGGGGGGATCTGAGAGCGCAGGTGGCGGCGAACCGACGAGGGCTGATGCGTCTGCAGGGGGAGTGGGAGAAGCGGGGGGCGATTCTCTTGGAGGCGGCCCGGGGGCTGCAGGCCCACAGCGAGGAGTTCATGGGTGAGGTGTTGAGGGAGATCCCCGACGGGACGTGGAGCTTTCAGGACGAGTTGGAGGGCGACGGGCTGGGGTCGGGGCCGATCGAGATCGCAGCGGAGGTGGAGATCCGGGGAGCCCGGGCCCGGGTGGACTTCTCGGGGAGCGCCGGACAGGTGGCGGGCCCGGTGAACGTGCCGAAGGCGGTGACGCTGTCGGCGACGCTCTACGCGTTTCGATGTCTGGCCGACAGGTCGTTGCCCACGAACGGTGGGTATATGCGGTGCGTGGAGGTCGTGACGCGGCCGGGCACGGTGGTGGATGCGAAGTATCCGGCAGCGGTGGCGTTGGGGAACGTGGAGACAAGTCAGCGGATCACCGACGTGGTGCTGGGGGCGCTCTCGCAGGCGGTGCCGGAGAGGATCCCGGCGGCGTCCTGTGGGACGATGAACAACCTGACCATCGGTGGGTTGGATCCGCGAAGGGGCAGCGAGTTTGCCTACTATGAGACTATCGCCGGGGGGAGCGGGGCCGGTCCGGGGTTTGATGGGGCGTCGGCGGTCCATACGCATATGACGAACACTCTGAACACCCCGGTGGAGGCGTTGGAGCACGCCTATCCGTTTCGGGTGGAGGCCTATCGAGTGCGGCGGGGATCTGGCGGGGACGGGAAGTTTCGGGGGGGCGATGGGGTGGTTCGGGAGTACGGTTTTGACGGACCGGTGACGGTGGGGGTGATGACGGAGCGGCGGCAGACCCGGCCCTATGGTCTGGCCGGTGGCGAGCCGGGACAAGCCGGGGAGAATCGGGTGATCCGGGCCGATGGCGCCGAGGAGGTGTTGGCGCCGAAGCGGGAGGTGGAGCTGAAGGCGGGAGACCGGCTGGTGATCGAGACCCCGGGCGGGGGCGGGTTCGGTCAGAAGTGAAGCTCTACGCCCAGGTATTGGGCGCCGACCTGAGGGCGAAGCCGTAGGCGGGCCGACTCATCGTCGGGCGCGTCGTTGAGGTCGTTGGTGCCGGCGGAGAAGAGGAGGGCGCCTGCCAGGAGGCCCGTGGCGCCGGCGACGGTGGTGACGGTGCCCCAGAAGCGGAGATCGTTGGCTCGATCCAGATGCTCTCGGCGCCGGTCGTGGTAGTCGTCGAGATCTTGAAAGTGGTCTTCGAGCTCTCGGGCCGCTCTGGTGTCCTGGCTGGCGAGGACCAGGAGAGTGATACCCGTAGCGGTGACGGGGACGCTGGAGATCATGGTCCAGGCGCCGGCCCGGCGCAATCGGCGGTCGCTGATGTCGAAGGTGGAGGACTCGTGGATGAGGTCTCCGTGGTACGCCTCTTGGCGGCCCCGTCGGACGGTGACGTCCCTGGTAATGGGGTGATAGTCGTCTCGGTCTACCCGGAGGCGATAGGTCCCTTCCCGGAGAATGTGCTCCGAAGGGGTGGGGCCCAGGTCGTACCACGAGCCGTTGTCCAAGAGCATATAGGTGGTGGCTCCCGGGGGAGAGGTGGTGAGGTGGAGGCTGCCGCTCTCGTCTTCGATGGCCTGGTCCAGCTCGTTGATACGTTGGCGGATGCGGGCGGCGGCGGGGGTGTCGTCTTCGGCGCGAAGAAACGCCTGGTACTCGCGGCGAGCGGCCTCGTAGAGGCCGAGTTCGTGAAGGGCCCGGCCGATGACGGCCCGGAGATCGGCGTTGGGGCGGATCTCGTAGGCGGCAAGGTAGTGGGTCAGGGCCCAGTCGTAGCGCTGTGCTTCGAAGCACTGCAGGCCGTAGATGGTGAGCTGGCGAGCGCTGTCAGCATCCCGGCTGGGGATGGCGGTGACACAGGACGGGGTATCGGCGTGGGCCAAAGGGGTCCAGAGGAAGGACAGAGCCAGGAGGGTGGACCAGAGGCCAGGGTGCTTGAAATGACGAGTGGAGAAGGAGAGCAAGGCCATCACGGCGATCCGGTTGCGAGATACCCGTGGGCGGCAGTTTACGTTTGTTTGCGAGGGGGCACAACCCCGTAGCGCGATTGCTACCCACAAGCGCATGGCCTATAGTAAAGAGGCGCTGAAAGGCGCTCCATTCCCCGAACGGTTCCGTTCCGCAGCATACTTTTTCGAGTTCGAGACAAGAGTGGTCGAGGCGAAGGCACACGGGTCCGGGGGAGCAGAAAAAGAGAAGATCTGCTGGCAGTGCGGCCGGACCTTCCAGACGAATCTGGACGTGTGCCCCGACGACGGAGCCCGGTTGATCGAGATGGGGGTGGAGGACCGGGAAGACCCCTTGGTGGGGACCGTCTTCGACGGGCGGTTTCGGATCTACAAGAAGCTCGGGGAAGGGGGGATGGGGTCGGTGTACAGCGCCCGGCGGCTGGACTTCGAGACCGAAGTGGCCCTGAAGCTGTTGAAGTCGGACTTCGCCCGAGATGAGGGGATCCGAAAGCGATTCATGTATGAGGCCCGGGTGATCTCGAATTTGAAGCACCCCCACGCGGTGCGGCTTCATGACTTCGGCCAGACCGCCGACGGCCATGTGTACATGGTGATGGAGCTGCTCCACGGGGAGAGCCTGGCGGATCGGTTGGCATACCGGTTCGTGACGTACCGGGAGGTCTTCGAGATCATGCCGCCGATCTGCGGGGTCCTGGGGGAAGCGCACACCCGGGACGTGATCCACAGGGACTTGAAGCCGGAGAACATCTTCTTGTTGAAGGTGGAGGGGAACCGGGAGTTTCCGAAGCTCTTGGACTTTGGGATCGCCAAGCATAATCGGGCGGAGACCATGACCCAGTCGGGGACCCTGTGGGGGACGCCGGCGTACATGAGCCCGGAGCAGGCCCGAGGGGATAAGGTAGGAGCCCCGGCGGATATCTACGCCGTGGGGATCATGGTTTACGAGTTGATCAGCGGGAACCTGCCGTTTCACGCGTCGACCCAGATGGGGTTTGCGGTGAAGCACCTGAACGAGCCTGCCCGGCCCTTGTCGTCGATCCCGGGGCTGGAGAGCGTCCCCGATGAACTCGACCACTTCGTGCTGGCCATGTTGTCGAAGCGTGCGGAAGACCGTCCGTCGTCGATGGAGGAGGTGGCCTCGACGCTGGAGCGGATCTGTGAAGAGTGCTTCGACGATGAGCTCTTGGACTCCGTGCCGGCCGAAGAGGTGGATCCCATCGGGCTGCAGCGGTGGATCGAAGAGGCGCCGGATATCTCGCAGACCTTCCCGGCGGCTGATAGCCGAGAGGTCGACGCCTATGGGGCGACGAGAGAGTCGCAGGTCGATGGCGAGGTGATCGAGGCCAGCCGGCCCACGGAGATGGGGGCCGTGGCGGGTGCTCCTGTGGCGGTGGCGTCGCCGGGACCCCCGACGTGGGTGAAGGTTGGCGGGGGAGTGGTGGCGCTGGTGGTGGTGCTGGCGTTGGCGGCGTTGATGATCAGTCCGTCGGAGGAAGACATGGAGGAGGTCGCTGAGGCGCTGGCGGCGGGGGATCCGATGCCGGCGGAGTCGGCGGTGAGCGCCGCGACGATTCACGCCGCCCACGTGGTGATAGAGGCCCGGCGACTGACCGATGAGATGGTCGGCGAGGAGGCTCCTGAGGAGGCGATGGACCTCCTGCAAGAGGAGGCGGCCGAGGCGGCGCCGGTCTCAGGGGACGACGAAGAAGAGGACGAGGAGTTGCGCGAGGCCCTCCGGGAGACCTTCTGAGTGGGGCGTGTCGAGGAAGTGAGGGTGGAGGGGCTGGCCAATGGCGGCGACGCCCTGGGGACGTTGCGGTCCGGGAAGGTGGTGTTCATTCCTCGCGGTGTACCCGGGGATTTGTTGAGGGTTCGTCTGACCCGGGAGAAGAAGCGGTGGGCCCGGGGGGAGATCCTGGAGGTGGTGGAGGCGTCGGAGCACCGACGGGAGGCCCGATGTGAGGCGTTTCGGCGTGGCTGTGGCGGGTGTGACTTCTGGCATTTCGACTATGAGAGAGAGCTGGCCTGGAAGTCCGAGGCGGCTCGGGAGGCGATGGAGCGGATCTCGGGGGTGGAGTTTCCGGCGCCCCGGGTCGTGGGGGCTTCGCCGGTGGAGGGGTCGCGGAGTCGATCAACGTTCCACCAGCGCCGGCGGGATCAGGTGGTTCAGGTGGGGTTTTTTGAGGCTGGGAGTCATCGGGTAGTGGGTGTCGATGCGTGCCCCATGGCGGCGGAGGAGATCAATCGGGGCCTCTCGGAGGTGCGGGAGGGGCTCGCGCTTCTTGGGAAGGCTGAGATCCGGGTGGAGACCGCCGGCGGTGGGCAGGTGGTGATGGTGGTGGACGCGCCGGGAGGTCGGATCGGTGCGGCGCGAGCCGCGGTGGAGCGGGCGGTGGCTCGAAGCGAGACGGTGAAGGGGGTGGTGGTTCGCGGCAGTGGCGAGTCGTTTCGAGTGGGGGAGCTCGGGGTGGAGGCTGGCGAGGTGTTGGCTGCGCCGCCGGTGGAGGGGGCTCGGATGGAGCCGGGGGGATTTCGACAGGCCCATCGTGGCCTGAACGGTCGGCTCGTGGCGATGGTGAGAGACGCCGTTGGCGAGCGATGGGACCGGTCCCGTGTGGTGGAGGGGTTTTGCGGGGCCGGGAACTTCTCGTTCGCGTTGGCTCCGGTCGTCTCGGAGTTGGTGGGGTTGGAGGGGGCGCGGGAGGCTGTGGAGGTGGCCCGGAGGCTCGCTGAAGACGGGGGAGCGGAGCACCTGCACTTCGAGGTGGCGGACCTCTTCGAGGCGGGGGCGATCGAGTCCTATCTGCGGGGTGGTGAGGTGGTGGTCCTGGACCCCCCGCGGGCCGGGGCGGTGGAGGTCTGTCGGTCCGTGGCGGCCAGCGACGTGGTGGGGGTGGTGTACGTGAGCTGCGATCCGGGCTGTCTGGGCCGAGACCTACGGGAGCTCAAGGAGGGGTTCATCGTGGAGAGCGTGACCTTTGTGGACATGTTCCCCCGGACCTCTCATGTGGAGACCGTGGTGGTCCTCAGTCGTCGGTAGGTTCGAAGAGCTGGAGGGCCTGGTCGCCGGCTTCGCGGAGGGCCTGGTCGACGGAATCCGAGGCGGCCTCTACGGCGTCTTCAGTGGCCCGGAAGTGGTCCTGGCGAGCGTCGTGGATCTCCTGGTGGGAAGAGGCGATCCGGGACTGGGTGGCCTCTTCGTCGACCAGAATCGGGAGGGTGTCGTCGCAGGCGATGAGGAGGAGCGAGGCGGCGACGAGTGAGCTCGTGAGGAGACGACGCATCAGGGGAAGATGGCGTCGAGTTCGTCGCGGGGGATCTGCTCGAGGGTCAGGTGATGGATCAGCCGGGTCAGGGGCTCCATCACCTTCTTGAGGACTGGGAACTCGACCATGTCGTCGCTCCAAAATTGCAGCCCCTGGTGGGTGCCGATGTCCTGGGCGGAGATCCGGAGGTGGATGTTCGTCTCGTCGTCCCGGCGTCCTCGGCGTGCTGGCGAGGCGGACCAGAAGGGGAACTTCAGGAAGAGGCGGAGAAACTGTCGGTAGTCCTCGTCGGTGAACTGGTAGGTCCAGAGTTCCACCTCTTCGGGGTCCGTGCGCCAGCTGATGAGCGTCTTTCCGGAGCCGGCGACCTGCATGGTGATGATGCCGAGGTCGTCGTCGTAGCCGCCGAGCTGACAGAAGAAATGGAGCCCCTGGGTGGTCGACTCTCCGGTGAGCACGGCGTTGAGCCGACGCACGAGAATCTCAATTGGGTCTGACACGAGGGAACCTCCGAGCCGGATGGGGGAATGCCGGTGCGGACACTTGTAGTATCAAGGTTCGAGATCCGTCAAGCGTCGGGGGTGGGCTCACCAGTACCGCCATCCCAGAGAGAAGTTGGTGACCCAGTTGCCGTTGTTGGGCAGGCGGGGTGCGCCGATGTCGATGGGTCGGGCGAAGTGAAGGCGGAAGACGATGGGGCCGAGGCCGAAGTTGAGGCCCGTGACGGGAGAAAAGGCTCGCCACTCCCAGAGTGACGCCAGATCTTCGCCGGCGCCGCCGAAGTCAGCGCCGACGATCCCCTCGACGTCGATCAGGGGGATGCGGACCAGGAAGTTCAGGGGGAACCGGAGCTCCAGCTTGGTGAAGAAGAAGAGATCGCCCAGGAGGTAGTCGATGTCGCCGAACTCCACGCCCCGGAGGGTGTCAAAGCTGGAGAGGAAGAACTGTCGGCGGAGCTCGCCGCCGAAGGTGGAGCCCATGCCGCCGCGGAAGCCGAGGTTGATGCGGTTGTAGATGGGGAAATAGCGCTCGGCGTCGAGGCGAACCGTGCCGTGGGATTCGTCATCGAAGGGCTGGACGTCCAGGGTGGACTCAAGGAGGAGGCTGGTGCCGGAGATGGGGCCTGTGCCGGGGTGGTACTGGATGGTGTTGTAGCCGAGGCCCAGGGTGGGAGAGACCTGGAACCGGTGGCCGGCGTGGTTCTCGTCCCACCGAGACGCCTCCCCGGGGGGGAGTCGGTCCCGGGTGAAGTCCTGGAGGAAGAACCGGACGCCGCCGGCGGCGAGGTCGCCCTGGACGAAGGCGAAGCGGTTCAGGGGATACCGGAGGCTGGCCCGGGCGCCGTAGAAGCGCTCCCCGGAGAGGAACCGGGAGTCGGACTCGATGGATCGATCGATGCGGTAGCGGACGTCCTGGAAGAGGCCGGCGCCCCAGATCAGGCGGTGCTCCTGGTTGAGGTAGAGGAGATCGAAGAGGGTGTTGTTCCAGTCGCCGAAGGCTAAGAGGTTGAGGAAGACCGCGTGGTTGCGGAGGCGGTCGTTGGTGAGGAGCATGAGCTGGCCGAAGACGCCGCCGGAGCTGGCGCCGAGGATGCCGAAGGCGTTGCTGAGTTGCCAGTTGCCGATCTGGGAGGCTCGGTAGGGCTCGGCGCCATCGAGGTCCCGGGTGGCGGGCTCGGTGGCGGGGTGGAGGTCCGCGGCGGGTTCCACGGGGCGGTCCAGGAGGAACTCGGAGGTGATGCGGACCGGGCGGCGCTGTCCTCGGAAGTGGTAGGTGGCCCAGAGGGCGGATCCCGGTGCCGGAGAGACCCCGAAGAGGCCGGTGACGATGTCCGTGCGGCGGACGATCCCGTCGGCGGTGAGTTCGTAGAGGTTAGAGCGGCTCGCTGAATAGGCGGAGAAGAAGAGGCGGCCGTCGGGGAGGATTCGCGGGTCGGTGTGGTCTCGGGCCTCGAAGGTGAGGCGCTCCGGGGTGTTGTCGCCGTCCGGGCTTTCTCGGAAGAGGTTGTAGTACCCGTGGCCCGTGGCGTCAGAGGAGTAGACGATGCCGTCGTCGCCCCAGGTCAGGCCCCGCTCGGCGTGGATAGAGTTGGTGAGCCGGCGGACCGTGGGGTCGCCGTTATGGTCGAAGACGTAGACGTCCTTTTGTCCCTGCTCGTCGAGGCCGATGAAGGCCAGTCGGCTGCCGTCGGGAGAGAAGGTGGGGGACTCGGCTGCGAGGACCCCATACTCGCCGAGGGGGTAGGACTGGCGAGAGCCGAGGCGCAGGCGGATGCGCCAGGCGTCGTCGACGCGCTCGGCGGTGTGGCGGATCTCCTGGACGTAGAGGACGTCCCGGCCGGCGGTGCGAGCGATGAAGGCGAGTCGGTCGTCGTGGAGGGCGAAGTTGCGGGGGCCCACGGGGTGGAGGGACTCGATGCCGGGGCTGCCGTCGGCGGCGACCTGGCGGTGGCGGCCCCCCCGGACGTCGGTCACGTAGAGGCGGACTCGGCCGGTCTCGGGGTTGATGGAGCGGTAGAGCATCAGGTACCCCGACGGGGAGGTGGTCATGGTCTGCATGATCCCGCGGGTGTCGGTGAAGAAGTTGAGCTCGGCGGCGTCCTGCTCGGAGTCCAGGAATCGGGAGTAGGACCGCTCTTTGATCCATCGTTCAAAGCGAGCGGAGATCCGGCGGGCGTCGTCGCCGGTGATCTCCACCAGGAGGGACCGGAAGGTCCGGGGAGCGGAGCCGTCGATGCGGTTGGTGAGCAGAAGGTGGGATTGCTCCAGGACTTCCTGGACCGTTCCTTCGCCGTAGACTTCTTCCAGGAAGGCGACCCGAGCCTGGCCGACCTTGTAGGTCCAGAGGCCGCTGAAGGGCCGATCCTCGAAGAAGTCGAGCATCACGTAGCCCCGGCGGGGATCGGGGTTCAACAGAAGATCCCGGGTGAGCATCTCCGTCTCGGGGTCGAGGCCTTGGAGGGAGTAGTACTCGGCGATGCCTTCGATGTACCAGAGGGGCATCCGGTCCAGGGGATCGCCGGTGAGGCCGTGTTTCTCCACGACGTCCCGGGCCTTCTGGATGGTGAACTGGTGGACCATCTCGTGGGTGGAGATGTGCTGGAAGGTGCGGTGGTCTCCGAAGTAGGGGAGGACCAGCTTTAGATCCCGGCGTCCCGTGACGCCCAACACACCCTCCTGGATGGGGAAGATGTTGGTCTGGAGGAACTCCTGGTAGCTGCTGTAGAGCACGTAGGGCAGGGTACGGGTGGGGACGTGGCGGAACTGTTCGACCAGGTACCGGTAGCTCTCTTCGATGAAGGCGGCGGCCCGCTGAGCGACCTCTTCTTCGCGGTCGTAGTAGTAGAGGCGGACGCCGCCGGTGCGGTCGTCGAGGTCGGTGGGCTCAAAGCGGGTCCGGGGCCTCTCCTCTTCGTCGTCGGTGTCGAAGGTGGGGGGAGGCGGTTGGGTGCGGGTGTCCTCGGCGGGATCGGGGAAGTCGATGGCCCCCGGGGATCCGGTGGCGCCGTAGAAGTCCGGGGAGACCGCCCCGAAGAGAGGATGGTCGGGGTGGGCCGGGTGTCGAGGGTGCATCGACGGGCCCTGGGCGGTGGGGAAGCTGCGGGAGAGGGCCTCCAGGGTGGAGTCCGGTCCAGGGAAGCCCGCCTGGCCGTCGTCGGCTTCGGGACCCACCAGGATGTCGATGTGGTACCAGTCGAAGTCGAAGTACCGCACGTTCGATTGGGTGGGGCGCCGGGGGTACACGTAGATCTGGGCGTCGGCGGTCCAGGGAACGGCGGTGACGGCCATCAAGGCGCAGAGGCCCAGGAGGGTGAGTTTGAGTCCGGGCAGAGCCCAGGGGGTGTGGTCAAGCATCTCGACGCTCTCGGAGCGCTCCCGCGAGAAGAAGCGGGAGCCGGTGACACAGGGGAGAGGGGGTCCCCACATAGATAAGGTTAAACCTTGGGGGATCTCTTCCCGTGGCAAGTATAGGACAGTGAGAAAGGAGAGAACAGCAGAGCGGGGAGAGGGCGAAACGGGGCGAATTTCGGGTCAGAGAAAGGGGGCGGTGGCGGAAGCGATCGCCGGCCAGAGGTCGATGGCGTTGGTGGGATCGTCGATGGTGTTGCAGGTCACGATCCGGGCGGCGCCGGCGTCGCGCAAGGCTTTTCGGGCGTCGTCCACGAAGAGCCCGTGGATCCCCAGGCAGGTCGGCGGTGCCAGGCCGGCGGCGTTGAGGGCCTTGATGGCCTCGATCATGGTGCGGCCTGTGGAGATGATGTCGTCGATCAGGATCGGGGTGAGGGCGGTCAGGTCGTCGGCGGGGATCTCGGCTGCGGAGAGCTCCGAGACCTGGACGTCGAAGTCGCCGGTGCGCTCCTTCTCCAGGATCACCGTGGGGAATCCTCCGGCGGTGGCGATGGGCGCGATCCACTGAGCGCTCTCTTCGTCGGGGCCGACCAGGAGGGGGCGGTGGATCTCCTCGGAGATCCATCGGGCGATGGGCTCGGCGGAGCTCACCAGCGTGTGGGGGATGGTGTAGGTGCCCTCGAGGGTGTCGACGCGGTGGAGGTGGGGATCGACGGTGACGAGCCAATCAAAGTGGTTCGAGATCAACGCGCCGAAATACCGACTGGTGATCCCCTCGCCGGGGCGGAACCGGGCGTCCTGGCGCATGTAGGCCAGGTAGGGGGTGATGAGGCCCAGGGAGGCCGGGGAGAGGTCGCGCAGCGTGGAGGCCAGCAAGAGCGTCGGGAGGGTCCGGGAGTTGGGCCGGGCCAATGAGGCCACCACGGCCACGGCTCGGCCGGAGACGGGGGAGTCGATCCGGAGATAGGTCTCCTCGTCGGGGAAGGACCGGATCTCGGTGTCGGCGATGTCGGCGTGGAGCTCGGCGGCCAGATGGGCAGCGAGCTCTTCGTCGCCAGGGAGGGCAACCACCAGGGGTCGGCTCACGGGCACTCCTGCAGGTTCGAGGGTCAAGACGCCGCAGCGGGCATGGGAGAGCCTAGCCGGGTTGGAGTGCGGAGACAATGGGCGGGGACCGGATCGGGCGCCTGGAGCGTGCTCTGTGTGTCAGATTGTCTCGGTTTGTGGTCAGGCTGTGGTCTTCTGTGGTCGCTAGTAGTCAGGGCTCCTACATGTGAGTGGCGGGGGAGTGGTTGTAAGTGTTTGCTTCCAATGGGCTTTCGCTCCTTTGTGGCTCCTGGCATGATGGTTGCATAGTGGGGCGGCGTTCGCAGAGACCTATAAGACCGACTTTCGGAGAGGACCCGATGAAGCGATCGACGATGGAGCGAAACTGGCGGTGGTGGGCCCTGGTAGGGCTGGCGGTGGGAGCGATCGGGCTGGGCTCGGGGTGTGAGCCAGGCGACCTCGATGGGAGCCCCGAAGGCGAAGCCTACGGCGCCGGCGGCGGCGAGTCCGGGCAGGAAGCATGGACGACGGTGAGCCTCGCCGAGCGAGGAGAATTACAGGAGTCCTTCGCGTCCGGAGAGGTGCTCATCGAGCCCGATGTGGAGTCCTTCATGCATGTGGGTGTGCTCTTGGACGGGGAGTTGTCCGGGGATCTGGAGTATCGGGTGTACCAGGATGGGTGGAGTGACTTTGGGGAGGTGGAGTGGACCTGGGTGGAAGATCGCTACCACGTGGGTCGAATCCTCCTGGACGAGCCGGCGGTGGCGCTTGAGCTGCGAGTGGACGGGGCGACGAGCGCGGAGGCCCTGGAGTACCTGGCGCTGGAGTTCTATGAAGAGGCCTATCGAGCCGAGGTGCTGACTCGGGACCTGCCGGTGGTGGGGATCGAGGAAGACGAAGAAGCAGATGTGGCGACGGTGCAGCAGGCTGTGGCGCCGTCGTCTCTGGTGATCTCCCGGGCCGCCTGGGGGGCCCGATACCCGAACCGGGTCTGTGGTTCCACCCACAGTCCGCGGGAGATCTCGATCCACCACACCTACTCGCCAGCGACGGACGGGGCCAACCCGGCGGCCCGGATGCGATCGATGCAAGCCTTCCATATGGACAATCGTGGGTGGTGCGATATCGGGTACCACTTCGTGGTGAGCCAGAGCGGGAGAGTGTACCAGGGGCGGTCGACGGTTCGTCGGACCGGGGCTCACGTGATTGGCCGCAATACGAATAATGTGGGGGTGGCCCTGATCGGCAACTTCCAGAGTCAGACGCCGTCGAATACGCAGTTGAACGCCACGGCGGATATCGTCCGGTGGATCTCTCAGACCTTCTCGGTCCCGTTGAACCGAAACCGGGTGAAGGGACACGGGGAGTGGCCCGGTCAGACGACGAGCTGTCCGGGGACTAACCTTCGGCAGCGGATTCCGACGATCCTGGAGCGGGCGTCGTCGGGCTCGAGCTCGTCGGGCTCGGGTTCGTCGGGCTCGGGTTCATCAGGGGTATCGGGCGGGACAGCTCCGTCGTGGCATCTGAAGAACTCACTCGGTGGGGGGGCGGCGGATCTCTCATTCACCTATGCGTCGCGGACGGATCTTCCCCTGGTGGGAGATTGGAATGGAGACGGCAAGATGACCCCCGGGGTGGTGCGAGGATCGACGTGGTATCTGCGTAACGCCCACGCCGGTGGGAGCGCAGACGTGACCTTTCAGTTCGGCCGAGAGGGGGACATCCCGGTGGTGGGGGACTGGAACGGCGACGGTCGGATGACCCCGGGGATCGTGCGTGATGGGACCTGGCATCTGAAGAACTCCCTCGGTGGTGGGAGCGCGGACGTGAGCTTTCAGTACGGCCGAGCCGGGGACATCCCGGTGGTGGGGGACTGGAACGGCGACGGTCGGATGACCCCGGGGATCGTGCGTGATGGGACCTGGCATCTGAAGAACTCCCTGGGCGGAGGAGCGGCGGACGTGAGCTTCCGATACGGTCGGAGCGACGACGCCCCCGTGGTGGGAGACTGGAATGGGAACGGTCGGATGACCCCGGGGGTGGTGCGGGGATCGACGTGGCATCTGCGAAACGGGCTCAGCGGCGGTGCGGCCGACGTGTCGTTTCAGTACGGGACCTCCGGCGATCATCCCCTGGCCGGCGATTGGAACGGGAACGGTCGGATGACCCCGGGGATCTTCCGGAGTCAGTAAGTTCAATGCACAGTCGGACCCATAAGCGTCGATAATAGATCGGACGGTACCTTTGAGGGAGGAGACCATGAAGATCGACGGCGTCGTGGGGAAGATGTTGGAGGGGCTGCCGACAGAGGAGTTTGAGGAGGCCCGGGCGGAGCAGAAGGCGAAGGGCGGCGGGGAGATCGAGCACGATTCCGGCGCCGACACCTGGGAGGTGGCCCGGCAGCCCGAGCCCGAGGGGGTGCTCTCTCGGGTTCGGTCGACGGTCTCCGACGGGGTGAACACCGCCCGGGCCGGGACGTCGGCGATCCAAGAAGCCCTGGGAGGGAAGGACTCCGGGGAGGCTCTGCGGGGGTTGGCGGAGGTGGCCCAGTTCTTTGGTCCCTCGGTTGAGACGATCGAGACTTATCGGGAGGTCCGGGAGTCCGTGCAGGGGGTGGTGAAGGAGCAGGTCGAGCACTTGCGTGAGGCGCCGCTGGGAGAGGGCATTGCAGGCTTGATCGAAGATCCCGAGGGGCTGGCGACGGCCATCACAGACGCGTTAGATGCGGCGCCGGTGAAACTGAGGGCCATGGCCGCCGACCGGGCGGCGACGGCGGTGAATCAAGTCGCGGGGGCTGTCGGGGAGGTGCTGCTGGAGCATCGGGCGATCGTGGACGTCCCCAGCATGGGCCTGAAGATCGCAGCGGCGAATGCGACGGAGAACCATGAGAGGCTCTACGGGGACATGCTCTTTCCCCCGGGGGGGCTGGGGACCATGGCGGCGGCCTGGTGCCTGGCGGCGGCCGGAGAGGCGATCGGGCAATCTGTAGAGGTGGCGGAGTACTTTACTCAGACGCCGGGGCTGCTGACCCGTGCGAACTTCGACGAGTGGGTCGACTCCATCGAACCGGGGGGCAGCCGACGCGTAGAGGCTGGTCTGTCGATCAGAGGCTCCATGGGATTGGGGGGCTTCGCCGGCCAGGAGCGCGCCGTGGTGTTGGAGCGGACCAGGGATAACCGAGCGCTGATGACCGTGGAGATTAGCGGCGAGGGCGGGGCCCTTGCGGGTCTAAATGCTCAGGGCATCGGTAAGGGGGTGAGCGCCGGGGTGACCGCCGGGGCGTCGGTGACGTTGGACTTCAATCTGGAGAGCGAGGCGGATCGGCGCCTTTTGGCGGAGTACATGCTGGCGTCGAAGACCGGGCTGCCGCCGGAGCGCCTGGTGAAGAATCTGCCGGACCGGGTGGTGGCTGTGGAGTTCTCCGGCGGAGCCGCGGCCGGGCTGAACGTCGGAGCGAGTGTGGTGGGGGCCGACGCCGGCGTGGAGGGAAAGGTGGTGACTCGGGCTGAACGTCGGGACGAAGGAACGGTGGTGCGGCAGGGGATGAGCTTTGGCGGCTCGGCGCAGGTGGATGGAAGCCTGGTGCGAGTGCCCGACGAGTGGGCGGCCGGGTTGGTCGCGTTGGCGGGGGGGGAAGTAGGGGGCCGTGGGGAGCTGGACGCCCAGGTGGAGATCGGGCGAGAGTTTGTCGATGGGTCGGTGCAGCGGATCTATCTGGAGGCGGAGATCTCGGGGGCTGCCCTGGGACGGGAGGGGACGGTGAAGATTCAGGCAGTGCTTCATAACCCGGACTCCGTCCCCGGGGCCGTCGGTGAGGCGGCCGACGAGATTCGAGAGCTCTTCGCCAACGACAACCTGGGCACAAACACATTGATGGAGGCGCTGAGCGAGCCCAGAAGTGCGATCGACGAGGTGTACGGGTTGCAGGTGACCGTCGAGACGGCCGTGACCAGCGGGTTGCGGGTGGACACTTTCGGGGCGGGGGTCGCCAGCACTACGACGGGAGCCACGGAGATGACCGTGCTGATAGAGGAAGGGACGATGATCGATCGGACCCTCCAGCCAACGACGCCGAGGGAAGAGGCGATCCCGGCGTGGACGCTCGGCGCCAGCGCAGGATTCGTACAGGTCGCCGGTGCCGGTGCCGCGGAGAGGGGGGCTCGAGATCGGGACCAGGAGTGAGGTTGTGTTGGGGGCGGGGCGTCGTATGATTCGTCTGCGCCGAGGTGGCGTGGCGGTTGGGATCACCTGTGCCCTGGAAGTGTGCGATGTGGATACGAGCGGAGTTGTTGACGGCGGGGGCCGACGAGGTGGCCGAGGCGGTGCAGCGCCTGGGCGCCTCCGGGGTGGAGATCCAGGACGGGGAGACCTACATGGAGGGCGTGGAGTTCGGGCCCGTACCGGACGGGATGTCCCGGGTGATCGCATACTTCGACGGGGAGGAGGTCACCGAGGCGCTCACGGCGAGCCTGGAAGGCATCAAAGAGGGGGAGCTGGTGTACGTGGGGCCCTACTCGGATCGGAGCTGGGAGACGGCCTGGATGGACTACTTCAAGCCCCTGCGGATCTCAGAGCGGGTCGCCGTGGGGCCTCCCTGGGATCGGGCTGAGGCTCCTGAAGGTGGCATCGCGTTGACCATCGAGCCCGGGATGGCCTTCGGGACGGGGACCCACGAGACGACCCGGCTCTGCGCGTCGATCCTCGACGAGGTGATGGCCGAGGGGTCGGGCCAGACCGTGCTCGACGTGGGGTGTGGCTCGGCGATCCTGTCGATGGCGGCGCGGGGACTGGGGGCGACCGAGGTGGTCGGGGTGGACGTGGACGCCACGGCGGTGGAGGTGGCGCGAGAGAACGTGGAGAAGAACGGGTTCACGGCCCAGGAGATCCGGTTGTCGACCCGGCCCGTAGGGGAGATCGAGGAGACCTTCGATGTGGTGGTCGCAAATATCCTGGCGCCGATTCTCCTGGATCTCTGCGAGGACCTGGTGGCCAGGGTGGGCCCGGCGGGGGTGCTCTTGTTGAGCGGGATCGACGAGGAGCGGCTCCCCCGGATCGGGGCTGCTTTTCCCCGGGAGGACCTCGTCGAGGAGCGCTGTGAGCGCGACGGTGAATGGTTCGCCGTGGTCTATCGGAGGAGGTGATTATGGGTCGGCGGGTGTCCGTGGAGTCGGGGTTTTTCGACGGGGTGGAGCCCGGTGACGTGGTGGCGCTTAAGGAGGGGGAGCGCCACTACGTGAGCAATGTGCTGCGGATGACCGAGGGAGACGAGGTGGAGCTCTTCGATGGCCTGGGGCATGTAGCCACGGGACGGCTCGAGGATCTCGAGGGGGGACGAGTGCTGATCGAGCGCCTGGAGCGCCTCGACGTGGGGGAGAGCCCCGTGGAGATCGTGCTCTTCGTGGCGGTCCCGAAGGGCAAGCGCTTTGATTGGCTCCTGGAGAAGGCCACGGAGCTGGGGGTGCGCGGGATCGTTCCGCTGCAGACGGAGCGGACCGTGGTCCGGATCGATGATCGAAAGGTGGCCCGTCGGATGGAGCGGTGGGAGGCGATCGTCGCTGGCGCCGCCCGGCAGTGCGGTCGGAGCCGGACCCCGGAGCTCTATCGGCCCCGGGGTGTTCGGGAGGCCCTGGAGGATCCGAGCTGCGGGGTGCACCTGGCAGGGCTGCTCTCCGGGGACCGTCAGACCGTGGAGGAGGCCCTGGAAGGGGAGCAGCCGAAGAGGGTCGGGGTGTGGATCGGGCCGGAGGGGGATTTCACGAGCGGGGAGGCGGCGCGTCTGGTGGAGGCCGGGGTGAGGGCGGTCGACCTGGGGCCCAGGATTCTGCGGGTAGACACGGCGGCGGTGGTGGCGGTGACGCTGGTGCAGGGGGCGGTCGGGGATCTGCGAGGATGAAGTGGCGAGATCGCGAGCATTATGTTAGTGAACACTTACAAGCGTGTTTGGGACCGGTGTTTTTTCGCGGAGGTGTGGGATGTCTGAGGTGATCCGGGTAGAGAGGGAAGGCCACGTGGCGACGGTGACGATCGACCGGGAGGCGCGGCGAAACGCGTTGTCTCAGGGCGTCGTGGAGGGGCTGATCGAGGCCATCGGCGATCTGGGGACGGACTCGGAGCTGCGGGCGATCGTTTTGACCGGCGCCGGGGAGAAAGCCTTCTGCGCGGGAGGCGATCTGGGAGACCAGAAGATGTCCGGGGGGCCCCTGGGGATGCATGAGGGGCGAGGAACGTTTGTGGAGCTCTTGCTGACGATGAGCCGGTGTCCGAAGCCGTTGATCGCCAGGGTAAACGGGCACGCCCTGGGGGGAGGGTTCGGGTTGGTGCTGAGCTGCGATCTGGCCGTGGCGGCGCCGCAGGCGACCTTCGGGACGCCGGAGCTGAAGGTGGGGCTTTTCCCGATGATGATCACCGCTGTGATCCAGCGGAACCTCCATCGAAAGCACGCGCTGGAGTTGATGCTCACGGGGCAGCGGATCCCGGCGGCCCGTGCGCTGGAGATGGGGGTGGTCAACAGGGTGGCCGAGGAAGGAAAGCTCGACGAGGCCGTCGATGAGCTCCTGGGCCGGGTGACGGCCTTTTCGCCGGCGATCGTGAAGCTCGGGCGCCAGGCCTTCTACGACACCCAGGACATGGGGTTCGAAGAGGCCCTGCGAACGTTGCAGGCCCAACTCACGATCAACACCCTGGCGGAGGACGCCGCCGAGGGGATCATGGCGTTTATGACGAAGCGGGAGCCGGAGTGGAAGGGCCGCTGAGGACGTCGCGCATGGAGTAGAACCCGGGGGAGGCCGAGGCGGCCCACCGGGCGGCACGGAGGGCACCGCGGGCGAAGATGCCGCGGTCCGTGGCGCGATGGGAGAGTTCGAGGCGCTCCCCGTGCGCACAGAACCACACGGAGTGTTCGCCGACGATATCGCCGCCGCGGAGGACCTGGAAGCCGACCTCGGCGGGGTCTCGGGGACCGGCGTGGCCCTGGTGAGTGAAGCGAGCGATGGACTCCAGGGAGGTGCCCCGGGCCCGGGCAACAGCGTGGCCAAGGGTCAGAGCGGTCCCGGAAGGTGCGTCGACCTTGTGGCGGTGGTGGGCTTCGAAGATCTCGACCTCTGCTTCGGGGCCGAAGGCGGCGGTGGCCTGTTCGACGAGGGCTTCCAGGAGGTTGACGCCCACGGAGAAGTTGGAGGCCCACACCGTGGGCGCTGAGGCGGCGCACCGACGGAGCTCCTGGAGGTCGGCGTCGTCCAGGCCGGTGGTGCCCGAGACGAGGGCCCGGTGGGTCCCGGCGCAGAACCGGGCGACCTGGATCGCGGCCGCCGGAGAGGTGAAGTCGATCACGACCCGGGGGGCGGCCTCGTCGAGGTCGGGGATGGATCGAAAGACCGGGACCTGGTCGGGGCCGAGGTGATCGGGGCCGGTCCACTCGGGGGTGACGACGGCGGCGACGACGCGGAGATCGGGACGGCGGGCGGCCTCTTCGAGGAGAGAGGTGCCCATGCGACCGGCGGCGCCGACGATGGCGATGGGGGTGGGCTCGGTCATCGGATGCCAGGGGTCAGGAGTGGTCGGTGAGTCCGGCGGCGGCCAGCATGGTCCGGAGGCGGTCCTGGAAGGCGTCGCCCGGTTCGTAGAGGGGGCCCCGAAGGGTGGGCCCACACCATCCCAGGAGGTGGGCGGCGGTCTTCACGGGGATGGGGTTAGACTTCTCGAAGAGGGCCCGGGCGATGGGCTGCACCTTGCCGTGGAGGCGTCGGGCCTCGGGGAGGTCGCCCCGGAGGGCGGCGGTGCAGAGATCGCTCATCAGGGTGGGGGCGATGTTGGAGACCACGGAGATGCAGCCGTGGCCACCGATGGCGATGAAGGGGAAGGTGGTGAAGTCGTCGCCGGAGAGAAGAGCGAACTCTCGGGGGAGAGCCTCGACGAGGGCGCTGTCGAGGACCATGTCGGCGGAAGCCTCTTTGATCGCCACCACCTGAGGGTGTGCGGAGAGGGAGACCACGGACTCCACGGAGAGGGAGACGGCGGTCCGGCCCGGGACGTTGTAGAGGACCACCGGGAGGTCGCCCTCGTCGGCGATGGTCCGGAAGTGGCGAATCATCTCCGGCTGGCCCGGCTTGTTATAGTAGGGGGTGACCACCAGGGCGGCGTCGACGCCGTCGATGGCGGCGACCTTGCGGGTGAAGGCCACGGATTGAGCGGTGTCGTTGGAGCCTGTGCCGGCGATGATCGGTACCTGGCCGCCGGCTTCGGAGACGACGGTCTCGATGACCTGGAGGCGCTCGTCCTGGGTCATGGTGGCGGCCTCCCCGGTGGTACCGCAGGGGACGAGGCCCTTGATGCCGCCGTCGATCTGGCGTCGGACCAGGGCCCGGAGGGCGGCCTCGTCGACGGAACCGTCTGCCTGGAAGGGGGTGATCAACGCCGTGAAGGCGCCGCGAAACGCGATAGGAGAGCTCATCTGTGCCTCACCGTGGAGTGAAGCTGCCGGCGCTCAATCCCCGAGGGAACTCTGCTCGGTGATGGCCAGGGTGGCCGTGGGCTCGACCATACGGAGGAAGAGCTGAAGTCCGAGTGCAGCCAGTCCAGTGCCAAGGAGGGCAGCGGCAGCGATGATTAAAAGAGAGAAACCAAACATCGTGGGGACGGCTCGTGGTCGGGACATCATTGATTAGCGGGCGCACTGTGCACCGGGGTCGAAGATCTGTCAAGGGCCTGAGTCGATGCGGAGATCCTCGAAGGGGAAGGGGGTGCCGCGGAAGGCGTGTTCGTCGCGGAGCTCCTCGATGAACTCGGACTGGCGCAGGACCACGGGGGCGCCGCCGCGGGTCCTTCGGGTCAGGGGGTGGCAGAGGTTGAGCTCGTATTTGGCCCGGGTGACGGCGACGTAGAAAAGGCGGCGCTCTTCTTCGATCCCGTCGGGGTCTTCCAGGGCTCGGCTGTGGGGGAAGTCGCCGTCGGAGAGGTTGAGGACGAAGACGGCGTGCCACTCGAGCCCTTTGGCCTGGTGGACCGAGGTGAGGCAGACGTACTCGTCGTCGGCGGTCTGTCCGACGCCGATCTCCTGGCCGGAGATGCCCGAGAGGAGGGCGATCTCTCCTAAGAAGGTGTCCAGGTTCTCGAACTGGCTGGAGTAGGTGGCGAGCTGCTCTAAGTCTTTGATGCGGTTGTCAGCGTTCTCGTAGCTGGCCTGCAGGTGGTCGCGGAATTCGCCGTCCAGGAGGCGGCCCAGGAGATCTTCGGGGGAGTGGGCCAGGCGGAGGCCGGCCAGGTCGTCGATCAGAGCGGCGGCGCGGGACCAGGAGGAGGCGGCCCGGGAGGGCAGGGCGCCGACGAGGCGCTCTGAGGTGACCGCCGTGAGGGGATCGTCCTGGCTGGAGAGGAAGAGCCAGATGTCTTCGCCGCGCTTCTGGCCGATGTGGGGCCACTGCTTCACGAGGCGAAGGAAGGCGAGCTCGTCGCGGGGGTTGAAGAGAAACCGGAGGTAGGAGAGGGCGTCCTTGATGTGGGCCTGCTCGAAGAATCGGAGCCCGGAGCGGACCACGAAGGGGATCCCGCACCGGGTCATCTCGAGCTGGAGCTCCATGCTGTGATGGTGAGAGCGGTAGAGGACGGCGATGTCGTTGAGAGACTGGCCCTCGTCGAGGAGCTCCAGGATTCGTTGGCAGACCAGGTAGGCCTGTTGGGTGGAGTCCTTCAGGTGGAAGAGGCTGGGCAGGGGGCCGTCGGGGCGGTGGGCGACCAGGGTCTTTTCGAATTGGTTGCGGTTGAAGGCGATCGACTGGTTGGCGAGCTCCAGGATCTGGGGGGTGGATCGGTAGTTGGTCTCGAGGCGAAAGGATCGGCAGTCGGGGTAGCGTTCGGGGAACTCCAGGATGTTTCGGTAGTCGGCGCCTCGGAAGGCGTAGATGGACTGGCAGTCGTCGCCGACGACCATGAGGTTTCCGTGGTGGGAGGCCATCAGGTCGATGATGGCGCCCTGGATGTAGTTGGTGTCCTGGTACTCGTCGACGAGGACGTGCTCGAACTGGATGGACAGGGCCTTTCGGACGTCGTCGTGCTCGACGAGGAGGCGGTACCAGAGGTGGAGGAGGTCGTCGAAGTCCAGGAGGTTCATCTCGTGCTTTCGGACCTGATAGAGGCGGAGGATCGCCTCGATCTCGGGGATCAAGGTCTCAAAGTAGGGATACTTATGAGCGATGATCTGATCCAGGGGCTCGCCGGTGTTGGCGGCGAAGCTGGCGATCCGGCACAGGAGGCGGGGCTTTGGGAATCGGCGCTCCAGGTGGCCGACGGCGGCGCCGGCGACGCAGGACTTCATCAGGGTGGAGGCGTCCTCGGTGTCGATGATGGTGTAGTCCGACTGGTAGCCGACGCGGTCGGCGTAGCGCCTCAAGATCCGGTTGGCCGTGGAGTGGAAGGTGCCGCCCCAGAGCTCGGAGACGTTGACCCCTACGAGCTCCGAGGCCCGGGATTTCATGGCTCGGGCGGCCCGGTTGGTGAAGGTGAGCAGGAGGATCTGGTCGGCGGGGACGCCCTGGTCGACGAGGTAGGCCATCCGGCAGGTCAGGGTGTGGGTCTTGCCGGAGCCGGCCCCGGCGATGACCAGGAGTGGGCCCGTGCCGGCCTGGACCACGGCGCGCTGCTGGTCGTTGAGCTCGGCGTCGAGGTCGATGCGACGCCCAGACGCCGGGGGTCTTCGTAGCTTGTAGGTCTTCACGGAGCCTCCGGGGAGGAGCGGTGTCAGGTATGCCTGAACAAATCATCATGAATCTATGGGGCGTCTGGTCGTGGATGCAAGGCGGCGTTTGGAGGCCGGGGCCTGTGGAGGGAGTCGCGGGAAACTTGGCACAGTTTTCGACGAATCCTCGATAACAGGGAGTGTGGGTACTGGGATGAACTGTAGCGACGGGAGGAGCCATGACGAGCATATCGGGAGTAGGCGGTGGGGGGCAGGTGCCGGTGGAGTCCGAGCAGGGGGGCGGCTCGATGCTCAGCGGGATGGGGGCGGCGGTCTTGGACAGAGCCAAGTCGGCGGTGCAGGAGCGGATCGCCGATCTACAGACGCGCCAGGAGGGAGCGTCCGGGGCCGAACAGGCGGAGCTGAGGGGAGAGATCGAGCGGCTGGAAGGGGCGCTGGAGCGCCTGGACTCGATGAAGGTGGGCGGCAATGTGCTCTCGCAGTTGATCTCCGTGGCCGCTGAGGTGCGAGGGGTGTTGGCCGAGAGCTACTCGGAATTTGGGACCAGCGTGGTGTCGGGAGAGGCTTACGCCGGAGAAACAGAGGAGCGCGAGCCCCTGACATTGCCGGGAATCGTGGGGCGAGCCTTGGATCGGATCCCCTCGGGGGTGATGGAGCGGATTCAATCTGTGGCTGGCCGCCTGGCACCGGGGGAGGCCAGGGAGGCAGAAGGCGCGGCCCAGGCGTCGGGGGAGGTAGATCTGGAAGATCCGGCGCAGATGCTGGAGCTCTTCCAGAACGATCCCGAGGCGTTCTACGAGGCGCTGAAGGACCTGCCGGCTGAGGATCGGATGATGATGATGAACCTGGTGCAGACCCAGATGCAGCAGATCAATCAGATGTTTTCGATGATGAGCCAGCTCTCCCAGGCAGTGCACGACACGCATAAGGCGATCATCAACAACCTGAGGGTGTGAAGCGATGGAGACGATCATGAACGGACGGATCGTGCGGGGCGACGTGGGGAAGCTGGTGGCCAGGCTGAAGGGCGGGGAGCCCCTGGCGGAGATCCTGGGGGTCGACGAGGAGATTCTGGAGGCCCTGGAGGGGCAGGCGTACCTGCTCTATCTGCGGCGTCACTACGATAAGGCCGACGTGCTGGCCCGGGGCGTGTTGGCCTTGGATGAGGAGAGACCCCTGGCGCACCTGATCGTGGGTGACGTGGCGCTGGCGGAGTTTCGGTTCCAGGAGGGAGCCCGCCACCTGGAGCGGACCCATGAGCTGGCGCCGGAACTCCAGGAGGTGCGAGGCCGCCTGGGGGAGTGCCTGATGAAGGCCGGCCGCCCCGGGGAGGCTCGAGGTCATCTGGAGGCGGCGATGGGTGGTCCGCTGAGTGAAGAGGCTCGGAGACGGTGCGCGGCGCTCTTGGAGCAGCTGTAAACAGGGAGCCATGGTCGGGATGGTTTGAATTCGCGGGACCTTTCGCTATGTTGTTTTGCGAGACGCGAGTGTCTGGCGCCAGGCGCCAGGAGACCTTTGATCCAGCCAACGAGAACGACCATGGTGAAGTGGCTTCAGGGAACCCGGTGGACTGTGCTGGTGAGCATCGCCGTGATGGCGGTGTTCGTCACCAGTTGTGGGGAGAACGGCACGATCGACCAGACCCAGTCAGGGGCGATCGCGGCCTCGCCAGCCCAGGTGTCCTTCCCTCTGGTGCCCCTGGGTGACACGGAGCAGCGATCTCTCTTGCTCTTGAATACGTCCACCGATGAGGAGCTGCGGATCTTTGAGCTGGACTTCGTGGCCGTCGAGGGGTCGAGCATCGAGGCGTTGAGCGTGGCGGGGATGCCGGAGCTGCCGGCGACGATCGAGGCCGGGGGGCAGCTCCAGTTGACCGTCGAGTATTCGCCCTCCGAAGCGGGGACCCGGAGCGGCGGGGAGTTTCGGATCCTGAGCAGTGATCCGAGCTACACCCGTGATGATCCTCTGGTCGTGCCCGTGCAGACCCTGACGAACCGCCCGGAGTTGTTGGCGGATCCGCCGGTGGTGAGGTTTCAGCGGATTCAGCCGGGCCAAACGTCGGAGCAGACCTTGCAGATCTCGAACGTGGGGTCTGCGCCGCTGACGATTTACGAGGAGCCTGTGTACAGCGGGGGGGGGGACTTCCGGATCTCGTCGCCGGGTCGAACCTTCCCGATCATCCTGCAGCCCTACTCGGGAGCCGGTGCGGCGACCACTCCTTCGGACTACCTGTTGGATATCGAGGTGACCTACCGACCGCTGGGGGATGGAGCCGACTCCGGGGAGATCCAGATCGAGAGCAACGACGCTCGATTTGACCATCCCGTTCACGGTGATCGTGGGTTGACGCAGATCCCGGTGACCGCCGACGCCGACGCCCCCTGTATCGAGGTGGATGGGCGGTTTCGGAACATGGGGCTCGTGCCGATCGGAGAGACCGGGCGGGACCGGGTGAATATCCGCAACTGTGGGACCCAGACCCTGATTATCGACGACATCTTTTTCGACGAGTCGAACCCGCGGTTTTCGCTGGAATTGGGCTCCTGGGATAGCAATAACGATGGGAGCATCAACCAGCCGGTGTCGATTTCTCCCGGAGATCAGGAAGGATTCAACATTCGTTTCGTGCCCGTCGAGGAGCAAACGGAGAGCGTGACCGTGGTGATCGGGAGCAACGATCCGGTGCAGCCGGCGTTGAACCTGGAGGTGACCGCTCGGGGCGCCGACGGGACCTGTCCGACCGCGGTGGCCCTGGCGAGCGTCGAGGGCCAGGGGAGCGTGCCGCAGACGTCGATCACGGCGGTGCCGTTGAACTACGTGCTCCTCGATGGGAGCCAGAGCAGCGATGAGGACGGCCAGGTCGTGGAGTGGGAGTGGGAGATCCTGGAGCGTCCTCCGGGGACGAACGTCACCCTGGGACCCGCCGTGGGAGATCCCGGGGATCAGGACCAGTCGCGGCGGCGGTTTCAGCCACTGACGGCCGGGGTGTACCGGTTCGGGCTGACCGTGCAAGATGAGGTGGGTTTCCAGTCGTGCAACCAGGCGGAGGTGACGGTCACGGCGATCCCGGATCAGAATATCCATATCGAGCTGACCTGGACCAATCCGTTGGATCCGGACGAGACCGATGACTTCGGGAGCGATCTCGACCTTCATCTGACCAAGATGGGGCCGGGCAACTGGTTCGAGGCGCCCTACTCGGTGTTCTATTTGAACCCGAACCAGGACGAGAGCCCGATCTGGGTGCCTGAAAATCCCAGCCTGGACATCGACGTTCGGGATGGAGCGGGTCCGGAGAATATCACCATGGCGGACCCCGACCATTGTCAGTGGTACGCCGTGGGCGCCCATTACTACCAGGAGGTGTTTGGTACGGCCTACGCGACGGTGCGGATCTATATCAACAGCGAGCTGCGGTACGAGCGCCCGTTCTTCCCCTTGGAGAGCACCCGGAACTTCTGGGACGTGGCCCGGATTCACTGGAACTCCACCACCAGTGACGCGACGATCATCGAGGTCGACACGTTTTATCCGATCGAACCGGCCGGTCAGCCCCCGGAGGTGACCGCCGATATGGTGGACTCCGGGTTGTGCACGGCGGAGGGGCTGTATTGACCACCGCCGCCCTTGCCGAACCGCCGTCGCCTGTGGCAGTCTGCGACGCAGTGAGAGCAGCGAGTACCAAAGCCACCGCGAAGGGGGTCTGAAGAGACCCTCGGAGAGGCAATGGATGGTGGAGCGATTTTGAAGGTCGACGAGAACGTGGCGAGAGCCTACACGGCGGTGGAGGAGACAGTGGAGTGTCGGTTCTCCGCGGAGGTGTTCGGGGGGCTCGAAGACCACGTGGTCGAAGTGTCGCTGCGAGTTCGAGATGTTCTGGAGGAGTTTGAGGGGCGCCGCGTTCTCCTGGCCGCAGCCGAGGAGATCTTGGAGAGCGAGCTGGAGCTCGACGCAGAACAGAAAGCGGCGCTCTTACATCCCACCTACGTGATCGAGGAGACCACGCTTGTGACGTCGCGGCTCGAGGGGTGGCCCGATGAGATCCAGGGGTTCGTCCGGTCGCCGGTGTGCGTGCAGGAGGTCGACGGGCTGGTGCGATCGGTGTTCATGGACAATATGGGCATCTCCGTCGGTGACTTCGTGGATCTCGTCCGCGGTGATCTGGGGTTCGACCAGGTCCGGATCATCTTTCGGACCGTGGGGAAGCTCTTTCAGGATCTTCATAAGTCGGGGTGGATTCACCTGGGGGCGACGCCGTGGAACGTGCGGCTCTTCGATCCCAACACGGAAGATGGGTTCCCGAAGGTGTTCGTCTCGGAGTCTCTCGGCGAGGCGTTTTCGCTGGAGCCGGCCGTGCCGGTGGAGGAGCAAGAGCACGCCGTGGAGGAGACCGACTTTGAGGGCGGAGACCGGACGGTGTTGGAGATCGCGCCCCTGAGCGTGGCGGACTTTGAGGCCGGAGACGAGGTCTCTGATGCGAGCTCCGAAGACGAAGTAATCCAGGAAGAAGAGGGGGAGCAAGAAGAAGGGGAGAAGCCGAATAAGGATCGGGAGGGGTTGGCGGGGTCGAGCTTCTACGACTCCCAGGTGGAGTGGTCCGATGTCGCAGAGGAGTCCGAGGGGCTGGGTGAAGATCCGCCCTTGCAGGCGATCTTCGACGGCATCGATCGCCTCTATCGTGTCGGCCACGTGGAAGAGGAAGTGGCGGTGACGCCGGGCTTCTCGGCGCCGGAGCTCCTGACGGGGATGGGGACCCGCGACGGTGAGTCGGCGGACCTCTTCAGTCTGGGGATGTTTTTGTACTTCCTGGTGGCCGGCGAGATCCCGCCGGCGTCGGTGTACACCCGGTACGCGCCGGCGATCCCGGCGAGGAACTTCCGGCCCGGGTTTCCACCGGGACTGCACTCGGTGATCTCCAGGGCGACGCGGCCCCGGCCCGAGGACCGGTTCGCCAGCGTGGAGAGTATGATGGAGGCCTTCGAGGACGCCTGTGACGTGGTGGTCCAGCGGGCCCAGGCGGCGCGGTTCTCGCCGCCGGCGATGCGGCTCGCCAGCGATACCCACATCGGGATCTCCAAGCGCCGCAGGAACCCGGTGAACCAGGACCATGTGTTCTCGGGGCGGTCCGACGACGGGCGGTTCGCGCTGATCGTGGTGGCCGATGGGGTGTCGACAGCCAGCTACGGCTCGGGAGATCTGGCGAGCGCGGCGCTGGCCAAAGAAGCGGCGGCGGTGTGGGAGGACGTGCTGCCGGCGTACTTGATGGACGAGGTCGTCGATGACGTGAAGGTGATTCAAAAGATCCTGCGGCGGGCCAACCATCATATCGTCAACTACGTCAACGAGAACCACGCGCCATTTCGGGGAAGCCCTCACGAGGTGATGGGGTCGACGGCGCTGGTGGCGCTGATCATGAACGGTCAGGTGACGCTGGGGGCGCTGGGTGACAGCCGAGTATACCTGCAGCGGGGGGCGGCGATGGAGCAGATGACCATCGACCATAACCTGTGGACTCTGTCGATCCTGGAGGGCATCCACGCCGACTCGGCGTTGGCGATGCCCCACGGGGACGCCCTGGCCCGATGCCTGGGGACCTTCGTGGTCGAGCAGGGGACGCTGCGGGCTGTGGATCCCCAGCCCGATGTGTTCCGGTTCCGGGTGATCGACGGGGACACGCTCCTGTTGACGACCGACGGCCTGGTGGACTTCGCCGGGACCAATCAGCTCGCCTCCGAGGACAATATCCTCTCCGTGATGCTGGCGGAGCCCGATCCGGCGCTGGCGTGCCTGGAGTTGATCCTCCTGGCGAACCGCGGTGGTGGCGGCGATAATATCGGGCTGTCCGTGGTCCGGTTCTTCTAGTACCAGGCGCGAACCACTAGTCCTGTTCGGCGCGGCGGCGAAGCTCTTCGGCGAACTCCAGAGTCTCCGGGGGTACCCATTCAGGCGGGGGGGATTGTCGCCGGGGGCCGGAGGTCTTGCGGAGGTCCGGGTGGTGTTCCTGGAGCCAGTCCACGGTGTCTCGGAGGGTCTCCATGGGAGGCCGGGGGAACCAGTCGAGGCGTACCTCGGCGGCGGCGCTGTCGATGTACCAGTAGTGGCGGGCCATCTCGAGGCTGACGGGGTCGAGGTCCTGGAAGGCGCCCACCACGTTGGTGATGGCGCCCAGGAGCTTGCTGCCAGCCCGGACCATGGTGTCCGGGAGGGTGACCCTGGGGGCCGACAGGCCCGTGATGGTGGAGAGGCGGTCGAAGAAGTCGCCGATGGTGAGGTTGATGGCGCCCAGGAGGTAGGTGTCGCCGGGCTCGGCGCGGTCCATGGCGGCGATGAAGGCGTCGGCGGTGTCGCGGACATCGACGAAGGACATACCGCCCTCGATGACGCCGGGGACCTTCTGCTTCAGGAAGAGGACCACGTCGCCGGTGGAACTCTGGCGGTGGTCGCCGGGGCCCAGGAGCAGGGTGGGGCGCATCAGGACCAGGGGCATCTCGTAGCGTTCGATGTAGTCGAAGCAGAGGCGCTCGGCGTAGATCTTGGACAGGTAGTAGGGCCAGTTTCGGGCGATCGTCTCGGCGTGGGGGCTCTCCTCGGTGGCGAGGAAGTCCGGGGTGGTGCCGACGCCGACGGTGCCGCTCGTAGACGCGATGACGACCTTCTCAAGGTCCGGGGCGTGCTCGCGGAGGGCGTCGAGGAGCATCCGGGTACCGTCGACGTGGAGGCTGTACATCAGGTGGGCTTTGCTGCGGTCCCGCTCGACGCGACCTGCGAGGTGGTAGACCCGGGTGACGCCGGTGACGGCGCGCTTGAGGTCGTCCTCGTCGAGGAGGCTTCCTTCGATGAACTCGACGCCGAGGTCGAGGAGCTCCTCGTCGACGGTGCGGCCCAGGATTCGGAGGTCCGTGGTGCCGACGGCGATGAGGCGGTCGATGATATGGCGGCCCAGAAAGCCCGTGCCGCCGGAGATCAACGTGGTCATGGCGTTCTCTTTGAAGCGGTACTTTGGAGCGGCTCTGCTTAATTCAGAGGCCGAAGACGGTCTGGAAGCGCATCAAGAGGTTCGGATCGTTGGTCTTGATCACGCCGCTCATGAACTCGTCCATGGACGGGACGTAGCGCTCCTGGACGATCTTGCGGAAGATCTCCGGCGAGGTCTTGATGACGCAGTCGGCTTTGCCCGAGGGCTTGCCGTTCTGGATCTTGCAAGAGCCGGAGTCGACCTCGATGGTCCACTTGTGGGAGTCCACGTTGCCCAGGCTGAAGTAGAAGCTGACCGGGCTGTCGACCTGGTTCTCGGCGAACCGACCGTTGAGCTCCTCGAAGAGGGGTTCCAGGGTCTCGTCGGACCTGGGGGCTCCGCCACGGGCGGCGTCGCGCATCACGAGGATCACCTCACGGGCTCGTTTGCTGATGCCGTCGTAGCGGTCGGTGGGGCCCATGTCGGCGACCTCTTTCTTGAGGTCCGAGGCTCGAAGGACCTTGCCGATGTGAACCTTCAAGGTCCTGGAGGCCGGGTTGGGCAGGGGCTGGCCTTTCGGGAGAGCCCGATAGGTGCCGTCGATGTAGAGGGGCAGGACGTCGACGCCGAGTGCGTCGACGAGGTAGCCAAGGCCCCGTCGGAAGTCCTGGATCTTGCCAGACTTCGAACGAGTGCCCTCGGGGAAGACGAGTAGCATCTCGCCGCGTCGGAGGGCCTCAGAGGCTGGGCCGAGGGAGCTCTCCAGGGTGCCGGAGCGCTCCACGGGCAGGAGGTTCGTGAAGTTCCCGAAGTAGGTCTTTCGGGCTTTGTTCTTGAAGAAGTAGTCGGCGGCGGCGAGGGCGCGGATTTCGCTGCCGTAGTCGCCGAGGGCGTACTTCACCAGCCCCATGTCGAGATGGCTGCAGTGGTTGGCGATCACCACCACGTTGGGGTTGTGATAGGGGATATTGGCCCGGCCGTAGATGTGGACGTCGAAGAGACGGTCGTAGGCGTTCATCTGCCAGTTGTAGAGCAAGTTCTTGATGCTCTTGGCCACGGGGGTGGGGACGTCGAAGGCGTCGACCCGCTCCATCGTGGTGGGCGGGGCCTTGATCAGGGCCGTGGAGACGTTCTCGGTGCCCCCTTCGAGGAGCTCCTGGAGAGCGCCTGCGGTGGGGATCTGAGCGAGCTCTTCGGGGGTGATGTGGTAGCCCCGGGACTCGAGGACGCTGGCGAGCTCGACGAACATCAGGCTGTCGAAGCCGAGGTCGTCCAGGATGTGGGTGTTGTTGTGGATCCGTGAGGGGTCCTGGTCGGCCAGGGTGCCCAGGGCGCTGTCGAGCCAGGCCCAGGTGGTGTTGACCACGTCGCCCTTGTCGATGGCCTCTTCCTCGGCCCGGATGAGCCGTTGGAGGATGTCGACGACGTCGCGGCGCTTGATCTTGCGGGTGGCCGTGCGGGGGAACTCGTGGTCCCAGAACCGCAGGACCTGTACGCGCTGCGGGGAGGGTACGCGGGAGCCCTCGACGCGGATCCACTCTCGGATGGAGGCTCGGAGCTCGGCGATCTCCTCGGTGGAGGCGCCCTCGGGGGCGTTGGGGCGGACCAGGCAGGCGACCCGTTCGGAGCCCTTGCCGTCGGGGAGCCCGACGATGGAGAGCTCGGCGATGTTCGGGGCGTGGCTGTAGATGTCCTCGAGCTCGTCGGGGTAGACGTTCTTGCCGCCGGCGGTGATGATCACCTCTTTCTCGCGGCCCACGATGACCAGGTTGCCCTTGTCGTCGAACATGCCGAGGTCACCGGTGTGGAGCCACTTGTCCTGAAGGGCCTGGGCGGTGTCCTCGGGGCGTCCGAGGTAGCCCCGCATGACGTTGGGGCCCCGGGCGATGATCTCGCCGACGCCGTCTTCGTTGGGGTCCTTGATCTTGACCTCCATGCCGGGGAGGGCGACGCCCACGGTGCCCGGGGAGAGGCCCTGATCCGGGGAGTTCACGGTGAGGACCGGGGCGGCTTCGGTGAGGCCGTAGCCCTCGTAGAGATCGAAGCCCAGGCC
>SKON01000209.1 GCA_007120035.1 Myxococcales bacterium
AGATGTCGCACTCCGGGTCTGACAATTCCCTGGTACAGCGGGCCCTCACACGTGTTCTCGGCACCACCGACCCGAGGAGGAGCGGTCCCGCAATGAGCGGTCCAGAAGGGGGCACCAGGCCCGGGAGATGTCGCACTCCGGGTCTGACAATTCCCAGGCCCTTTGGGCGCGTGCGAGGGTTGCGAGTGGAGCTTCGTGCCTGGGAATATGATAGGCTGCGATCCGCCATGAGTGATGATCTCGACATCAAGCACGTCCGGGCGCGTCGCGAAGAACGTCGCGCCCGCGTCGATCGGCTCTCCCGTCGTGCTCGCGGGGCTCCGGGGAGTGTGCGCACTACGAGTGGCGGGGCTGCTAATTACCACCTTCGCAGGGTGAATCTGGAAGCCGGTTACCTGAGACAGAGCTGGCCGCTGAGCTCTCTGGGGCTGGCTGGCGCGGTGGTCTTCTGCTTGCTGTCAGTGATGGCGTGGATGGTACCGGATTTGCACTGGGGCGTTGGCCTGACTTCCTTGTGCGCAGGTCTCCTCCTCTTCGCCGCTGTCGGTCGGGGCTACCACCACCACAGGGCGATGCGCGCGATCTTCCTCTCCGAGGACGACGACTCCCCCGAAAGTCCGAACGAGAGCTCCGTGGTCAGCGAGCCCGAGAACGAGGGCCTGCCTCCACAGGAAGAGCACTTGATCGAACCCGTTCTGGAAGAAGTGCCAGAAGAAGTCTGGTAGGTCAGAAACCTTACTCTGCATTGACCTCTTCGAACCACTCCAGGTCGTCGAAGCTCGGCCGAGCCCACACAAAGAGCACCAGGTTTGCGACCGCAAGCGAGGCCAACCCCAAGAGCCCCGTGATCCCCGTGAAGGGTTCGATATGGTCAGAGAGGTAGATGATCGAGAACCCCGCCGAGGCGTTGAACACCCCGTGCATCACCCCGGCGGCCACCGCCGATCTGCACTTCACGGTCACCCACGAGAAGAGGGGTGACAGGAGGATGCAGAAGAGGGTCATCAAGAACACCCCCAGGAGCGGGTACTCCGGGTAGTTATGCCCCTGCAGGATCAGGGGCGCGTGCCAGAAGCCCCACGCCACGCCGATGATCAACGAGCTCGTCCAGAACCCTTTCGCCGCGAGCTCCCGTAACATGAAGCCCCGCCACCCCAGCTCCTCCCCGGTGCCGGCGACGGCGTTCACGGTCGCTCCAAATCCGATGGCCTGGGCCAGGTTTAGGAGCAAGAGCAGGGGCCACGGAAATCGATCGAAGAACGCCTGGGCTTCCGCGAGCTCCTCCGCGGTCAGCGCGTCTTCCAGAAGCTCCAGATAGAAGTTCATCTCCGGATCGAATCCCACACCGGGCATCAGCAGCGAAAAGAGCAAAGCGAAGAACGCTAGCCCCACAGGAAGCGTCAGCGCCACCAACCACCACTTACCGATGTTGAACCGGATCCACAGGTGATCCCGGATCGACTCTCCGGCCTTCCAATGCATCCCGATGGCCACCAGCGCCGGGATCATCATGTAGGTGATCGCCATCACCAACCCGATAGTCCCTTCGTAGGTCACCCCGGCGAGGTACAGCCCCCCCACGAAGGCGAAGCTCACCCCATAGGTGATCAGGACATAAGCCCAAAGTCGTCGGTTCATCGCTGCTCCCTGTGGCACTCCTCAGAAACCCCCGAAATACCAACAAGATGTCGCACTCCGGGTCTGACAATTCGGCACGGCCGTTGACCCTATCCGTCAAATCGCCCCGGGCAGTACGCCAACGCCGCCGCCCAGGGATCGTCGGCTTCGCGCACAGGATCCATCGTGAAGGGAAGGAGCAGCTCGCTGGCGAACTCTGGCGGATCTTCGGAGGTGACGAGCTGCCGAAGAATCATCTCGGCGATCGGGTACCACTGTGCCGCCTCCCCGTCCCACTTCACCTCCACCCGCCGATACTCCGTCGATCCATCGCGGCGAATGAAATCCATCTCTTCGGCGAGGATCTCTTCGAAGAGATCGAGGGACACGCGACCGTGGGCCACCTCGGCCCAGAGCTCCCACCGGGACCGCTCCGTGGTCGCCAGGTCGTCCATGATCCGCACGAAGACCGACTCCCCGCTGGTGTTGGTCATGGCCGCCGGCAGAGCCACACAGCCATTGCCCCGCAGCCAATCCGCCAGATATTGCAACGCCTGGAAGACGTTGTATCGGACCTCCTCGGGGTCATCGTTGGCGATCACGTCGCTGGTCTCGATGTCCGCCGCCAAGACCCCTCGATGATAGAGCGGGCTGTCCTCGGGGAGCCCTTCCACGTCGTCGCCGAACACGAACTCCAGCAGAGGCTCCTGCTCTACCGGGTCCGGGACCAGGGCCTCGACAACAGCTCGCACCACGTCTTCGTCGCCGTCTCGAGCCCACCGTCGATAGGCCTCCACCAGCGCCAGGCCGGGGCGCACGAAGTCCGGATGGGCCACCCAGAACCCGTCAAGACCCCGCTTCAGCTGGGTGATCACGTCCTTGATATAACCCACCATGGTCACCTGGTAGCTCTTCTCGTTTCCTCTCTCAAAGAGCACGCCATACATGCCGCCGATTTTGATGCCCCCCATGGGCGTCAGCGCGTCCACCAGGATCAGGTGTGACTCCTTTATGTGGTTGATCACGATATTGGGGTCCGCCTTGACGGGGATCCGGTAGTTCGGATCTCGCCGGAAGAGCCGCGCCGTGGAGGCCAGGAAGTCATGCCACCCCAGGCTGCCGCCCACGAAGTAGGGGTGCAGGGCGGTGGCGATCTCTCGGATTCGGAAGATCGCCCGGGGGTTCTCAAAGACGATGTAGAGCCCCACGGTCCCGATCTCGTAGGACGGGTGGAGCTCCTTGATGCGCTCCTCGGCTCGGCGGATCATGTCGTGGAGGTAGGCGGCTTCCTCTTCGTTCTCCAGCTTCGGGACATAGAAGATCAGCGCCTCTTCCCGCTCCCAGTTGTGAAAGAGGTGCATCGCGAAGTCGTAGAGATGCAGCGGCAGGGGGCTGCCATCCAAGAGGTGGCTCCCGTCGGGCAACGCCAGCCCGGGGATCCGCTTGATCGGCGTCGCCAGGCCCTCGTCTGCCAGCTCGTAGACCTTCCTCGTGTCTTCGTCTTCATATCGAAGGGTCTTGTCGAAGCATCCCATCAGGTTGCGACAGGCCTTGAGAAACGCTTCCATGATCGGCGTCTTGGAGTCCTCGTTGTCTGCACCCCACCGGGGCACCTCGCCGGCGGCCTCCACGAGCTCGCCGATGATCGCCGGCTCCCCGGCAGGCCGCCGGTGCAGTGCGTTCATGGCGTTGATCGTCATCTTCTCTGTGTCCGGGGGACCGAAGAGGGTGACCTGCTCGCCACGCAAGAACGACGGGATCTCCACCCGCGGGAGCTCCTCCACAGAGAGCCGCTCTGCCGGGGGCAGCGGACCCAGGACGACCCGGCCGTCGCCGTCGGCCGTACCGATCGGTGTGGCGTACTCCGCCGACAGGTAGTCCACCCCCTCGTTCCTCGCCACGCAGGCCTCCACCTGGGCATCCAGAAACGCCCGGTCCACCCCTCGCTTCTCGAGCAATCTGGCCAGGGGCTCTCGGCACTCCCGATAGAGATCGCAGACAAACCGCAGCGCCTCGTCGGTCTCAATATCCGGAAAGGACTGGCGCAGCCCGGGGGCGACTCGTAGCCCCTCGACGGCCTCCACTGGTTCGGCTCGGCGATGGAGCTCCTCGAGGAGCGGTGGGGAGAGGAAGTCCAGATAGTAGGGGATGTCGAACGTCATGGGTCACTCCCGGAGCAGCGTGGCCTCGATGAACCCCGAGGGCTCGTCGATGGGCATCAGGATCTCGTGGGGATTGTCCAGGCCGAAGGGGCTCAGATCCACGGGCAGGTTGTGTTTGTTCGGCATCTCGATATGAACGCCGTCGATCTCCTCGGCGACCTTCAGGGCTTCCTCGCCCATCGCGTAGAGGGTGTGTTGCACCGACAGACTCTGGTGGTCGGCGAAGGTCTGCAGCAACGCCGTTCGGGCTTTGTCGAAGGCGGCGTTGAAGTCCACCTCCGGGGAGGCGTAGCTCCAGGACGCCGTGAGGCTCGTCGCCAGAACTCGATCGGCGGCGTCCTGTAGCGTCGTGTACTCATCGCGTAAGAAGTCGCTAAACCCGGAGTTGGTGGACTTCAGGATCACCAGATCCGTCAGGCCCCCTTCCACGACGGTGACCTCCGCGCTGTGATCCACATAGGCCGTGCGTCGCTCGTTGGTCGCCTGGGTAAACCCCTGGGGATGCGTCTTGCCGCCGGGGCTCAGGCGAGCCCATGGGCGCTCCGTCACTGTGGCGAAGGCCCGGTCCGCGTGGGGATGATTGTCCACGAAGTGCCGGGCCAGGATCAGGGCGAAGGCCTCCGGGGAGTCGAAGTCGTGCTTTCGGGCCAAGATGTACACGGTGTTCTTCATCGTGTCCGTGGGCAGCACGTGGGTGTTATCCCCGGTGTAGTAGCCCTCCGCGAAGTCCCCTTCCACCCGAATATCCACGGAGTACTCCACCACGGAGTCTCCCTCGGGGCTGTGGGTGACCTTCATCACCCGGACGTCGGACTTTCCGTAGCTGTCGTGGCTCATGGAGATCGTCATGGCGTTGCTCCTCGTATGGGGTAGGGGATTAACTTCCGCGATAGGTCGTGTAGCCGTAGGGACTCAAGAGCAGCGGGACGTGATAGTGGCTCTCCGGATCGTGAAGGTGAAACACGATCGGGATCGAGGAGTAGAAGGGCTCTTCTCCGTAGGACTCGTAGTACTCCCCCACCTCAAAGGTGGCCCGATACACGCCTCGGGCTGCGGGCTCTCCGGCCGGGAGCCAGTCCGTGATCCGGCCGTCGTCGTCGGTGACACCCCGGGTGAGCTCTCGAAACACGCCGTCGTCGGTCTGGTGCTCCAGGATCACCGTGATTCCCTCGGCGGGAAATCCGTTGGCCGTATCCAGGACATGTGTGGTGATGGGACTCTTCATCAGCGTCTCCTTCCGTCTTGAAGTAGCTTCTCCAGTCGTATGGCCGTGATCTTCGCCTGCTCTCCCGCGGCGTTCTGGAGCTCCTCGTCGGGGTCGTTCTGGATGCGGTTCTCGAGAATCCGAAGCATCTCCCGGGCCGACTTGCCCGTCGCACAGACGATGAAGATGAACCCGAACTTCTCTTCGTAGGCGTCGTTCAAGTCGGCGAGCTTCTGCAGGACCTCATCGTCGGCTCCCTGCACGCCGCGCTGTTCTCCCTCTGACCACGATCGGGAGGCCCCGTACTTCTCGCGGAGGCTGTCCACGTCACCGATCTTCGGGTGCCCCTCGAAGGCCTCTAACCAATGTTCGGCGCTCAGATCCCACCACAGCTTGTCCGCGGTCTCCAAGAGGACTTCCTCGTCGTCGAAGGGCCGAGCCTCCGTCATCTGGGCGGCCCAATGGTCGCTGGCGCAGCACCGGTAGAAGGACTCGTGGGCCTCGTCGTCAGGAAGGGCGTTGAGGACGTCCAGGTTCATGAGCTCTCTCGCAGGTAAGGGTGGCTTCGCGATGTGGCGGCACGCTACCCTCTGTGATCTACGGCGGCAACCCGTGACCGAGAGTTCCACCATTGCCTCGCCAGTGGCTCTCCTTATTGTGGGGCTCAGCCACTTCTGCCTTAAGCTATGGCGTTCGTCATTTTCTCTCCAACCGGCCAAGACATCATGAAGCTATTCCTTCCCGTCATTGCGCTCGCGCTCTTCTTCATCGCCGCCTGCGGTGGCGATGAAGAGCCCCTTGATTGCCCCCCTGGGACCGCCGGGGACGAGTGCCAGGACTGCGCGCCGGGCGCCTACTGTCCCGGTGGCGACGCGCCGGCGACCACCTGTCCCGAGGGGACTTGGGATCACGACCAGGACCCTGCGACCCCCTGTGCGGATCAGACCGAATGCGAGCCCGGTGAGTACATCGCCGCCTTTGGCAGTCCCACGATGGATCGGACTTGTGAGAACTGCTTGGAAGGGACCTACTCCGACGAGATCAACGCCCGGATGTGTTACCAATGGGCCGTCTGCGAGGCTGGTTTCTTCGTGACCGTGGAGCCCACGTCGACCTCGGATCGACAGTGCAGCCCCTGTGAAGACGGGTGGTCCGGGGAGGAGAACGCCGAGTCCTGCGTCCCCTGGGGGAGCTGCAGCCCCGGGGAGGAGGTCGCCGCCGCTCCGACGCCGTCGTCCGACGTGGTGTGTGTCTCCTGTGCGTCTGGGACGTACTCCGATGTGGAAGATGCTGATTCCTGCGCGGAGTGGAGTGACTGCGGGCCTGGGGAGTTTGTGGAGACCGCCGGGTCCTCCGAGTCCGACCGGGTCTGCGAGGACTGCGCCCCCGGCACCTATTCCACGATGCCCAACGCCGCTCAATGCGTTCCCCACGATCAATGCCCTGCCGGCACCGAGGAGGTCGCCCCCGGCACCAGCGATGCCCCGCCGGAGTGTGAAGACTGTTCTCCCGGGACCTTCTGTGCCGGCGGTGACACTCCCGCCGAGCCCTGCCCCGAGGACACCTGGGATCACGACCAGAACCCCGCCAGTGAGTGCGTCCCCATGACCGTCTGCGGCGACCATGAGTTCGTCGAAGAGCAGGGGACAGCGACCACGGATCGCCAATGCCAGTCTTGCTCCGCCGGTGAGGTCAGCACAGGCCCCAACGCGCCCACCTGCGAACTCACCGCCAGCTGCCAGCAACTGTTGTCCATGCGCCCCGATACCCCTTCCGGAATCGTCTCTATCGAGCCCGCTGAAGAGTCCTTCGATGTCTTCTGCGATATGGTCACCGACGGCGGTGGGTGGACCCTGATCGCCGTGTCCGCCCAGGGGGGGACCGAGTGGACCTGGAACCAGCGAGCGTTGTGGACCACCAACCGAAACACCTTCGGGTCCCTCGACGATCTGGCCCCTTCAACGATGACCTTCGCCGCGAATTACAAGAACCTGGGGCTCCACGACCTGCACATGGAAGATGTCATGATCCGGTGGGCCTCCACGACGGGCACCAGGTGGTCGAGCTATCACGATGTCGGTGAGGGCGATCAGGCCCTCGGTAATGTGATCCAGGGAGTCCCGGTGTCGGCCTGCCAACCCTTTAACCCCGGGTTTCCGAAGACCGCCGGCGATGGCTTCGGGGAGCTGCAGACCGGCAGTGCTCTCGGGTATTGTGGGGAGCGCCTCTACTTCAACCTGCGAGATGTCGACGGGAACTCCGCCAACTGCGGAGTGGGACACCGCGACCACGACGCCTACGGGCCCTCCTTCAACTATCGAAACAACAACGGGATGTGCACCGACGGTCTGTCCGGTCCCTTTGACGAGCCCTGTTACACCGGGTTCGGCCCCTGTCAGCAGACCGCCTCTCAGGTCGGCGCTGTTCACAACGCCAACGCCTGGACACAGCTCGGCCTCGACGGAGACGACCGGTCGATGCTCCTCTTCGTTCGATGATCGGGCTTACTCGGCGACTCGTCCGCGGATCCTCACGCGACTGACCCCACCATCGGGGAAGATGTTCAGCCGTACGTGGGTGAACGGACCCTTGGTCAGGAGCTCTTCCGCAAAGTAGTGCTGCTCATGGGCGCTCAGCTTCTCCTCGCCCATCAGCGGGGCCCAGTCGACGTCCGGCCAGCTCAGGCCGTCGATCACAGCTCCCGGGGCGTAACAGGCGTCCAGAGAGCACCGGTCCGGGTAGTTTCCTTTGAAGTGATTGGTGTCCACCTCGACCTCCTCGATGAGCCCGGGCCGGGCAAGCTGGAGGATCACCCAGTCGTTTCCAGGGCCCCGGCGTCGACGGGACTCCCAGCCGTCGCCCATGTCCTTGCCGCGGCCCGGCATGATCAGGTTCACCATCGGGCTGAAGAACATATCGCTGCAGGCGACCGCTCGGCCGCCATTGGCGAGGGCCGCCAGATCCACCGGGCCCGTCGCGCTGGACGACAGGTGGGGCGTCACCTCTCCGTAGGCTCGGAACCGAGCGACCCCACCGTCGGGGTAGATGTTTAGACGGAGGTGGGTGAAGGAATCCGTGCTGATCGAGGCGAAGAGATTCTGGGAGCCCGGTGCCAGAGGCGACCTCGGCAGGATTGTCTGCCAGGCGGCTTGATCCGAGACGGCGATCGAATCGGCGGCCTCCGCGCTGTCAGCCTCAATACGGCAGGCGTCCACCGACGCATAGGGCGGGTGGTTCCCCAGGAAGTGGTTGGTGTCGATATCAAACCCTCGCACGCTCCCCGGAAGGCCGAGGCGAAGGATGCACCAGTCGTGGCCGGGGGTCCGCTTACGGCGGGACTCCCATCCGTCCATCCACTTGCCACGATCCGTGTATTTGTCGGCGATAAAGATCCCCCGGCCTGGCTTCAGCAGGTTCTCCTTCTCGGCGAAGAAATCGTCGCTCGCAAGGAGCGTCTTGCCCCCCAGTCGCTCGGCCGCCAGATCGACGAACCCGGTAAACGCGGCGCTTCCTGTATCCATTTTCATGTTTATGCCTCTCGCAGCAGGGGACGTCCCCTCGGTTTCGGGGCGATCTCTCCATCGAAGACCAACTCCCCACATAAATAGGTTTGATGCACCACGCCAAAGAGCGTGCGCCCTTCGTATGGCGTGATCCGATGCCGATGATACAGGGCAGCAGCCTCTACCTCGAAGCTCGCCTCCGGATCCCACACCACCAGGTTCGCCGGACGACCCACCTCGATCGTCCCCAGGTTCTCCAACCCCAGCAGCTCCGCCGGCGCCCGACTCGCCATCCTCGTCACATCCACAGGCGTCGCGTCTCTTTCACGGACCGCGGTCCACAGCGCCGGCAACAAGAGCTGCAATGACGAGATCCCTCCCCAGGCCTTGCCAAAGTCCCCGGACTCGAACTCCTTGATCGACGGCGGCGCCGGCGAATGGTCCGTCCCCACCGTATCGATCTCCCCGGACAGGAGCGCTTCCACCAGAGCTTCCCGGTTCTCCTCGTCACGAATCGGCGGCGCACACTTGAACCGAGTGTCCCCGTCTTCGATCTCTGCCGCCGCGAAGTTCAGATAGTGGGGACAGGTCTCCACGGTGATCGGCAACCCCTCCTCCCGGGCCGCCCGCAACATCGGCAACGCCTCCCGGGTCGCCAGATGCACGATGTGCACCCGACACCGGGTCTGTCGACACCACTCGATCATCTTCCCGATGGCTCGAAGTTCATACTCCGGCGGGCGCGTCGCCGCATAACCGCGGGGACATCGTCGCTCCCTGAGTGCGACATCTCCGCAGGATTCCGGGACCATCTCGGCGTGCACCAGCAGCGGCACACCCCGGGCCGCGAGCATCGGCATCGCCGCGTGCAGGTCCTCTTCGGTGGCGTTTGGAAACTCGTCGATCCCGGAGTGACACAAGAAAGCCTTCACTCCCAAGACTCCGGCGTCGATCAACCCGTCTAATTCGTGGGCGTTGCCCGGGATCAGCCCCCCGTAGAACCCAACGTCCACGAAGAGCCGGCCCGCTGAGGCGTCCAACTTGGCTTGCAGTGCCGTCGTCGTCGTCGTCACCGGAGAGCTGTTCAGCGGCATGTCCACGACCGTCGTCACGCCGCCAGCACAGGCCGCCTTGGTGGCCGTTTGAAACCCCTCCCACTCCGTTCTTCCCGGCTCGTTGATATGTACATGGCTGTCGATCAGGCCCGGCATCACCACTCGATCGCCCACGTCTCGGATCTCCACACCAGGCACCGAGACGTCCGACCCTTCCACGGACACCACTTGCCCATCTTCTACGACGATTACCGCCGGAATCAGGGAGTCTCCGATTACCGCCCTGCTGGTCTTGATGGCGAAGTTACTCATGGGTCAACCTATAGTCTCTGTCTTCATTCTTGTCGACGAACCGCGAGGATGTGTCTAGATTCGCTGCGCCCGGTCCCATTATTCACAGAATAAGGAGTACCATGTCCACCTACCGCGTCGCCGTCTTGATCGGAAGCCTTCGCGAGGCATCCTTGAACCGGAAGATGGCCCAAAACCTCATCGAACTCGCCCCGGACAACCTGGAGTTCACCATCGTCGAGATCGGCGATCTCCCTCTCTATAACCCCGACCTCGACACCGAAGAGCCTCCCGCAGCCTGGACTCGATTCCGAGACACTCTCCAGGATGTACAGGCCTTTCTCTTTTGCACACCCGAGTACAACCGTTCCATGCCGGCGCCGCTCAAGAATGCCCTCGACGTCGGCTCTCGCCCCCCGGGCCAGAGCATCTGGAGCGGCAAGCCCGCCGCCGTGGTCTCCGTCACCCCCGGCGCACTCGGTGGCTTCGCCAGCAACCACAACCTTCGCCAGGCCATGGTCACCCTCAACGTCCCCGTCATGCAGCGCCCTGAGGCCTACATCGGCCGCGCCAGCGATCTCTTCGACGATGATGGCCGAATCCAAAAGGACGACACTCGCGAGTACATGAAGAAGTTCGTCCAGGCCTTCGCCGACTGGGTGGACAAAAACGCCTGACCCCCTGCGACTGCCCCGAAAATGTCGCACTCCGGGTGTGACGATCTGGCGGTGCTCTCGGAGCGTTCGGGACCTTTCTTGTGAGCAGCCTGGAGCCCCACAGATCCCACCAGATCGTCGCTCTCCAGATGTGACGACCGGCCTGAACCCCTGATCGTACCCCGAGAATGTCGGACTCCGGGTCTGACGATCCGAAGGCTGCTCGGTGCGATCCGACGGCTCCGGTGGGGACTAGAGCTCCGAGAACTCGAGGCCGAATTTGGCCAGGTACTTTCGGAGCCGGTCCGAATCGTTTCGGGACTTTCGGGCTTTTCGGGACTCCGAGAAGAGGTGGCGGCCCGCCTCGGAGAGGGTGGAGCATCGACGGCAGGTCTCGACGACGTAGGCCAGTTGGACCCGGTCGAAGGGATCGATGGCGGCGACGCTCTCGGGTTCGAGGAGCCCCTTGAAGACCTCCTGCTCTTCCCGCTGGGTGGAGTTGGTCAGAGCTCCCCAATGCTGGCGAAGTCGGCGGAGCTCCTCTTCCACGAGGGAGAGGTCGATGCGCCCCCCGGCGGCCAGAGTGGCCATTCGGGTGATCGATGCGTTGAGGCCTCGGAAGTTGTCCGGCCACAGCCCCTCCGGCCCCGTGGCAAATCCCAGGTACCGCTTTCGCGCCTCCCTGTTGAACCGAACCGTCGTACCCGTTCGGGTCCGGAACTGCTCCAACTCGAAGTCCACATTGGGCGCGATGTCCTCAGGCCGTTCGGCAAGCCCCGGCAGATGGAAGGTCCAGAGGTTGATCCGGGCCAGTAGATCCTCTCGGAACTTCCCGTTTTTAGCGGCGTGACCCAGATCTGTGTTGGTCCCGGCGATCAACTGAAAGTTGCTCTCGACCTCCCGATCTTCGCCGACGGGAAGAAATCGTCCCGTCTCCATCGCCGGTAGGAGCATGGCCTGCTCATCGAGGCCTAGCTCCCCGACCTCATCGAGAAAGAGGACCCCTCCATCGGCCCGCCGCAACAGGCCACCTCGGGATTCCACGGCCCCCGTGAACGCTCCCCGCCGATGCCCGAAGAGCGTCGACATCGCCCCGTCGCCGCGAAGAGTCGCACAGTTCACCTCCACGAAGGGCCCGTCCACCAGCCGCCGCCGCTGTCGCAGCTCGTAGATCTTCCCGGCGAGCCGGGTCTTCCCGGCCCCGGTCGGCCCCTGCAAGAGCACCGGAGCCGTCGACACGAGGCTGACCTGCTCGATCCGCTGGATCCGGTGATTGAACTCCTCGTTCCGGGTCTCGATCCCCGACTTCAGAAGCGACACCCCCTCCCGGTGCTCTTCGGCAAACCGCGCCGCCAGACGGTCGTACCTCGAGAGATCGAGATCGATGATCCGCATCGATCCCACCACATCGGAGCTCGACCCCGCCGACGGTGACGTCTGCACCAGCCGCGCCGGGAAATGCCGCGACTCGGCCAACAGGAACCAGCAGATCTGCGCCACATGGGTGCCCGTCGTGATATGAAGGAGATACTCCTCCTCCTCCGTATCGAAGGGGTATCCCAGGGCGAGGTCGTGGAGCACCCCGAAGACCTCCTCGAAGTCCCAGGGGTCCTCGATCTTCATCTCCCGCGCGACGACTGTCGTCCTCGGCGACACCGCGCCGATGTCTTCGGTGACGAGCTCCACCAGAGACCTCGCGGAGGCGTCGAAGAGCAGCTCCAACCGATCCACCGCGAAGTCTTCCGCGGAACAGAGCGCCACCGTCGGACGCCATCGCTCCCACCGTTTAGGACCCCGACCTCCATCCAACCGGGTCCCAAGAAACCCGAAGGCGACCCTCCTTCGGGATGCTGACCGCTCACCCTGGCTCAACGACCACCTCCCACAACTCCTTATCGGCGTCTACGGGCCGAACTGTGAATTCCACGTCCAACACCTGGGGGATCAGCCAGATCTGGGTCTCGCTATGTTTGGACAACGGACCGGTCAGAAACCTCCCCCCGGCCCCCAGGGCCATCGGTAACAGGAGTTGATCCGCCAGATGCTCTCCTACCACGGCGTCACTCTCCAGGTATTGCCGGGTCTCCTCCACCACCCGGGCAGCGACCTGCTCCGCCGGCAGCCCCCGGGCCCCGAAGCTGGTCAGCACCTCTTGATGATGCTCAAAAGACAGCCGAATCATCACCGCATTGCCCGCACAGTGGGCGTTATGCGTGCGGAGGATCTTCCCGGTCTGCAGCGGCCACTGCAGCTCCTCGGCGGCGGTCATCAGCTCCCGATCCGCCACGTGGTTTGGCAAGTGGGCCGTGATCACCCGGATCTCCCGCTCGTTCCACTCTCCTCGCGCCATCAACTCCAAAGGCTCAAACTGCTCCGGAGGCTTTATCTCCACCTCCACCTCTCCCCCTCCGGCGGGGAAGAAGCCGTACTTCTTCAACGTCAACCCCACTTCGGCACCCATGGACCGCAACGCCGGCGCCAGGGACTCCTCGGTGAAGTCGAAGGGCGGGGCGTTTCGCGCATGGGTTCCCCCGGTGATCCGCACCGACGACGGCTCCTCGGCCAGCAACAAGGGCATCAGGATCGTCTGCAACACCAGCATCGCGCTGCCCGCCGTCCCTACGGCGAACTCATAGACCCCTCCATGAATCTCCCCGGGCTCGAAGACCACCTCCTGGGATCCCAACGACGCCCCTTCCACATACGCTCCGCAGGTCCGAGCCGCCGCCTGCACCGCCGTCAGGTGCTGTCGCATCAACCCGGGCTTCTTCCTCCCGGCGCGGATCTTCTCGATCCGCACCGGGGTTTGCGTCGCCGCTGAAAGGGCCAGAGCGCTTCGCAGGATCTGGCCTCCCCCCTCCCCATATTCACCATCCACGGTCCACATCGCTCGCCTCCCACGCTAGTCGGCTGCCATCTTCACGATCCGAGGCTGAAACCGGGCGATGGGCTCCACCAGATCCTCCTGGAAGGCCATCACCTCCTCGATGTCCTTGTACACCTGGGGCGCTTCATCGACCCCGGCCGACAAGAGGGTCACCCGACTCTCCTTCAACTCTTTCTCCACCTCCTTCCAGTGGATCTCCTGGTGGGCCTGCCGCCGGGACATCACGCGGCCGGCCCCATGGGCGGCGCTCTCCAGCGAATCGGCGTCACCCTTACCCCGGACCACAAAGGCCGGCTCCGTCATCGAGCCCGGAATCACCCCGAGAACGCCGTCGCCAGCCGGCGTCGCCCCTTTCCGGTGAACGATCACCTCTTCTCCATCATGGACCTCCTTCCACGCGAAGTTGTGGTGGTTCTCCACCGTGACCAACGCCTCTGCTCCCAGCCGAGACAGGATCTCTCGGTGCATCACCGCGTGGTTCGCCGACGCATACTTCCCCATCAGATTCATCGCCGCCCAGTACTCCTGCCCCACCTCAGTATCCAGGTCGAGCCAGGCCAGATGGCGCAGCTCCTTCGGCAGCTCCGGATGAAGGTCCTTGGCCAGCCGGGAGTAGTGCCCCGCCACGGAGGCCCCCACCCCACGACTCCCGCTGTGGGTCAAGAGCGCCAGGTAGTCGCCGGGCTCCAGCCCCAGCTCGGGCTCCTCCAGCGTCAGCACCCCGAACTCCGCGAAGTGATTCCCTCCGCCGCTCGACCCCAGCTGTTTTCGAGCCTTGTCTCGGAACTGTCGGGTGATCGGAGAGACCTCCCAATCCTCATCCAGCACATCGTGGTGATGGGGCCGTTCAAAGGCCGCCCCCATCCCGAACCGGGTCTCCTCTTCCAACGCGTCGGCCAGCTCCTCGGCGGCTTCTTCGATATCCGAGGCCGGCCGATCCAACACGGTCATCTTCACCCGACAGGCGATATCCACGCCGACGGCATACGGAATCACGGCGTTTTTCGTGGCCAGCACGCCACCGATGGGCAACCCGTACCCCCGATGAGCGTCGGGCATCAGCGCACCCCGATGGGCGATGGGCAGCCGACACCCATTCCTCAGCTGTTGGATCGCCGCCGGATCCAGATCCTCTCCCCATTTCTTCCACGGCGCCGGCTCCTCCCGCTCTCGAAACCCAGTAGAGTTCTTCACCCGCTCCGCCAGATCCCCCACCCGGGGGTCGTCCAGGTACTCCTCGGGCTCCTCGGCCACCGCTCGATACAAAGCCTTGATCTCCTTCGGGCTCATCCCGTCGTCGCGAAGTTCCTGGATTCGCCGCAAGAATTCCTTGGTCAGGCTCGGGGCGATCCCCCACCGCTTTAACTTTCCTGCGTTCATCTCGTCTCTCCCTCTTGGAGGCCCTCTGGGAATCGACCACTTCGACTCGCGAGGGCTCCATTGCGTGACTCCTGGGTCTATTGCGAGAGCGGTGCCACTCTCCGCCGAATCGGTAAGGTTTCCGTAAGTCTTTACCCGTAAAAGGAAAAGGTCGACTCTTGTTTCGTTCGGCTCCATACCGGAAACACTCCATGCTATAAAATTCTATCAGGTATTATCTAAAAATATAACACGTGGCCCGAACCCCCCACTATCGCTCGAGGAATGCCGCCTTTCGCTCCATCGTTGAACCCTGTACAACAGAAATATCGTTTCCTTCTCCTTCGTTGCAAAGGTCCCCCATGGAGCCGGCGAGCATCCGAGTTCTGCTCGTGGAAGACAATCCTCTGCACGCCCGTCTCCTCGAAGGCTTTCTTCGGCGGATCCCGGGGACCCGTATTCCCGTTGTTCTGGAGACCACCGTCGATGATGCACTGCAGCGGGCCGGCACCGACGAGTTCGACGTCGTCCTCCTCGATCTTGTGCTCCCAGATAGCCGAGGACTCGACACCCTCTTACGATTCCGGGCCCGCTTTCCCGATCTCCCCGTGGTTGTCCTCACCGGCCTCGACGACATGGATCTCGCCACCCGTGCTCTCGGCCAGGGAGCCCGAGACTATCTCCTCAAAAACCAGGTCAACGCGCCCCTCCTTCACCGGTCCCTCCGCTACGCCCTGGAGCGTGGACAGGTCGATCAAGAGCCCTGGGTCTCTCCATCCCTTCGGGTGGCACACCAGCAGTTCTTGACAGCAGCTCAGGCCTGCGATCTGCCCGATCATCTTCGACGGCAATGGATCTCCCCTCGACGGATCCAACAGCTCTGCCTGCTTGACCGCGAAGGACAACCGACGGTCGCCTATCGCGTTCACCATCTCTCCGGCAACGGTGTGACCTTCGGCGGCGTCCGCTCCCACCCGACGGTCACCCGCGGTGAGGTGATTGCCCTGGCCATGAGAGGGAGCTGGCAAGCCGCTCTCCTGGGGATTCCCTTCGGTGGCGCCTTCGGCGGCGTCCGGGTCGCTCCTGGCACCGCAGACGACGAGTCCCTGGGCCTCCTTCGCCTCTATCTCGAAGAGCTCGCAAGCCCTCCCGGCCACGTCGACCTGATCGGCCCCGGACTGGGCTCCACCTCCGCCCATGAGATCCTCCTCAACGACCCCGATCTGGGGCCCTGCTCTCCATTGCTCGCCGATGTCCCCGCCTGGGCTACCGCTGCGGGCCTGGGTGCCCTCCTCGACGCTGTGGCCCCTGACGCTGATGTGGATCTCCCCGGGGCGTCCGTCGTGATCCAGGGATTCGGTGTCCTCGGGCGTTGCGTCGCCGCCTCCCTTCATCACCGGGGATTGCGGATCCTCGTCGTCTCCGATGAACACGGAGGCATTCTGAACACTGATGGCCTCGACATCGACGCCCTCCTCAGCCACGTGAAGAACGGCCACCCCCTGCGACGTTTCCCCGACGCCACCTCTCTCACCAACGAGGAGCTCTTGCGGTTTCCCTGCGACCTCCTCATCCCCGCTGCTATCGCCAATCAGATTACCCCCGAGAACGCCGCACAGCTTCAATGCTCCCTGATCGCTGAGATGGCCTGCGGCGCCGTCACTATCGAGGCCGACGAGATCCTCCGGGAGCGGGGCATCGGAATCCTCCCGGCAATCCTCGCCAACGCTGGTGGCGTGATCTACTCCTACCTTCGGCAGACCTCCCCAGAGATGGACCGCCACGAGATTACGAAGAGCATCTCCAAACGCGTCCTTAAGGCCCTCTCGGAGGCCCAGTCCCTGGCCGCCGCGGCCGATCTCGATCTCCGTTCCGCAGCCACCACATGCGCCCTCAAAGCGCTCCAGGAGAGCGCGTGAACCCCCTGAGACGGCCTGAATCCACCCGTTGGACGGCTGCTCTCGTGGTGCTCTTGGTCGGCAGCCTCCTGACCGTTTGGAGTTTCCTCTCACTGACTCACGCCGAAGAGGACCTGCGCCATCTCTCCTTTGAGCAGGAGGCTAATCTCCTGGCCAACCTCTTTCAGCGCGAGATCGACTCCCTGGTGGTCACCTCCCTCGGGCTGGTGGCCTTCTTCAAGGGGTCCATCCTTGTCGAGCGTCACGAGTTCGAGATCTTCGTCGACACCTTCGCCGTGGAGTTGCCCCGGGTGGAATCCGCTCATTGGGTGGTTCCTGTCACCCACTCCCAGCGCTCCGACCATGAAGCCTGGGCCTCGCGAATGCGCGGCGAACCCTATGAGATCCTGCACCCCGAGTCCGACGGGCACCTCCGTTCCGCACCTCCCAGGGAGTTCTACTTCCCATCGGTCTTTCTCGCAGGCTCCGACGGAAATTGGGCGGCAGGCTTCGACTGGGCCACCAAACCGGAGGTCGTCGCCTCCATCGAGTACGTCCGTGACTCCGGCCGCCCTTCGCTCCTGGGACCCCTCCAGCTCTTACCCTTCAAAGTGGAGGAGCCGCAGCAGTTCTTCCTGGTGCTCGCCCCCGTATTCTTCGACGACATCCCCCGCGAGACCGTGGAAGACCGCCGAGAAGGCCTCAAGGGAGTGATCCTCATCGTCGGTCGGGTCCGAGCTCCCGACGCTCCTACCCTTCGCGGATTTCTTCCCGATCTGGACCTCTATATTCTGGAGGCAAGAGACGATGACTACCGGCTGAGCCTGGACGTCTCCACGGCCGGAGCACCGGGGATCTGGCATCCCGATGACGCGGCCCGCGAAGGGCTCCTCTATCACACCCACCCCCTCCAGGTGGAAGGCCGAAACTTCTTCGCCCACGTGGTCGCCCGCCCGACCTATGGAGAGGCTCATCGCTCCCAGGTCCCCCTTGCTTTTCTGGTGGTAGGGTTCTTCAGCACCGTTCTCCTCGCCGCGCTGGTCTTCGTCGTGATGGGTCGCTCCGATCAGGTGGCTCTCCTTGTCCAAGAGCGCACCCGGGAACTCGAGAACGCCCGCCAGCAGGCCGAAGCTGCCACGGAAGCCAAGAGCGAGTTCCTCGCCAAGATGAGCCACGAGATCCGGACTCCGATGAACGGCGTGCTCGGAATGCTCGAACTTCTGGAGCGCTCCGAGCTCGACCCTCGACATCGCGAGTACGTGGAGCTCGCTGAGACCTCTGCCCGAAAGCTCCTCCACCTGATCAACGACATCCTCGACTTTTCCAAGATCGAAGCTCTTCGCCTTCAGATCCACCCCCGCCCGTTCTCCCTTCATCAGATCGTCGACGAGTCTATGAAGACCCTCGCTATGGGGGCGACAGAAAAAGAGCTCTCCCTCCACCTCGAGGTCGATGACGCGGTCCCGGCCTATCTAAAGGGCGATCCCGATCGCCTTCGCCAGGTCCTCCTCAATTTGATCTCCAACGCCATCAAGTTTACCGATCACGGCGAGATCGAGATCCGCGTCGACGTCGAAGAGCACCGGGGAGAGGACCTCCAACTTCTCTTCTCCGTCTCCGACACCGGCCCTGGGATCGACGAAGACTTTCAGGACGCCATCTTCGACGCCTTTCGACAAGGAGATCCCTCGTCGACTCGACGCTACGGAGGAACCGGTCTCGGGCTGACCATCGCCTCCCAACTCGTGGCATTGATGGGCGGCGAGATCGGCTTTGACTCCTCTCCGGAAGGCAGCACCTTCTGGTTTCGCCTCCTCCTTTCTCCCACCGACGAGCCGCCTGAGGAGCCGCACGCCTCGGAGCTTCCGGCCTTCGAACCGCTGCGGATCCTCCTCGCCGAGGACAACCCCATCAATCAGAAGGTCACCATCGGCCTTCTCACGCGCGTCGGGCATGAGGCCGTGTTGGCCGAAGACGGACAGGAGGCCCTCTCCATCCTCGCCGAAGACCGAGACTTTGATGTGATCCTCATGGACATCCAGATGCCCGAACTCGACGGCATTCAAACCGCCCGGGCCATCCGTCGCCGAGAAGCCGAGTCCTGGGGGGGACGCCTGCCGATCATCGCCCTCACCGCTCATGTCCTCGAAGAAGATCGGGAGGAGATCCTCGCCGCCGGGATCGATCGGTACTTGCCTAAACCCGTCACGGCGCGCACTCTGTATGCACTACTTGAAGAGGTGACCCAATCCCGGAGGAGTCGTGCGGACCTTTGAGGACCAGCCTGATCGCCAGGTCGTCGACCTGCAGCTCGCCTTGAAAAGGCTCGGTGGCGACGAGGCGATGCTCCGGGAGCTCATCGAGATCTTCCTTCGGGAGACCCCTGATTGGATGACCCGCCTGGAGTGGGCCATCAACCAGGGCGACACCGACGAGGTTTTTCGCCGCGCTCACGATATCAAAGGGTCCACTCACGTCTTCGCCGCGGCGGCCGCCGTAGAAGCCGCCCAGAGCCTGGAGCAGATGGGACGGATCGCTGATCTCGACGGCGCTGACGAGGCCTTCGGCGTCCTTCAGGCAGAACTCGTGTGGGTCCGGCAAGCCCTTCAGTCATTTTCCTGACCGCTCAAGACTCGATGGTCAACCGCAGCGTCCACGTTTCGATCTGCCCCACGTCCTGGGCCATCGTGTCGACCACCCACAGCTCCCAGGTTCCCCGAGCTTGTTTGCCTGCGAATCCCTCCACCACGATCTCGTCCAAGATCAGGTCGTCTTCCCAGCCCGAGCCCCGCTTTACCTCCACGGGCACTCCGTCGAAGACCAGGTACACCACCAGATCTCCCCGCCAAGTGTGAGTGATCTCCGCATCCACAGCGACGGATACCACCACGCCGTCTACATCCACCTCCACCGGGCTTCGCGCCCCGTCGGGATCATTGTCCGGGATCGGGTACACCTGATCGTTGGTGACGTGATGCACCGTCGTCTCCGGATCCTCAGGATCCACGGGAACGATCTCTCCCAGCGACAGTGAGCAGAAGGGGGTCCACTGATGACCCACCTCAGTATCCTGCGACACGTTTGCCTGAGGGCAGGTCTCATCGGCGCTCCAGGCAACCCAGGCGTCTCCCAACTCGCGGGCCGCTGCATATTCTCGAAACACCTCAAATCCGTCGCCTCCATCAGCCCGACCTTTGAACACCACCAGATCGGGGCAGCTCTCTGCTCCCGCGGCGTCGATGATCTCTTGATTCATCTCCATCGCCAGCTGGTACATCGTCGGGGTCGTCGAGTTCCAGCAGCAGGTCTTGGACTGGCCGTAGACGAGCTCGGCGAACACATAGTCTTCCGTGGTTCGGTAGGTCTCGTCGATCTCCTCTCGGGTCATCCCCAGCTCTTCACCGAGGAGGTACAACTCATTGAACGCATCCTCCCGTCGCGTCCGCGCCGCGCAGCTCGCCGGATAGCTTCGCAGGTGGGCCCGATGCTGCTCTACGACCCCGGCCATCGCCTGCAGCTGTTCCGTCGGTTGGAGCTCCGTCAACAGATCCTCATATCGGGAGGGGCGTTCTTCGATGCGCTGTCTGGCCGTGGCCGGGAGGTAGTCTCCGGCCATCGATGCGGGCACCACATTGGTCCACCGACCATCGATGTTCGTGGCCGCTCGAAACCGCTTCAATCCCCCATTGAACTGCCCGTACCCCGGGCCGCCTGCGTAGCTGTTGGTGAAGTTTCGCCGCGTCGACACCGGGTTCTCCCACAACGGTTGCCGGCGGGGCATCGAGCCCGACGCCACCTCGGCTTCCATCCGCATCGCCGCCCCCGAGCCGAACCGCTCGGCCCGCATCACCACCATCACATGCCCGATCCCCGTGGCTTGCCACCGGTGGAGGAGCACGTCTCCTGGACGGGTCGCTTCCGGCACCACGTGAAAGGTGTTCACAGGGTCTGCCAGGTTCACGGACCCAAAGTAGGTGAGCTGCATCATCAGGAAGTATCCCACCCGCTTGTTCAAAAACACCCGGTCGAAGTACGCCCCGGCGTTGGCATCGGGTCCGATCATCGGCTGTGCATCATCGAATGAACCCGGGATGCTTCGCCTCGCAAGCTCGGGGTCGCTGGGCCAGTCCGCCTCTCCGGCGAGGATCGCCGCAGCCTGATCGGAGTAGTCGTTGTACTGGGTTCGGAAGTTCGCCATCCGCCCGTATCGCCCCTCGGCGGTCCGGATCCCGAAGTGCCCGAAGTACAGGCGTTGCCGGTGCCCATCGAGGGCTTCCGTGAAGTAGGGCAGCCCATACCAGCTGGCGAAGGCGATCCGAAGAAACATCGCCAACTCGGCGCACTCCAGCGCCGGCGCCGGCACCTCCACCCCAAAGGGCGTGGTCAGCAGAAATGTCTCTCCATGCCCGGGACGGTCGATGGCCGGCATGGACTCCACCCACACCTGGAACTTCTCTTCCCAACTCAGGCCGCTGTCTTCCTCCCAGGCGAGCCCGGCCTGTCGGGCTTCTGTGGTGTCCCGATCCTCCCAGGCGTTTCGCACCTCCCACACCGCGGTCTCCGAGTCGTCCACGGACACCGGCAGACCGGGACGTCCCTGCATCGCGTCGGCTTTCCCGGCCGGCTCTTCCCAGCCACTGCCGTAGAGGGTGGGCTTTCCGTGCTCTCCCTCCCCGGCGACCACCCCGTGATCGTCCCCGTCCTCCGGTTCCCCGCAGGCCCACAACGAAAACACGAGGAAACACACCGTCGCCATACAGATCCAGTGTTTCTTGGAGCGATTCATTCGCCTCTCCTCAGTCTTCCCGATTCATAAGGCCGCAAACGATATACGAATCATTACATGTCTGTCACCGCATTAAATTCTCCGCTCGAACGACAGGTCCCCGGCGTGGACCCGAAACCGCGCAGCAATCGTGAGATCCGCCTGGGGCTCCCGAACGGTGGTCACCGCGTAGTACGTGACCTGGCACTGGTCCCGGGTCAGATCGAGCAGGGCAAACCCTCGATGTTGTCCGTCGAAGTAGTGAGCTCGGGGGCTCGCGTTGATCAGGGCCTCCCCGGCCGTGGCCAACTCGTCGACGTCATCCCCGCCGGAGCTAATCGAGGTCGTCAACACCTCCAGAGCCACCCGTGGAGACTCCCGGTCATGTTGGTCGGCGTAGAGCTCGGCGAACCCCGCCGCGTGTACGTCTCCCGAGAGCACCATGGGGTTGGTCACTCCCGGGTCGGCCATCAGATCCAACACGGCCTGGCGATCGTCCAGGTAGCCATCCCACTGATCTGGGTTTGCGATCCCTACCTCCATCAGCACCGGTGAAAAGAGCACTTGTTGGGCGATCAGGTTCCAGTGTCCCGGCGACTCCACGAGCTCGCCATGTAGCCACGTCAGCTGCTCGTCGCCCAGAAGGGTCCGGCCGCCCTCGTAGATCTCGGGGCAGGCCAGGCCGATCTCATCATCACAGGGTTGGGGGTCCCGGTACTGCCGGGTATCGAGGACCACCATCCGGGCCAGATCTCCGAAGTCGAAGGTCCTGTAGATCTTCATGAACGCCGGATCTTCGAACGACGGGATCCGCACCGGCATGTGCTCGAACCACGCCTGGTAGGCCGCGGTCCGCATCTCCACAGGATCCCCATCGTCCTGCCGGTTTGCCGCCAGCTCGAACCCGGCATAATTATTCGACACCTCGTGATCATCCCAGGTGATGATCCAGGGGTGGGCGTGATGGGCGGCCTGTAGAGACGGGTCCATTCGGTACCCCCCGTACCGGGAGCGGAATCCCTCCAGGTCCGTGACCCGGTCCACGTCTACCGGGAGCCTCCCGGGCACATCGGTGACGTTCCCCGACTCGTAGATGTAGTCTCCCAGAAAGACCACTGCGTCGAGCTCGACCCGCGCCAGATGGTCGTGAGCGGTGTAGAAGCCGTCCCGATACTTCTGGCAGCACGCCAGTGCCAGCCGGAGCTGCTCCGGGCTCTCCTGAGGGGACGGAAAGGTCTTTGTCCGCCCCGTCGCGCTGATCTCCTCACCGACTCGAAACCGGTACCAATACCGAGTCGAAGGGGACAGCCCCTCTACATCGATGTGCACCGAGTGGGCCCACTTTGGCACCGCCCACACCCACCCGGTCTGCACGAGCTCCGTGAGGTCCTCGTCGGCGAACACCTCCCAGATCACCGGCACCTCTTCCTTTGGCATGCCGCCATCCTCGAGCGGTTGGGGCGCAAGCCTCGTCCAGATCACCACTCGATCCGACAACGGGTCTCCCGAGGCGACCCCGAGTTGGAAGAGGCCCTCCGGCAGCTCCGGCGGCTCTGGAGGCAGATCCTCCCACTCCTCCGGGTCCGTCCCTCGACATCCCCACCCCAACCCTCCCAGCCCCACCTTGGCTGCGAACGCCGCCATGACGCCCAGAAACTCCCGGCGCCCGATCCCAGCTCCGCTCCCGCTCATCCTCACCTCTCCTGCGCCCGTGAACTCACGCCCTCACAATAGTCACCTCGCCATCCCCCCGCAATCCTACCTCCAACATCACCCACCGGTACCTACCTTTCTAGGACCCACCCAATCCTTCAACCCACACCCGGGCCGATCCCCATGCGCTTCCTCTCCACCAACCTCCACGGCTTCCTGGATTATATTATCGCCGCTTTCCTCATCGCTTTGCCATGGTTGACCAACACCTACCACATCGGCGGGCCCGTGGTCTGGCTTCCCCTCTTCTTCGGGATCGCCCTCGTCATCTACAGCGTCCTGACCGACTACGAGTGGGGCGTCTTCCCCATGATCAACCTCCGCACCCACATCACCTTCGACTTCCTCATCGGCGCCACCCTCCTCTTCTCGGTCCTCTACTTCGGCTTCTACGCCTACCAACTCTGGTGGCCCCACGTCGCCCTCTCCCTCCTCCTCATCGCCCTGGCTCTTCTAACCCGCCGTCACCCCCTGGAAGACACACCCCATCGACCGGCCTCCCACCCTCCCCACCAGACCGACCTCTCCTGACCTCGAATGGTCACACCCGGAGTGCGACATCTCCCCCACGGAGTGCCAACATCCACCACCACCCCGAGACCAAAACCACCGGGACCCCGGGGCCCCTTCCACCACCCCGAATGGACACACCCGGAGTGCGACATCCCCCTGCAAGTACCACCCCGACAACTTCGTCGCCGACCCCGAAAAAGGGGCCATGATTACCCATCTTGCTCAGGAGATCGCCCTGGCCTACCAGGCCATCCAGAAGTACCTGGAGACGGGACGCCGCTACGCGCAAACCCTTAGATTATCGAGAAAAACCTTGATGATCCGCCCCTCGTGCCCATGCTTTTCCCACATTCGACACCACCTTTCTCCACCTGGAGGTTAGACATGACACAGAAGATCGACATCGATACCCCAGAAGTCGTCGCATATGAATTCGACGGGGGGCTCACCAAAGAGCAGGTGCAGGAGATCCACGACGCTATCCGAGCGGCCATCTCCAATAGCGACACCGTCCGGTTCTTCGGCGATATGCGAAACCTCGACAGCGTCGAGCCCTCGGCGTTCATCGAAGACATGAAGCTCACCCCCGAATACATCACTGAGTTCGACCGCTTCGCCATCGTCGGCGACCAGGGATGGCATCGGTGGTTGTCCAAGACCGCCGATACCTTCACCAAAGCTGACGCGCGCTTCTTCAGCCCTCAGGAATACGAAAAGGCAAAAGCCTGGATCCGCAGTTGAGTTCACCCCCGGGAACCCCCTTGGGCAGCGCGTACCCCGGGGGTTCTCCCGCTCCTCGCGCCTGATCTACGTGAACTGCCTCCCGGGGTTAGCCTCCTCCGCCACGCTGCTGTCCTCGTCGGCCTCACGGAGATCCAGGGGGGCTTCCACCCCATCTTCACCAGGCGCCCCGATACCATGACCGAACACTGCGGCGAGGTCAGCTTCCCCGGCGGCGGCACCCACGGCGACGAGACGCCTCTGAAGACCGCCCTGCACTGTCCCCGGGGCCCCTTCTATCACCCCGAATGGTCACACCCGGAGTGCGACATCCCCCTGATTGGGCAACGACTTTTCCGATCTCCAGTTTGATCCCGATTGGACAACCGTTACTCTACCGGGGTACCTGATTCAGGTCGTTGATGAGGCTCATCACCCCATCGCCGATCCGTCAGCAGCCTCCGGAGAGCTTCATGATTCACCGATTCCACCACTTCGTGGAACGGCCTCGTCCGTTCAAGCGCTTCTTGCGTCGTCCGGAGCCGGCCGAGCGATACCTCGTGCGCACCGATGATGGGGTGCAACTCCATCTACGTCGGGTCCGGCGCCCCGGCGCCCGCCGGGGAGTCGCGGTGATGCTCCTTCACGGCCTCGCCGCCAATCACCAGGGGTTTCACTTCTCCCCGGACCTGTCTCTGGCTCGATGGCTCGCCGATCGGGGTCATGATGTCTGGCTTCCGGAGCTTCGTGGCCATGGAGAGAGCCGCCCCCACCGATTCGACTGGAGTCTCGAAGACTATCTGACCCTGGACCTCCCGGCGATCCTGGAAGGAGTCCAACGGTATAGCAGCGCTGATGGGGTGCAATGGGTAGGCCATAGTATGGGGGGAATCCTTCTGATGGCCTACGGGATGCTGTACCCCGAGAGTCCCGTGGAGCGCGGCGTCGCCGTCGGATCCGCACTGGACTACAAGGTAGGAGGCTCCGGTTTCGAAACCCTTTTGGCGATCCGTCCGGTCTTGCAACGGATGACTGCCATTCCCTACGGCACCTTGATCCACCTGCTTTCTCCCGCGTTTGGCCGCGGTCTGGATGCTTTGGAGGTCTTCAACGCTTGGCCTTCCAATATCGACCCTCTCGTGAGCCGTGAGCTCCACGCCCGGTGTTTTCACACGATTCCTGTGTCTCTATTGCGAAGCCTGGCGACCACATTCGACCCCGAGGGGCTTCGACTTCGCTCCGGCTTTCGTCTCGTCGAGGAAGCCGACCGGATCGCCTTTCCCATCCATCTCATCGGTGGCAGCAGAGATGCCCAGGTCCACCCGCAGGCTGTGGAACATACCGCCGGCTTGATCGGCGGGAACGCGACGGTAGAGATCCGTGGGCCTGACCTCGGTGATCGCGATCATTATGGCCACTGGGACCTCCTGGTCGGTCGTCGCGTATCCGCCGAGATCTGGCCCCAAATCGCCGACTTCCTTGAGACATCATGACGTAGGCCTCAATATCATGGGACTTCAGAAGAACTCTTGGGTGTCGGACCTCTTCGGTATCGACCTGCGAACCCTCGCGGTGGTGCGCATCGTGGCGGCCATCACAGTCCTCGCGACGCTGGCGATCCTCTTTCAGGATGTCACTGAATTCTTCACTGACGATGGCATCTACCCTCGGGACCACTGGCTGTCACGGAGCCAGAACCCTTTCTGGGTCTCCTTCCACATGATCCGCGGCGAACTGTGGTGGCAAGTCCTCCTCTTCGCGGTTCAAGTCGTCTTAGCCCTGATGCTCTTAGTGGGCTACAAGACCCGGTTCGCGTCGATCGCGACCTGGATCCTGATGGTTTCCCTCTTCAACCGCACACCTCCGATCGATCATCGGGGAGACACACTCCTGTGCCTCTTGCTGCTCTGGGGGGCGTTGACTCCCTGGGCCGCACGGTTCTCCGTCGACGCAGCCCTCAATACGGTCAAAGAGTTTCCCACCCGAGTCACCTCTTTCGCCACCGCGGGACTGATCCTTCAGATGCCATTAGTGTATTTCGTCAGCGTCCTCCTGAAGCTCGAAGACGGCTCCTGGCGTTTTCCTGACATGACCGCTGTCTTCTACTCTCTGAGTCCAGAGTACGTAACCCCCTTTGGCGCCTGGTTGGTCCAGATTCAACCGTTCTGGGCCACCCAGGCGAAGACCGTTTTTACACTGGTCGCCGAAGGGGTCGGTCCGTTGCTCATGTTCTTCATATTTGTCGCTCCCGGAGTGCGACATCGTTGGCTCCCACGCTTGCGATGGATCGCCATCGGCGCTCTGACCCTGATGCAGTTGGGGTTGGCCGTCACTGTGGCGGTCGGTCTCTTCCCCCTGATCTCGACCCTGGGTCTTCTGCCTGCCCTTCCAGCTACCCTCTGGGATCGATGGTCTCGAACCGCCCGCGTTCAGCGAGCATCCCAGACCACGATCTTTTTCCATCCCGACTGTGGGTTCTGCAAAAAGGCGGCGCTCTTGATTCGCCAGCTCCTCCTGCCCAACTCCACCGCAGTTCTCCCCGCGTCTGCGGATCCGACGATTGTCGAAGAGATGACCCAGCGGAACTCCTGGATCGTGCGTGATGGTGAAGGCGCCCTGCATGATCGGTATGGGGCGTTTCTTCTTCTTATCTCGGTCTCTCCCTGGGCATTCGTTTTGTACTACCCGCTGCGTGCTCTCTCGTTCGTCGGAGATCCCCTCTACCGATGGATCGCTGAAAACCGGAACGTCACGGGACATCTGACGCAGGGATTGGAGTTTCGGCCGTACCGTGTCAGGGCTGGGCTGGTTGTGACTCTACTCTCCGCTCTCCTGATGACGAACATGCTCTACTCAAATGTGGATAGCGTCGTGTACGGCTCCACCGGTGAGTGGCACTCCCCGGTGGAGCTTCGGCGCTTTCAGAGGTCCCTGCGGATCCACCAGAACTGGCGAATGTTTGTCAGCCCCTACCTGTGGTCCAACTACTACGTCATTCACGGTACCCTCCTCGACGGCACGGAGGTTCAACTCTTCGCCGGGGGACCGATTCACCTGACTCCTGAGCCCATGGCCTGGGACCCTCCGTCGGAGCTTCGATCCTACGCCATCTACAAGAACTATCGATGGCGCCTCTACCTGCAGACCATCCGCGACTCCACCGGTTCTAACGACCGGGGCCCCTACGCTTCGTATGTCTGCCGAACCTGGAACCAGCATCATTTCGGTGACGAACGCCTCGACACCCTTCGCTTCTATCGCATGGTCCGAACCCGCGATCTCCTCCGAGACCCCTTCCTTGACGAGGCCGAACAACGGCTCCTCTGGCGCCACTGGTGCTTCGGTCGACCCGCTGACGATCAGGACGACTGATCGTCCCACCACCCCTCAGAATTGTCGCACTCCGGGCGTGACAATTTCCACTGGTGGTATCGATTTCTTCCGGTGGCGACCGTCGTTTCTCCCCGGGGTCCGGCTTGACCCTTCCACACTGTTCGGGCAGGTTACCTCTCCCAGTAGACGAGATTTTCCGCAGGCACAGGAGTGAGTCTCTTGTCGTTCGACAGCCCCCAACTTGTAGATGCGGCCCAACGCTTCCGGGACACCGCCCTGATCATCCGAGACCCCGGCTCCGGGGCGATCGGAGTCGCTTTCGGTCAGACCCCGGCGGGCGTCGAACACCTGGCAACCTTGCCCCCTCTCTTTCCCGAGTGGCTCGGCAATCGGGGGTTCTGCGAGACCCATGGGGTGCGGTTTCCCTACGTGGGAGGCGCCATGGCCAACGGTATCGCCAGTCCCGCCATGGTGATCGCGCTGGCACGATCAGGGATGCTGGGGTTTCTGGGGACCGCCGGGCTCTCACTCCACCAGATGGAGGAGTATCTCCGCGTCACCTCCTCGGAGCTCGACGCCCATGGCGCCAGCTGGGGGGCGAATCTGATCCATTCCCCCCAAGAGCCAGGTCTGGAGATGGCCACGGTGGAGCTCTTTCTCCGCCACGGTGTCCGACGGGTGTCGGCGTCGGCATTTATGCGCCTTACTCCGGCAGCGGTGCGATTCTCTGCCTCCGGACTCGCTGCAGGACCGGACGGCGAAACCCGCCGTCCCCACAAACTCTTCGCCAAGATCTCACGGCCCGAGGTTGCGTCCGCTTTTCTGTCGCCACCGCCCCTTCGAATCCTCGACGAGCTCGTGGCACAGGGACTACTCACCCGTGACGAGGCTCGACTCGCCAGGGACCTGCCGGTCGCCACGGACCTGATCGTCGAGAGCGACTCTGGAGGCCACACGGACAATCGACCCCTCTCGGCGCTCTTTCCCGTGATCGCCGCGCTCCGTTCCGAGATCGCCCGGGAACACCCGGGGGCCGCCCAGGTCCACCTGGGAGCCGCCGGCGGTCTCGGTACCCCCGAGGCTGTCGCAGCAGCCTTCGCCCTGGGCGCAGACTTCGTCCTCACCGGGTCCATCAATCAGGCCTCTGTCGAGGCCGCCCAGTCACCGACCGCCAAGGCGATGCTCGCCCAGGCGTCCTTCTCCGACTGCACCATGGCCCCCGCCGGCGATATGTTCGAGATGGGCGTCGAAGTCCAAGTGCTCCGTCGCGGAACTCTCTTCGCCCAACGGGCCCGAAAGCTCTTCGAGATCTACTCTCTCTACGACGGAATCGACGAGATCCCTCCCGAGATTCGCGAACGCCTCGAGAGAGAGATCTTCCAGGCCTCCATGGAAGAGATCTGGTCCCAGACGGCAGACTACTTCCGAGACGCTGATCCTACACAACTCCAACGGGCGGAGTCTGACGAGAAGCACCGCCTGGCCCTGGTCTGCCGATGGTACCTGGGCCTCTCCAGTAAGTGGTCGATCCAGGGGACCGAAGACCGCCGAATGGACTATCAGATCTGGATGGGGCCCGCCCAGGGGGCGTTCAACCAGTGGGTCGGCGGCACCTTCCTGGAGCCCTGGGAGCACCGGCAGGTCGCCCAGATGGCCTTGAACCTCCTGGAGGGGGCCGCTGTCGTCACCCGCGCCCACCAGCTCCGAACCTACGGATGCCCCATGCCGCCGGCGGCCTTCCAGTGGGTCCCACGGCCCATCGAATTGGGCTGAACATGCCAGCGCTGTACCTTCTGAAATCTACCTTGTATGCTCCCGCTCCCGTCGCGTTCGGCGACGAGACTTGCGTATAGAGTACCCGCTGTACCGGAGATGGTTTCATGGTGTTTCAACCCCCCAGGTGCCCCGATGTCGCGGTCGTTGGTGTCAGCGCGCTCTTCCCCGATTCTGTTGGAAAGGGTGGATTCTGGCGCAATATCCTGGAAGGAAACGACCTGATCACCGACGTGCCCCCCTCCCACTGGCTCATCGAGGACTACTTCGACCCCGACCCGGGCGACGCCGATAAGACCTACTGCAAGAGGGGTGGATTTCTCCCCGAGGTGGACTTCGATCCCGTGGCGTTCGGGATCCCCCCCAAGGTGATCCCGGCCACGGACACCACTCAGCTGATCGCCCTGATCGTGGCCCGCCAGGTCCTCGAAGACGCCTTCGCCGAGCAGTTCGACACCATGGATCGGGAGCGCATGAGCATCATCCTCGGCGTCACGGCCGGGCAAGAACTCCTGATCCAGGCCGCCGCTCGTCTCCAACGCCCGCAATGGCTGGCTGCTCTGCGCCAGGAGGGGATCCCCGAGGACAAGGCGCAGGTTATCTGCGATCGGATCGCCGAGAAATACACCCCCTGGCAGGAGAACACCTTCCCTGGACTCCTCGGCAACGTCGTCGCCGGTCGGATCGCCAACCGCTTCGACCTCGGCGGCACCAACTGCATCACTGACGCCGCCTGCGCCTCCTCCCTCTCGGCACTCTCCATGGGCCTTCAGGAGCTCTACCTGGGGACCTCCGATGTCGTTATCACCGGTGGGGTGGACTGCTTCAACGACATCTTCATGTACATGTGCTTCACGAAGACCCCGGCGCTCTCCCGCTCCGGAGACTGCCGACCCTTCGCCGACGGCGCCGATGGAACTCTGATGGGGGAGGGCCTGGGGATGTTTGCCCTGAAGCGCCTCGAAGACGCCGAGCGCGACGGCGACCAGGTCTACGCCGTGGTCAAGGGAATCGGCTCCGCCTCAGATGGCCGCTCCCTCTCCGTGTACGCTCCGCTCCCCGAGGGGCAAGCCCGGGCGCTGCGGCGAGCCCATGAACAGGCCGGGGTGGGACCGGAGACCATCGAACTCGTAGAAGCCCACGGGACTGGAACCCGCGCCGGTGATGTCGCCGAATTCGAAGGCCTTCGACTGGCCTTCGGCGACACCGACACCGACATCGATGAGGCCTGGTGCGCCCTGGGCTCCGTGAAGAGCCAGATCGGCCACACCAAAGCCGCCGCCGGCGCCGCCGGTCTTTTCAAGGTGGTTATGGCCCTCCTTCACAAGGTCCTCCCCCCGACCATCAAGGTCGAAGAGCCAAGCAATAGGCTCCCCCTCGACAAGAGTCCCTTCTACATCAACACCGCGTCTCGACCGTGGATCCGGGGCGCCGAACACCCTCGGCGAGCGGGCTTGAGCTCCTTTGGCTTCGGCGGCAGCAACTTCCACGTCGTCCTCGAGGAGTACCAGGGCCCTCATCGTCCCCAACGAATCCGCGCGCTCCCGGCCGAACTCTTTTGCCTCTCCGATGATGAGATCGCCAGTCTACACGGCCAGATTGTCGCACTCAGGGACCAACAAAACCGTGTCCCAGAGCGCTCCGAAGACCAACGAGAGCTCCTCGCCACGCTCGCCCGCACCAGCCAAGAGTCTTTCCGCGCCGACGCTTCATTTCGGCTCACCTTCGTCGCTCAGTCCCTCTCGGATCTCTTCGAGCAATGTCGCACCCTGGGCGACCGACTCCTGTCCGAGGGTGATGCCCCACCGGAGTTTGAGACCCCCGCCGGCGCCGTGTTCCGCCACAACACCCGCCACACCGGCCAGCTAGCAGGGCTTTTCCCTGGGCAGGGCAGCCAGTACGTGGAGATGGGCATGGACCTGGCCATTCACTTTGATGCAGCTCGTCGCGTGTGGGACCAGGCCTCGGATCGACATCCCGGGCTGGCTCGAAAGGTCTTTCCTCCGCCGGTCTTCGATGACCTCGCCAGAGGGGCGCAGCAGGAGGAGCTCACCCGAACCGAGTGGGCCCAGCCGGCGATCGGCGTCGACAGTGCCGCCAAGTGGTCACTCCTGCAAGCCCTCGGCCTCTCCGTGGATCTCGTGGCGGGTCATTCCTTCGGCGAGGTAACGGCCCTGATGGCCTCAGGCGTACTGGACGTCGACGCCATGGTCGACGTGGCTCGCCGCCGCGGTGAGTTGATGGCCGAGGCGGCGGCGTCTACCTCGGGAGCGATGACCGCCGTTCGAGCCAGCGCCGCCGAGCTTCGAGAGATGTTGGAGGAGTGCGAAGCCGCCGTCGAGATCGCCAACGACAACGGCCCTCGCCAGGTGGTGATCTCCGGCCCCACCGAGGCGGTCGAGGCGGCCGAGGCGTTTCTGGAAGAACGCCTTGTGGCCTTCACCCGCTTACCCGTCGCCACAGCCTTCCATTCCCCCGTCGTCGCCGACGCCACGGTCCCGTTCGCGGAGTTTCTCGGTGGCGTAAAGCTCGGCGCCCCCACGGTTCCGATCTACGCCAACGTCACCGCCCAGCCCCACGGACTCACTCCGAAAGAGATCCGCGAGACTCTGACTCGTCAGATCGAGAGCCCCGTACGATTCGTCGAGAGCATCGAGGCCATGGTGGAGGAGGGCGCAACGACCTTCCTTGAGATCGGCCCCGGCTCGGTCCTCTCTAACCTCGTTCGGCAAATCCTGCGCGGAAAAGAAGTGGAGATCGTCAGCCTCGATCGGCGGGGACAAGACGGCGTCCTCTCCCTCCTCAAAGGCCTGGGTCATCTGGCCGCTCTCGGCGTGGAACTCTCCTTTGACGCGCTCTGGGACGGATACGCCGACCCCATCGACCCTCGGGAGATCCCCCGATCGAAGTTCACGGTTCGCCTCAACGGCGCAAACTTCGACCGCCCCTATCCACCCCCTTCACCAGACGATCTGCCTCCCCCCAATCCGCCCGCACCTGCCTCGCTGCCTTCCCGAGCGAGTCAAACCCCGGCGAGTCAAACCCCGGCGATGCAAACCGCCGCACCCAACCCAACCCCAAAGCCTTCCCCGAGAACACCTATGAGTGACGATAAAGCGACCGCGTTCGCTGCTTACCAACGGGCGTTAGCAGAAAGCCACATGGCCTATCTGAAGTTGATGGAGGAATCCGTCGCCCAGGCACAAATGGCCTACATGCGAGCGATGGAAAACTCCTTCGCTCATTGGTGTGGTGCGGAACCGTCGGCCACCACGACTGATGTACCTAGGGTCGCGCAGCCCGCTCCCCAACCGGCTCCACAGCGCCCGGCCCAGGCCGCGCGACCCCAGCCGCCGCAACCACCCATCCCGGCTCCGCCGCCTTCTCCCACCATCCCGTCGCCAGCTCCCAGAGCTGTCACCCCGGTGAGCCCCTCGAAGACCCCGGCGAACGGTGTACCCTCGGTGGACCTCCCTGCAGTGATGCTCACCGTCGTCGCCGACAAGACGGGATACCCGGTAGAGATGCTCGAACCCTCCATGGGTTTGGAGGCCGACCTTGGCATCGATTCGATCAAGCGGGTAGAGATCCTCTCCGCCGTCCAAGAAGAGGTCTCGGACCTCCCCGACCTCGACCCCGGTGAACTCGCCGCACTGCGAACCCTCGGGGAGATCACGAACCACCTCCAGCAATTGCTCGGTGCCGCGCCGGCGACCCCGGCGACCCCGGCCCCGGCGAACGAGACCCCGAAGGTGAACGGACAGCCCTCAGACCTGCAGGCGGTCTTGATGACCGTGGTCGCTGAGAAGACTGGATATCCCGAGGAGATGCTTGAGCCCTCCATGGCCCTGGAGGCGGATCTGGGCATCGACTCCATCAAACGGGTCGAGATCCTATCGGCTCTCCAGGACCAGGTCCCCGACCTACCGGAGACCGACCCTGGAGACATGGCGGCCTTGAAGACCCTCGGCGAGATTGTCGGGTACTTCTCCGACGCCGATGGGGGAGGACAGCGCCTGGGAAAGCCTGAACCGTCGGCGGTGTCCGTCGCGCCAACACGTGCTGTCGCCGTGTTGATCGACGCACCGTCGGCGGGTTGGAATCTCCTGACGCCTTCTGCCATCACGATTCTTGCGGACCAACAGGGCGTCGCCGAAGAGCTTCAGGGTCTCCTGTCACAAGCCGGCTACTCCACACAGATCTGTGACGAACTCGCCGGTCCCGCTTCCCAGCTCATCGACCTCCGCGGCTTGGACAGGCCGGCCGAGCGCGCCGATGCCCTCGAATTCCAGCGGCGGGCCTTCTCGACGGCTCGGACCCTGGCCGCCGGCAGACCCGAGACCTACCTCGTGGCCTGGGATGGGGGCGGAGTTCTGGGGGTAACGTCACACCCGGAGTGCGACATTTCCCCCTGGCTGGGGGGATTTTCGGCGCTCGCCAAGACCGCCGCCCGGGAATGGGAGTTCGCGTCCGTTCGAGGCGTGGATATTGACACCGGGAGCACAACGCCCGAAGTGGTGGCCCGGCGACTCCTCAAGGAACTCACCGATGCAGGGCCGGAGATCGAAATCGGCATCGACGCCGCCGGTGTTCGCCGCACCATCTGCACGAAGACACGCCCTCTCGAGGACTCCACGAGCCCCTTTGTCGGCGACGACGATATCCTCGTAGCGACCGGAGGCGCCCGTGGCGTGACAGCATCCTGCCTCGTGGCCCTCGCCAGACGCGCGAAACCGACGATGATTCTCCTGGGGCGGACCGCTCTGAATGGCGAGCCTCCCGAGACCCGCGGAGCTGTGGACGACGCCGGGATCAAACGAGCACTCTTGGAGCGCGCGAAAGCGACCGGGGAGTCGCTCTCCCCGGCGGAGCTCGGCCGCCAGGCCACACAGATCCTCCGAGAGCGCGAGGTCCGAGACACCCTCGAGGCGATCGAAGCCACCGGCGCTGTCGCGCGCTATCTGGTGGCCGATGTACGGGACCGAGACAGCTTGCACTCGGCGATCGAGACCGTCCGTCAAGACCACGGCGCACCCACGATCCTCGTCCACGCCGCAGGCGTCCTCGCCGACCGCCGGATCGCCGACAAGACCGATGAGCAGTTCCGGTTCGTCTTCGACACCAAGGTCGACGGGTTGAGCTCCCTCCTGGAGGTCACCGAGGATGATCCCCTGCGAGGTCTGGTCGTGTTCTCCTCCGTCGCCGCGCGAACCGGCAACCCCGGGCAGGTCGACTACGCCATGGCGAACGAGACCCTCAACAAGGTCGTCACGGCCTGGGCCGACGAACCGAACCGCCGGGGCGTCTCCCTGAACTGGGGACCCTGGGACGGTGGTATGGTCGACGAGTCTCTCCGAAAGCACTTCGCTGCCCGCGGGGTGTCGTTGATCGACCTCCAGGGCGGCGCCGAAGCCTTCTGCGACGAAGTCTTGAGCCCCGATGGCCCCACGGAGATCGTCCTCGGCGATGATCTCCCCACCATGACCGGGGGCCGAACCCTGATCAGCCTGGGGCCCCGTTCTCATCCGGAGCTGCGGGGGCACTCCATCGATGGCCGCGTCGTCGTTCCCGCCGCCTTTGCACTCCATACGCTGACCGCCCTCGCCAGAACTGCCCACAGGGATCGCCACCTTCAGAGCGTCGATGACTTCAAGGTCCTCTCCGGGATCGTCCTCGACGACTTCGAGGATCTCGACGTGGGGGTTCGGTTCGCCCTGGTGGCAACACCGGACGTGGACGGCCGTGTCCGCCTCGAGCTGCAGGACCTCGATGGAGCGGTCCACTACCGGGCCACCGCAACCTACGGAGATGTCGCACCCCGGGTGGAGCCGATCCATGAGCCGGAGCAGTTCTCAACCCCCAGGTGGGACGCCGACTCCGCCTACCGAGACGTCCTCTTTCATCGAGATGCCTTTCAGGTGATGGAGACCCTCGACGGGGTGGGCGATGACTTCGCCCGAGCCATGCTCCGGGAGGCCTCTTCTTCGGTGATTCTCGACACGGGGCTGCAGCTCGCGCTGCTTCAGGGCGTGGCCCGCGATGGTCGCACGAACCTCCCGACCGGACTGGCCCGATTCGTGGACCTCGGGATCGACGAGGCCCCGGGGCCGCTCCATCTCGTGGCCCAGACCCGGGAGGTCACTCGCCATAAAACCGTCACGGACGTCGACTTTCGAGATGCCACGGGGAGCACCCGGGCGGCGATCCGCGGCTTGGAGATGTTCTTTCGGGGTGACGTTCTGGTATGAGCCGTTCTACCCCTGTGGCGATCGTCGGACAGGCCTGCCTCTTTCCCGGCTCCCTCTCTGTGGAGAGCCTGTGGGAAAACCTCCTGGCGGGCAGGGATCTCCTCTCCCGTCCCGACCTCTCCCGTTGGCGGATCAGCCCCCCTGTGGCGATGGGGCGCGAGGGGTGGAACAACCCGGCAGGCTACGTCTCCGGCTTTGAGGAGATTTTTGATCCTGGAGGCTTTGCCCTCTCCCCGGAGGAGGTCCGACGGATGCCCGTCTTGGACCAGTGGGTGCTCCACACGGCCCGGCAGGCCTATCGGCAGGTGGAGCCCGCAGATACTGCCCGGCTCGCCATTTTCCTCGGGAACCTCTCGCTCCCCACCGAGGAGCTCGCCGCCTGGACGGAGTCGGTCTGGCGAGGAACCGAGCGGCCTCCTGCTTCTCATCGATTTATGAGCGGACTGCCCGCGCATCGGGTTGGCCCCGCCCTGGGACGCCAGGCCAAGGCGATGGCCCTCGACGCGGCCTGTGCATCCTCGCTCTACGCGATCCAACTGGCCTGTGAAGAACTTCGGTCCCAGCAGACTGACCTCGCCCTGGCCGGTGCGGTGAATCGCGCCGATCCCCTCTTTCTTCACATCGGCTTTCAGGCCTTGCAGGCCCTGAGTCCCTCGGGCCAGACGCGACCCTTTCACAAGGACGCCGATGGCCTGGTGCCAGCAGAAGGGTGTGCGTTTGTGGCGCTGAAGCGTCTCGGCGACGCCATCGACGCCGGCGACGAAATCCTCGGCGTGATCCGTGAGGTCGGCCTGTCCAACGACGGACGATCCGAGGGACTCCTCGTGCCCGACGGGGCCGGACAAGTGCGGGCGATCCGGGCCGCCTACGAGAAGAGTGGCATTGACCCCGCCACGATCTCCTACGTCGAGTGTCACGCCACGGGCACGGCCCGGGGCGACGGGACCGAAGTCCGGAGCCTCCAGGAGGCCATCGGCCGTCGGGACGGGCCCCTATTCTTAGGCTCCCACAAGTCCAACCTCGGACACGCCATCACCGCGGCCGGAATGGCCGGGCTTCTGAAGGTTCTGGGGGCCATGCGCCACGGAGTACTGCCTCCGACCCTTCATATCGACGATGCCACCGACCAGATCGCCGAGTTGCAAGAGACCCCGTTCCGCCTCGTCGACACAGCGGTGCCCTGGGAGCCCGACGGTGACGAACCACTCCGGGCTGCCATCTCGGCCTTTGGATTTGGCGGAAACAACAGCCACCTCATCGTCGAGCAATGGCGGCCCCCGTCGGGTCACGTCACCATGGCTGCTGCCACACCGGCTCCGAAGCCCCACGACGTGGTGGTCGTCGGTCTCGGGATCGCTGGAAATCTCGACCAATCCATCGCCGATCTTCGCACCAGAGTCCTCGATGGCGTCACCGATCCGTCCCACCCGGAGTGCGTCACCTTGCCCCTTCAGAGGCTGCGATTTCCGCCTCGGGATCTGGAGCAGTCGTTGCCTCAACAACTCTGGATGCTCCGCGCCTCCATCGACGCTGTGGAGTCCGTGACGACCGGTCACCCGTCTCTTCCACGGGAGCGAACCGGAGTGTTCGTGGGGATGCAGACCGATCCTGAGATTGTCAGGCATGGCGTCGAATTGTCACTCCCGGAGTCCGACAGATTCCCCCTCACCGCGGCGACCGTGATCGGGTCCCTGCCAAACATTGTCGCCAACCGACTCAACGCCCACTTCGACCTCGCCGGGTATTCCTTCACCACCTCGGCGGAAGAGCACTCCGGGATCGTTGCCCTCGAGGTGGCCTGCGATGCGATCCGCCGCGGCGACCTCGAGGCCGCCATCGTAGGGGCCGTCGAGATGGGGACCCACGAAGCTCATCAGGCGACCTCTCCCCCCGAGGCGAGTCGCATGGCAGACGTGGCGGTCGCCCTCGTCCTGAAGAGTCGGCATCTGGCGGAAGCCGATGGCGATCGAGTTCTCGGCACGTTCGGGGAGATTGGCCTCGCCCCGGACGTCGATCATCGAACGTCCGAAGGGCCCCTTGTTCACAGCGCCCAGGGATTGCTGTCCGTCGTGGAGTCCCTCGCACTTCCGACGCCGGAGCGCCTGAGCGTGGATGTGATGTCGTACTCTACCTCGGCGCCTTCCATACGAACTCATGTAGTGCGCGCGACTCGACCGGTCGTCTTGGAAGCACCCGTGATCCACGTTGTGGAGCGAAACGGTGTGAAGGCCTTTATCGTGGCGGAGTCTCAAGAGGAGCTCCAGACCCATACCCGGTCGTTCCAGCAGTATCTGGACCATGGCACCTCACCGGGCCCCCAGGTCTTTGTGGACAAGAGACACCTGAATCCAGGCTGGGAGCCCGGTCAGCTGGCCCAGGTATTCCCCGGCGCCGCGGCGGCCTATCAGGGGGCCGGGCGGCGCTTGACCCTTGGGTTTCCAGCGCTGGTTCAGGCGTTGAGGGAACGGTTCCAGGGTGTCCCCGGGGCGACAGCCTGGTTGTACTCCCAGGACTTGAGTGAGGAGCCGACACCGCTGGATAAACTCCTGGCGAGCAGCTTCCTGAGCCAGGTTCACAGCGAATTCTCCAAGGCCTTTCTACCGGACTTCGACGCCGCCATCGGCTACAGCAGCGGTGAGACCAACGCGTTGCTCGCGACCGGTGTCTGGCGAGACTTCGATGGGCTCTTTGAAGACTTCATCGAGTCCGAGGCGTTCACGCGACATCTGGGTGGGGCCTTCGAAGTGCTCCAGAGCTCCTGGAGCGGACTCCTGCCACGAGGGGAATCTCCGCGGTGGGAGACCTGGCGGATCGTCGGACTCAGGGAGCGGCAACTCGACGCCATCCAGGAGGCTCCCCTGGTTCACATGCTGGCCGTGAACGCCCCCTGTGATGTCACCCTCGGCGGGCACGGACCAGCCATCGGAGAGGTGCTCCGAGATCTCCCTCAGCATGTCGCCACCCGGGTCGATTATGATGTGGTGGTCCATTGTCCAGAGCTTGAGATGTTTGAAGACACCTGGCGAACGATTCATGACCGTCAGGTCTACGAGACCGCCTGCACCCTATACAGCCACGGGACCGGTGGGAGCTACCTGCCAGCGCAAGATGCCATTGGCGACGCTCTCTTCCTCCAGGCGCGCCAGACACTTCGCTTTCCCGAGTTGATTCGCAGGGCCTACGAGGACGGAGTGCGCGTCTTTGTGGAGCACGGACCGCGGGGCACCCTGAGTTCATGGATCGCCTCGATCCTCGAAGGGATGCCCCATATGACGGTCGCTCTTGACCAGCACTTCGATCCCTCGTTGAGGTCCCTGTCTTGTGCTGTGGCCGCTCTCGCCAGTGCCGGTGTGGCCG
>SKON01000029.1 GCA_007120035.1 Myxococcales bacterium
ACCCGGCCTCCCCCAGGGCCGCCATGAACGCCGGCGGCCAGAAGAGCCCATCCCCCCCGATCCCAAAGTTCAGCAACACCGTCCCCGCCACCTCCTCGCCGACCACACCCCCGGGCCACCGATCCTCATACCAGATCCGCACCCCGCTCCCCTCGGCGAACCCCGTCTCCCCCGACACCACATGGGAGAGATCCCGCCCCGACACCTCGGCGATGATCTCGTCGGTCCCCGGAGGCAACCGCGGCCCCCCGAGGAAGAAGTACGCCACCATGGCGAGGAGTACGGCGGCGAGGGCTATCAGTGCGTAGATCATGGTCTCAGATCGGCGATTCGGGTTCTGTCTCCCTATCGAACCACACGCGTCCGCTCTCGACACACAAAAGCTCGCCGCGGAAGTGGCCCGGCGGCACCCCCAGCGGCAGCTCCATGGCTCGGAACGCGACGCGACCCTCATGCTCCGTCGACGCGGCGAGGATCTCCACTTCTCCGCCGGCCCCGACGCCCTGGTAGTGCAGGGTGTCGGTGTCGGCCTCTGCCCCCCAGCTCCAGACGGTCAGATACACGCAGGACCCCTCGTGAACGCAGTGGTCGTCTTCGAGCTCCCCGCGCAAGTCCCCGATCTCCCAGACGCCTTCATCGAAGTCTTCCTCCGAGATCGAAACGGACACCGTGGATGGGAACGCGTCGGAGAACAACTCGGCCTCTGGCGAGAGGCCAACGGTCAGCCAGGGTCCAGGGTGGTCCCCCCGGATGCTAAGATCCCACAACATCTCGTCGATCTCATCGAGGCCCTCGTACTCCACCCGCGACCCATCGATGAACTCCACCTCGAACCAGATCTCCTCGCACGCTTCGAACCTGGCCATCCCGGTCCGATTCAGCTCGCAGTCCACCGCGAAGCTCACCGACGTCGCCACCAGCCCTCCCTCCTGGTACCCCTCCAGGTCCCCCCGGCACAGGTCGTCCTCCCCCGAACATCCGCCGCCACACACCGCGGCCACCAGACCCAATACCACCATCCATCGGCTTTTCATCGTCGCTCCTCGGCAAAGCTCACTCCAACCCCAGCGCGACCCGGTCAGCCTTGCGGAGCTTCTTCGACACCAGCTCGTAGGAGTGGTCGATCCACTCCCGGAGCTCCGCCGCGGTAAAGGAGCCCCGCAGATACACCGAGTTCCAGTGCTTCTTGCTCATATGGTAGCCGGGCCGCACGGCATCGTAGGTACCCCGCAGCTCCACGGCCCGCGCCGGGTCGCACTTGAGGTTCACGAAGGGGTCCTCCTCGCCGAGCCCCATAAGCAGAAAGATCTTCTCTCCCACACGAAACACCAGGGTGTCTTCGCCAAAGGGAAAGTCCTCGGTGACCCCGGCCTTGGCCAGGCAGTAGTCCCGAATCGCTTCTTCGTCCATGATCGCCTCCTGCGAGTAACCTATCGGATCGCGCCCCATCTGTGCATCGCTCGCCCGAGAAAGTGGGGGCCATGAAGGATTGGCCGCCAGAAGGCCCGCGACTTCTCCGCCGTTCCGTCGACCGTCAGCATAGTGAGCGCTCGTAGCAGGACTTCAGCGCTGGGGCCAGTGGTCGGGTTCAGCGAAGCCAACGAGTCCTGGACGCCGCCACGAAAGCGGCGGCTCAGGCAGCCGCGAAGCGCCCACGCGCTTACCACCGCCCAGGCCCTCACCGTCGGATCCACGTCCGCCAGGTAAAGCGGCGGCGGATCGCCCGTGAGGAGTTCTAGAGTATGCAGCGGCCATTGCACCACACCAGATAGCCCGAGTTCGGCGACCCGGTCTTGAAACGCCGAAGCGTCCAGACCTGGAGCGATCCGCGAACAGAAGGCGGCCATATCGAGCAAGCACTTCGCGCAACCGATGTGCTGATGAAAGTGCAGCGCCAGATGGATCCCGGTCCAGTCGTCCGAAAGAATCGGCACATCGAGGTCCGGCGCGAGCTCAAAGGACCGCCTACGCTCGAAGAGGTCTTTGATGGGGAGCGGCGGGAGCGCCGGGAACGCGATCGCCCAATGGATCTCCATGACCACGGACGACCCGGGGTGCACCAACGCCTCCTGGTTGTACGCCCACTTTCGGGGGCCCTCCTGGCGCGCCACGAACCCCAGACCCAGCAGTCGCCGCCTCACCTCGTCGTGATCCCCCGGCAGGACCAGCAGGTCGACATCCGTCGTCGATCTGAACTCGGGCTGGTCGAAGAGCCGCCGCGACAGGGGCTCCCCTTTGAGGATCACAAACGGAATATCCTCTCCCAGCGCCTCGACGATCTGCCGCAGGCCGATCCTGAGCAACGCAAACCTGAGCCGGTTCTGTTGCAGCGCCTGTTGTTCCCCGGAGGCCGCCGCAACCCCCAGTTTCGAGGCTGACTCCGCCACGACGCTATCCCCGCCGAGCACCCTGTATGTCTGTTCGAAGAGATCACTCATGGAGGGGACTTCTCCAGCACGGCAGATGCCAAACTCGACGCCCATATCGTGGCATGTAACACTCCACCAGTCACCCTCAAGTAGACCAATTGGGCGAGAGGGCGCGATGTGTTGCTGGACGGGCCCGAACCCGCATGCCCGCAGAATCACTCGCCGTATCAAACTTGACCATCGAGGGATGGCGTGTTGATTTAGTGCGTCGAAAGTGCGAGACTCAATCGCTGCTGGCGACGCAAACGCCGGGTTTGAAGACCGACAGGGAGGCCAACCATGAGCGAGAGTGAAGAGCAAGCCATTGCTCGTGAAGCCGAGAAACTTCGGAAATGGCTCACTTCTGATGAGGGGCGAGAGGCGATGCAACGGGTCTCTCGGAAGTCTGCTGAGGCTGCGGCGAAACGCGCCGAAGCCCGGCGCGTCGATCCACGGCAACTCGACAAGCCCGTCACCTTCTAAGTGGTCGCTGTGGATTCAGCTTGGAGCATACACGCCTACCCCTGCCAGAGAGTATTTTCGGCCGCACTTGTCTCTCCACCTACGACGACGATGATGGACGGCGGTTCTTTCTCGCGATCCGCTGTTGTCGGGCACAACTCTTCGGGATCGATCTTGAAGTCCAGAGCCTGCCCTTTCAGGAGCAGGACACGGCAGTGGCCCGCTGTGCGACGAGTGCGTTGTGGTCGGTGTTTCAGGGAACAGCACGGCTTTTTCAGCACTCCATTCCTACGCCCGTTCAAATCACTCGAGCGGCGACCCATGGTGCAGCGAGTCGCGCTCTTCCGAATCGTGGGCTCACAGGGCATGAAGTCGCCAATGCGATCAAAGCATGCGGATTGGAACCGCAGGTAATCTCAGCACAAGATCCGGATACGCTGCGAATGACCGCGTATGCCTATCTTCGAGCAAAGATCCCCTGCTACCTCAACTTCGAACTCATCGATATTGCTGCTGCGGACACTACGGTAATGGGTAGACATGCCGTCGCAGTTACCGGATTCAGCCAGCCCATGGCTGGCGTGCCCGTCACCACAGAGACCGGGCTTCAAGTCCGCGCGCTTCGAATCAACAAGCTCTATGTCCATGACGATGGAGTTGGCCCATTCTCTCGCATCGAGCTCGACGACGAAACGACGAGTTGGATCGACGGCGATGAGGAGATTGAGATGCTCTGCTGGCAAACCTCATGGCGAGGTAAATCCACTGAAGAACTCTACACCGCGAAGGCCGCACCGCTGAACCTCTGGATACCCGTCTACCACAAGATCCGCGTTCCTTTTTCCGCAGTCCTAGACATCGTTTCGGACTTCGACCTGAGGCTCCACGAGTTCAGACAGACCGGGATTGATCTTGGGCAAGTCTTCGAGTGGGATATTTTCCTCTCAACCATCAATGACTTCAAACGAGAAATTCTCGAGGCTGAGTTAGACGCCGGCGACCGCCGCGACATCTTGGAGCGGTCTTTCCCCCGGTTTCTCTGGCGCGCCATTGCATATCTCGGCAGTACCCCTGTGCTAGAGCTGGTCTTCGACGCCACCGATATTGAGGAAGGCTCATTCCTGTCCCACGTGATCGAGTACGAGAAGAGGATTGGAGAAACATTGCGGCGTGGGGTGCCCATCGGTGAGCTAACGGACAAGTCGCGCCACATTTTTGAGTGGATCGTGGAGCAGAAGAGCTAGCACCGTGGCCCCATTCAACATCGACGCTGACTTTCACTAATTATACGACTCGACCGACTGTTTCATTGAGGCAACAGCGCCCAAACCACATGACCCAAAAACCCCACATCCTCACCGTCTTCGGCACGCGCCCCGAGGCCATCAAGATGGCCCCCGTGGTTCGCGCCCTCGGCGCCGCCGACGGTTTTCGCCAGACCGTCTGTGTCACCGCCCAGCACCGGGAGATGCTCGACCAGGTCCTCGACCTCTTCGAGATCTCGCCAGATATCGACCTCGACCTGATGGCCAGACCCTGACGGGCATCACCTGCCGGATCCTC
>SKON01000249.1 GCA_007120035.1 Myxococcales bacterium
CACGAAGAGCGCCGAGACCTCGGCGGCGGGATCGAAGGACTCTGGGATGTACACCAGGAATCGTCGCAGGTAGTCGCCGCTCTCGAGCTCCACCTCGAAGAGGCCGGGCTCCTCGAACCCTCCTGCCGGCGCCGGTGCGGCGTCGTTGCCCATCCGGGTACAGGCGAGGAGGCTCAACACGAGGAGGGCTGCCGCGACGACCCGCACGGTTACGCCTCCCGGGCGACGAAGGGTGCGATCTCTTCGAGGTATTTCGCGCCCAGCTCGGGGTCGGTCATGAAGATAAAGGCCGCCCATCCGGCGATGGTGTGGACCGATTCGCCGTCGTGGAGCTCTTTGCCGGCCTTCAGGTTGTGGATCGCCGCCCGGACCATCCGGCGGCGATGCCGAGGCACCCGGGGGTCGTCGTCGCCGTTGACCACCAGGCCCGTGACCTTCTGGCGAGCCCCGGAGCGGGCCACCCGGGTCTTGTCGGGGTGGACCTCGAAGCCCTCGTCCTCGATGACGGCGCGGACCGTGCTCAGGAGGTGGCCGATCCGGGGCTTGTCTTTATGCCCTTCCGGGAGGCTGAAGGTCAGGTCGTCGGCGTACCGGGTGTATCGCCAGCCCAGAGCCTTGGCCAGACCCGTGAGGCGCCGGTCCAGGCGCAGGCAGATGATGTTCGTGATCGCCGGGCTCGTGGGCGCGCCCTGGGGCAGGCATCGGGGGCCGAGGGCCAGGTAGTAGGTCTTGTCTTCATAGTCCACGATCCGGCGCGGCGCCTCGGTGCAGAGGAGCGCCAAGAGCGTCGCCACCTGCTCCTGGTAGCCGGCGGTGCGGAAGAGGCCCTTGACCCGGGGCAGGGTGATCGTGGGGAAGAAGTCCTTGATGTCCATGTTGACTACGATCTTCGAGCCCCCGTGAGCCCGGGCGTTGGTCAGGATCGACCGGCCCGGCAAAAACCCGTGGGCTGCGCCGTGGACGGGCAGGGGCTCCAGGACGTGGCGCAGGATCCACCGCTGGGCGGCCTTCATCTTCGGCATGGGAGCCCAGATCTGGCGGAGGCCGCCCTTCTTCTTGGGGATCGTGAACGGGGAGTAGTGCACGAACTCCGCGGCGTCCCGGTGGTAGGTGAGCCAACGCAGGCCCGGGATGTCCGTGTCCAGCGCTTTGGCCAGCGCCTCGGGGCTCTTCAGCTCGGGGAGCTCGTTTTCGGCGAGCCGCTCCGGGCCGTTGGGCAGGTCGAAGCGGTCGGCGTCGGCCTCGTCGTTCCAGTAGATCGACTCCCCGAGGTGGACGATGTGGTGGGCCCGGTAAGCCTCCCAGGCCGCCCTGCGCAAGACCTTCAGCTCGGCGGCTTCGGCCTTCAGGCGCTTCTTGTAGTCGGCGAGCTCCTTCTGGCCCAGGTTGGCGGCGTCGATGCGGTCGACCCACAGGTCCTGGTCTCTCAGGGAGGCTTCGATCCAACGGGAGATGCCGCCGGCGGTCCGGATCGCGGGCCACAGGTCGGCGGGGCTCAATTCTTTGTACGTCGCGGTGGTCATTTTGAACTACTCGGTGGCGTTCATGAATCCACGGGCCTCCAGCTCGGCGGCGCGAGCGAGGAAGGCCTGGCGTGCTTCGTCGACGGAGTTAAACCGGAGACGCTGGCGGCGATGCTTCAGGTCGGTGCGAAGTCCCCACTGCACCTTGAGCTCCTCGTGGCGGAACCGCAGGGTGTGGACCTCTTCGCCCGTGTCATCCCGGCGGACGTAGGTGCGGGTCTCGGCCTTGCGTTTCTTGGTGCCCCGTTGGGCCCGGAGCTCTTTTTCTTTCTCGGCCAGCAAGATCCGCAGGGCCAAAAGGTGAGCGCAGGGGCCTTCCTTGAGGCCGTGGTCCCGGAAGTGGGCGCAGGTGCAGTTGGCGCGGTACACCCGGCCGTCGTCGGTGAGCTGGAAGCTCGTCTCGTACTCCCGTTGGTCGGCCTCTACGGCGACCTCGGCGGTGTACTCCATGCCCCGACCGGGGACTTCGGCGGTGGTCTTGATCTTCACCGATCCGCCCCGGCCTTCCAGGAGATCCTGAGCGTGGCGCTCGGCGGGGTTTCGGAACCGGAGCGCCTCGGGGTCGACGCCGCCGTGCAAAAGCGGGCGGCGGCGGTAGGTGTCTGTGCCGAGGTCGAAGATGGCCTCCCCGTTGCGGCAGGCCCACTGCAGCCCGGCGGTGGCGTCTTTCTTGGAGAGCCCCGTGGCCGCCGTGAGATCCTTGAGGCTCGCCGTGTAGGCTTTGTCCAGGTGGGGCTCGATGGCCGCCCAGTGATCTTTGGCGTCGCCGTCGGTCGACGGGAGCATCACGTCGAGGTGGACCGTCTGGGACCAGTTGCTGGCGATGTAGCCCGTCATCCCCAGGGTCAGGGTGGCCGGGCCGCAGTGGAAGATCCAGAAGCAGGGCATGCCGCTGCCGATCAGGCAGACTTCGACCTTGTCCAAGAAGGGCAGGATCCGCTGCAGGAGCATCAGGCGGCGGCGGCCCCAGATGCGGACCACCTGGGCGTCCTTGCCCTCGTAGGGGGCGCCGTCGACCTCCAGGACCAGCTCCCAGGGCTCGAGCACCAGCCGGGGTCGCTCCCCGGGGATCAGCTCGGCCCGGATGGACCGGCCCTTGCCTTTCTGGTCGGCGTTCAGCCGCAGGTGGCGCAGGAGGTTGTAGAGGTCCATGGGGGCCATATCGAACCGGATCTCGTCGGCCAGGGTGGCCGCCGACTGGACCTGCAAAAACCCGTGGAGCCAGGAGTTGGGGATCTCGATATGCTTCTCGATGGCCGCCGACACGCCCTCGGTCTTCACCCCCAGAGATTCAGCGCCCATGGCGAGCGTGGTCTCCCGGTGGCCCCGCATGTCCTGGACGGCTTTGTAGAGGGCTTCGCCGTAGTCGACGTTGGTGGTGCCGTACTTCGGATCCCCCTTGAGCTTCAGGAGGCTCCAGTCGAGGTCCATCCGCAGGTAGGCGCCCTCGTCCTTGCTGAAGACCTCGAAGACCAGGCGATCCGGGTGGGCCGTCACGACGGGATCGAGGATCAGCCAGGCCAGGGGGTCGTTCTTACGGAGCCACTCGAAGTACTCCCGTTGGGACTCGATGGCGCTGCGGGAGGCGCTCTTGGCGCGACGCTGCTGCTGGAAGGCCAGGTAGGCCGACCGGTCCTTGGGGACGTATCGGAGGTCGCTCTTGACGGTCTCGTAGAGGAGGGTGAAGAGCTCCCGGACCCGGATGGGATCCTGGACGGTGCCCTGGAAGCCGACGGCCTCGTCGTGGTCGTCGGCGAAGAGCTGCAGGGTGTCGTCGTCGACGCGGCCGCTCTGCCCCTGGTAGCGCAGGTCTACGGGGGTGCGGGAGTCCTGAGACGGATCGGACTGGGGTTGATCAGACACGGGTACCTCCGTGGCGGTTCAGGGAGCGTTGGACACGGCGGCGGGCTCGCCAGGCGGCCTTCCTCAGAGCCTCGTCCTGGGACTCGTCGGAGCCGAAGGCGGCGAGCTCATCGTGGGCCTCTTTTGCGACCTCGAGGTCGGGGATCTGGGCGATGGCGTCGATGGCCCCGAGACGAGTGATCTCGTCGTTTTGCTCGTCCCGGAGTGTGATGAGGAGCCCCTGGAGATCGCCGATTTCGGCGAGCTTCGGCAGGGCCATCCCGCGGTAGTCCTGGTGGTTGACCAGGGACTGCATGGGCTTCTTGATGGTCTCCGGGTCCCCCTGGGAGAGTCGCTGGGCGACCAGGCTGTCCGTGGGGGTGTCGGCGATCTGAGCGGCGGCGTCGGGGGTGATCCGGAGCCACTCGGCGGCGGCGAAGCTGCGGCGCCAGGGCTCGGGGGCGCCCATGAGCTCCCGGAGCTTCTCCCGGCCGGCGTCGCCCATGAAGTCGGCGCCCAACCAGGTGATGGCCTCTCGAAGCATGGGGCGGGAGAACTCGTTCTCCTCGACATCGCAGGCCCGCAAGAATGCCTTCTGGCCGACCTCGAGGCGTCCGGCGGCCCACAGGGTCCACCGGTACCGCTGGGCCTGGTCCAAGAGCCGGTCGTAGGCGCCGGCGCGGCCTCGCTGCCGGTCTTCAAAGGCGGCCTCGTAGCTCTCGTGGACGGCGTCCAGGGCGGCGGCCACGGCCTTCTTATGACCTGCGGCGTCGCCGCCGGCCCGGCCGATGATCCGGGCCGAGACAGCGCCCACGTGACGGTCGTCGCTGGAGAGTCCCTGGGCGGCTTCCTTCACCGGCAGGGGCTCCCTCGAGAGGAGCGTCGTCGTGATCGGGGCGACGTAGGTGTACTCGTTGTTGGGGTGGATCTTGGGCAAGAGCTCCAGGAGCCGGCCCGGCTCGCCATCTTCGCGGAGGCGCTCCAGGACTTTGTCTGTGCCGTCGATGTAGGTCGCCTGGGCCTGGGCGAAGAGGTAGTCCGGCTCCAGGGAGTCCGGTCCGTAGAG
>SKON01000150.1 GCA_007120035.1 Myxococcales bacterium
ACATGAAACTAGAAACGCTCATCGAAAACTTCTGGAGTCGCCCCTACTTTGAGTTGCGGGAAGTACTGGCGATCTCCAACGACCAGCCCAAGTCGTTGAAAAACCAGCTCTCCGGTTGGGTCAGATCGGGCAAACTGGTGCGGTTGCGGCGGGGGAAGTACCTGCTCGCTCAGCCGTATCGAACGCGGACGCCATCGGTCTATTATGTCTCCAACTGCCTGTTGCGACCATCCTACGTCAGCCTTCTGACGGCGCTGCAGTTTCACGGGATGATCCCCGAGGCCGTCGCTGTGGTGCAGGCGGTTTCCCCAAAACACGGGCGAAGCTGGGAGAACGAATTGGGTGTGTTCGACTACCTCTCCATCAAACAGGAGCGGTTCTGGGGGTATCAAGAGTACTCCCGCGGCCAGGACACCTCGGCACAAGATCGCTTCTTGATGGCCGTACCCGAAAAGGCGCTGCTCGACCTCTTCTACCTTCAACCGGGAGGCTGGACCGCAGCTCGCCACAGACAGATGCGGTATCAGAACTTCGGCTGTGTCGATGCCGAGAAGTTGCGGGAGTTCGCCGAGCGGTTCGATAGCCCGAAGGTGTCGACGGCCTGCCAGGGGTTTCTCGCGCTGATGAAGGAGAGTTCGTGAAGGATCGAGCGCTGGAGATCGCCAACTCTGCCAACACGGACCTGGAGAAACGGAATCAGCTCCGCGAGTATCTCCAGCATGTCATCTTGCGAGAACTCTTCGATCTCGACATCCTCGAGAAGTTAATCTTCCACGGGGGGACTGCCCTTCGCCTGATCCACGGACTAGAGCGGTTCTCCGAAGACCTCGACTTTCACGTCGTGACCACCGACAGCGACCTGGAGATGGAGCGATGGACACAAGAGTTGAATCAAGCCCTGACCTACCAGGGCTACCAGTCCGAATGCACTTCTCCCGGCGCGGGAAACGTCCAGACCTCAAACGTCAAGGTCGCTGGCCTGCTCTACGAGGCCGGGGTGTCGTCCCGCGCAGAGGAGAAGCTACGCATCAAGCTGGAGGTCGACACAAACCCACCGAACGGATTCGGCGTGCAGACAAGCCGCATCGACCACTTCTTCCCCTATGTGGTCCACCACCACGACCGCCCCAGCTTCCTCGCCGGCAAATTGCACGCCCTCTTTCAACGAGAATGGACGAAGGGGCGAGACTACTACGATCTGATGTTCTATCTGACACGGTGGCGAGACACGGAACCGAACCTTCTGTATCTCAACAATGCTTTGAAGCAGACCGGATATAAGGGCCCAGAGATCGTCGAGAACAACTGGCGACACCACACGGCCCGTCGCGTCGAGTCCGCCGACTGGAACGCGATCCAGGCCGACCTGGAGCCTTTTGTGATGCGGCGCTCCGACCTGAAGGCGTTTCGGAGGGAGTTCTTGTTGGAAGCGCTTGGGAGTTAACGACGTACCATGATTTGATGGGACCTGAGAGATGAAACGAAGAACCACCATCGGCCTCCTGGTCGCGGTCTTTCTGAGCGCCGCATGCACACCGGAGCTGACGGCGCCTCCGGGGACCGAACCAGGGGACGTGGGATCCACAGAGGTACAGGACGCCGACGCGGAGGGCGTGAGTGATGTCGACGTCCAAGCCGACGATGTCGAAGTCGCTGAGGATGCTCAGGACGTCGAGGAGCCGCCGGACCTGTCGTGGTGGACCTACGAGGCGGGAGAGAGCTACTTCGGGGAGACTGGGTACATCGAGTTTGTGGCCGGTGACATCCCGGTGGTGATCTCCGCGTCCCATGGTGGGTATCTGGAGCCCGACGAGGTGGCCGAGCGGACCTCAGGGGTGATGGTCCGGGACGCCTTCACCCAGGAGCTGACCCGGGAGATGGGAGACGCCTTCTATGAGCTGACCGGGAAGAGGCCCCACCTGATCATTAACCTTTTGGCCCGGACCCACCTGGACGCCAACCGAAACATCGACGAGGCCGCACAGGGCGATCCCATAGCCGAGGCGGCCTGGGAGGAGTACCACCAGTTCATCGAGGAGGCCGAGGCATTCTCGACCCAGGCCTTCGGGCGAGCTCTCTACCTCGATATTCATGGACACGGGCATGAGGAGCAGCGGGTGGAGCTGGGGTATCTGCTCAACGGTGCGTCGCTGCGTCAAGACGACGACGTGCTGAACAGCGACGACACCATCGACTCCACGAGCATTCGGACCCTTTTCCGAGACAACGAAGCGGAGATGACCTTCGTAGAGCTCCTGCGGGGTCCGAAGAGCTATGGGGCGATGCTGGAAGCCCGGGGGTTTCCGAGCGTGCCCTCGGCGTCGCAGCCGGCGCCGGAGCCGGACTGGGCGTTCTTCAGCGGCGGCTATAACACTCGCCGATGGGGCTCACGGGACGGCAGCGACATGAGTGGTATCCAGATCGAGGGCAATCAGGACGCCCGTTTCGATCCGGCCACTCGGTTGGATTTCGCCTATGCCCTGGTGGAGAGTTCCCTGGAGTATCTGCGAGAGCACTTCGGCATCGTCGTGGAGTGAGATTCTCGCTGGCCAGCGTTCATGGAGGGCTTGGACTTTCGAGCTCCGTGGGCACCCGTTTAAAGCTGGTATCATTTCCGAGTTGCCCCGATCCGGAACTGTTAGTGAGATTCCAGCCCCAACCAAAGGCGCCGGTGTGGGAGGAGCGCGCACCGTAGGTGTGGTGACCGCCAGCGGAGATAAAGGTCCAGTCGGAGTGAACGAGCTGCTGGGGGGTGTTCATGTTATCCCCGATCCCGAGACCGAGGCGCCCATAGGTACCCCGTCCCCAGCAAAAGGCCCGACCATCTGTCTTGAGCCCGCACGTATGGTCTTCGCCGAGAGAGATCATTTCCCAGTCGAGATCGGTACCCACCTGATTCGGGACGCTGCCGCCTTCGGAGTGACCGAGTTTGCCATAACCACCATCACCCCAGCACCAGAGAGACCGATCGGTCTTGAGGGCACAGGTGTGGTTATGACCCGCGACAACCTCGACCCAATCCGTATCCTCGCCGACCTGCTGGGGAGTAGTGAATGTACCCCCCACGCCAAGTCCGAGGCTGCCGAAGCCCCAGCACCAGAGGGAGCCGTCGGTCTGAATTCCGCAGGAATGGGACCGACCGGTGGTGGTATCGAGCCAGGATTCGTCCCCGACCTCCTGAGGTGTGAAGTACCACTGGGATCCGCCACCCAGGCCCAGTTGCCCCTGGAGATTGTGACCCCAGCACCAGAGGGATTCGTCGGTCTGGATTCCGCAACTATGGTACCAACCGGTGTCGACGTGAGACCAGGTAGTCCCGACATCGACCTGAACGGGCACATTACGATTGCCTCCACCGCCGACACCGAGGACTCCGTACGTGTTGAGCCCCCAGCAATAGAGGCGGCCGTCAGTGCGAATCGCACAGGTTTGACTGGCCCCCGGTCCGATTCCTTTGGCGACGTGGATCCAGTCGCTGAACGTTCCCACTCGGGTCGGGCGAGCCCGGTCGTTGAAGTCCCCCACCCCGAGCGCACCGGTGCGGTTATCTCCAGAGCAGTAGAGCTCTCCATCAGTGGTGATCAGACAGCCAGTTTCTTGACCGGCGGCAGCAAAGACGACCTCTTTATCGAAGACCATCGCGCTCGGGAAGAAACGGCTCCCCTCGTTGAGGTTGAGGCCGAGACGACCGTCGAGATTATTCCCCCAGCAGGAGAGGACATTCTCTTCGTCTATGGCACAGGTATGCGTGCTACCCAGCGAGAGAGAGGCCCAGTCTGTTCGGGTGTTCACCTGTTGGGGGGTCAATTCGTTGGGACTCTCGAAGCCAAGCTGCCCGGTTCGATTGTAACCCCAGCACCAGAGGGTTCCGTCCAGGCGCTGGGCACAGGTGTGGGCATCTCCGGCCCGGACGGACTCCCATTCGAGCTCGATGCCGATCATGAACGGCCGGGCCTGGTTGGTGGTGGAGAACGAGCCCAGGCGGCCATTCGCGCCGTTGCCCCAGCACCAGAGAGAATTGTCAGCCCGGACGGCACAGGTGTGGCTGAAGCCGGCGGAGACGTCGAGCCAGGGAAGATCGGGGTCGAGGTCGGGGTGAAGATCGATGATCTCCACTTCCGTGGGGACCAGGCGGTTGTTGATGTCGCCCAACCCGAGGCGGTTGGTGGCCCCCACGCCCCAGCAGTAGAGAGCGCCCTCCAGGGTGAGGCCGCAGGTGTGGTTCATCGACGCCGACAGATAGGCCCAGCCGGAGCTGATCTCCTGGGGGGTGTGGTAGGGGTTGGCAGCGACGTCATCGTCGTTTCCGAGGCGTCCAGCGGCGTTATCACCCCAGCAGTAGAGGGTGTCATCTTCGGCGCGGAGGCCGCAGGTATGAGAGCCGGCGGCGACGACCTGGATCCAGTCGGTCTCG
>SKON01000130.1 GCA_007120035.1 Myxococcales bacterium
GCCGAGGGCGTCTCCCTCGACGCCCTCGGGGTTCAGTGGGAAGAGGCCTAAAACAGGCCTAACGCCTCACAGGATGATCTGGCACCGGTTGGTCTCAAGGTTACAATTCAGACCGATACAACAATCGCTGAAATCCTCACAGGAGTCATTCGGCCCACCGCATTGGGTCTCCCCGTCCTCACAGACCCCGTCCGGGGAACACAGGCCCGTGCAGCAGTCCTGACTTGACGTGCAGGACCCACCGGTGGGGACGCACGCCGATCCGCAGGTCCCATTCTGACAGGTCCCGCTGCAGCACTGGCTGTTCGACGTACAGGACATCCCGTCCTGGATACACACCACGGTCTCACAGATCCCGGTGGCGTCATTGCAGTTGGCGTTGCAGCAGTCTTCGTTACTCGTGCACTCCTCCCCGTCCACCACACAGGCGTCAGGGCCGCAGATCCCATCGTCATTGCAGTTGCCATCGCAACACTCAGAGTCGCTCGAGCAGGCCTGACCGTCGGGGATGCACTGCGACCCCTGGCAGATCAGGTTGCCGTCGGCGTCGGGGGAGCAGAGCCCGGTGCAGCACTGGCTGCTGAACGCGCAGGCCTCGCCGATGGGGATGCACTCCTCGGGATCTTCGTCGGGGAATCCGTAGCCATGGCAACGGGGCACCCCGATCGTCGTATTCAGGCACTCCCCACAGCAGTCGTGGACGCCATTGAGGTGATCCGATACGCCTTCCAGGTCGCAGACCTCACCGGCGGGCTTTGGCCCCGTGATCGTGCCACACCTGCCTAGCCCGCGTTCCTCATCAAAGATCACGCACTCGGCCACGGGACTACCCGGCACCCCAGCCTGACAACCACCGGCGTTCACGCAGCACTCGCTGTCCTGCCGGCAGATCTCGCCACGGACCCGACATCCACCCAGGTACTGGCAACTCCGGAACCCACTGCCCGTATCGAAGCACGAGTACGAACAGCAGTCCTCGGCGGTCTCACAGACCTCTCCGACGATCATACAGCTCAGCTCACCCACGCCCTGAATACTCGCGCAGAACCCGTTGTCCTCGCAGATATTGTTGCAGCAATCGTTATCCGCTCCACAGGGCTCGCCGGCCACCCGACAGACGCCGCTGGACGCGCAACGGTCCTCTCCGCCGATCTCCACGCAGGCGTTCGTGCAGCAGTCTCCATCGCCGTCGCAGAGCTCACCGGCGGCTCCACAGGATCCACCGCTGCTGCAGGTCCCCCCATCACAGAGGTTGCTACAGCAATCGGAGTCGCCACCGCACTCTTCTCCCACAGAAGCGCAGATCGAACCTCCATCGCAGGTGCCGCCCACACAACTCAGGGAGCAGCACTCCGCGGCGGCGTCACAGCTATCACCGTCGGCCACACAACTCCCCGAGCCCGGCACGCACTCCCCGCCCTGACAGCGGCCGGAGCAACAGGTCCCGCTCGACGTACAGACCTCGCCATTGGCGCTGCAGATCACGTCCGATTCGGCGCAGACCTCGTCCTCATTGCAAACCAGATCCCCGCAGCAAGAGGCGCTGGCGCAGGACTGCCCGGCCGCAGCGCAGTCGGTCTGGTTAGGATCCACATCCCCACCGGGCTCCACATCCCCGAACTCAGCGTCGGTGTCGACAGTCCCACCCGGGTCGTCGTCACAGCCACATCCCGAGAAAGTCCCGCCCACCAGGGCGAACGCAACGAAGAGACACGCGATCCAGCGCAAACGAGTGGACATGGCCAGGCTCCATCAAGCGGATTGTTAGAAGACTCCTACCCCCCATGGTAGGTCATCACTCGCCGCTGATCAACGCCACGAACTCTCCGCTCACGTTGTTCGACACCCCCCAGGTCGCCTTATCCCACTCCCGCCGATAGGCCCGGAACCACCCCACCGAGTCCTGCAGCCACCGGCTGGCCAGCGGATGGTCCGCCCGAACGTCGTTCATCTCCAAGATGTCCGTGCGACGGTCGTAGACCCGCATACTGCCTCCCCGCAGATAGATCTTCCAATCCTCGATCTGCAACCCGTAGTGCCGCATGTATTGAGTAGCCAGCGCCGGCGCAGGATACCCGCCGTGCTCCCCGAAGATCGTCGGCAAGAGGCTTCTCCCCTGCCGATCCCCGGGGTCCTCAGCCCCGATCAGCTCCAGCACCGTGGGCAGCACGTCGATCACCTCCGCCCCGGAACGCACGGACCTCCCTGATGGCAACCCTCGGGGGTAATGGAAGATCAGCGGTACGTGGACCATCTCCTGGTGCACGTTATGACCGTGCCCCACGCTCCCGTGCTCCCAGAACTCCTCGCCATGGTCCGAGGTCACCACTATCAGGGTGTCCTCCCAGATACCCTTCTCCTCCAGGGCCTCCCGAAGGTTCCCGAACCAGATATCGTTGAAGGTGATCTCATTCTTGTACAGGTTGATGATCCGCTCTTTCTCCCGCTCCGTCACGGTCATCCGACGACCCTTGATCAGCCCCAGGTCTTCGCCAGAGAGAAACCGCCGGAACCGCCCCCGATAGTCGGCTGGCTCGTAGAGCTCGATCACCTCGGGATGCATCCGGTACGTCACGTGGGGATCGATGGTCCCCAGGTACAAGAAGAACGGATGGCCCTCCTCCACGGACCGGATCCACTCCAGCCCCTCTTGCACCATCACCCGGGCGCTCAGCCCGGTCTCATTGTGGATATTGTTCTGGTAGTGGTCCCAGCCCCGGTTCAGGTTCAAGAGGTGCGACACATATCCGTTGGAGGCCATCAACGCCGTCCGATAGCCCTGGTCTTGAAAGAAGTTCGGCAAAATCGGCAGCTGGGGGTTCACCCGTCCCCGAGCCATCACGCCATGGCGCTCCGGGTACTTTCCGGTGAAGAGCGAGGCGTGGCTGGCGCGGGACTCTGTCCCCTGCACGTAGGCCACCTCGAAGGTCACCCCCTCTTCGGCCAACCGGGCAAGGTTCGGCGCCTGCACGTCGGTCTCGAAGTGGATCGGCAGGTAGTCCGCCCGGAGAGTGTCGATGATCCAAAAAAGCACGTACTTCGGCGGCTCGATCTCCTCGGGCACACCGGCGATGGCCCCCGGTCGAATCGTCCGGGCCCGCCGCACCACCACCTCGTCATCACAGCCCTCAGCAGGCAGCACGTTCAACCGCGCCACCTGCGACTCTTCCACCCCGAGGGAGAAGCTCGTCTCCTGCACGGCGCCTCGGCCCTCGACCAGGCGGACCTCCTCCCGAAGGACCTGCTCGATCTCTCCCTCGCCAGCCTCCACCCACAGGTCGATCTCCACGCCGCACCCGTGACCGGCCTCAACCTCCAGATCGAGGACCGCGTCGTCCTGCACCCACAGGGTCCACGACAACCCTCGCCCTTCCTTCAGCGACAGCGGCCCCTGGTCGAGGACCTCATGGGACGGCCCCGACGCTACTTCGATCTGCTCCTCTTCCTGTTCTTCCGCTCCATCCGCCCCACCCTCATCGGCCGCTCCATCTTCGTCGATCCCGTCGCCAGCTTCGGCGTAGGCGTCGACCTCCTCGCCCACAACGTCTTCTTCGGCTTCTTCGACCGCCTCGACGATCGCGCTCCCAGCAGGTCCCAGTCGAGCCCAGGCGAGCCCGCCCCCGGAGAGGGAGCCATCGATCCTCCCCAGGTTGGAGAAGGAGAGCGCCACGTCGTTCTCCGGCTTCAGCGCCCCCTCCGGCAGGGTCAGCTCCAGGGTCTGCCACCCCTCCTCCAGCTTCACCCGCTCCAGATCGACTCCGTTCGCGGTCACCTGCAGGAAGTTGTCGCCTCGTGCGGGGTTCCAGACCCTCATCTCCAGCACCCCGGGACTCTCCAGCACGGGACCGGGCATCGTGAAGGTCCCTTCTCGCCCCCTGGTCCCCAGCACCTTGGCCCCCTCTTCCTCCACCACGGAGAGAAACTCTCGGGAGTGGTTGCCCTGAATGTACCGGGCGACATCGGCGGAGCCGACGTCGATGTACACCGACACTCCGTCGTCACCACGGGTCAACCGATGAGCCAGAGGCCGGTTGCGAAGGAGATCAAAAGACTCGAAGTGGTCCCCTTCCACGGTCGCCAGCGGCAGATCCAGCTCGGGCACCCCCGACACGGGCTCCGCCTCTTCTCCAGACCGGCTCAGCTCCGGGGACGCCTCTCCATCGGAGGAAGGCTTGCTGGAAGCCCAGCATCCACTAGCCAGCAACACAATCGCGCACAACCCTACAACACGTCTCATCCTGCTCGCCTCACTCTAAATCGGACGATCTCATCGCCGCCACCGACGACTTACCGGAATGTAGTTCGATTGAACGTAGTGGTCACCAGCCCGGCCCGCCTCAGGCTCACCCCGCTGGCCCGGACCAGATCGTCGACGGACACGCTGGTGCGAATCGCGTCCACGATCAC
>SKON01000217.1 GCA_007120035.1 Myxococcales bacterium
CCTCCGCAACCCCCTGCACACACTACCCTTTTCCCCCCTCCACCCCGGGGGTCCCCCACCAAACCATCACCAAAACTCGACCCTCGTGCTCACTGCAGCACATCCGGCGGCAACCCCGCCTCCTCCGGCGTCTCGCACACACCGGGACGGCGCATCAGACACCGCCCGGACTCCAGACACTCCTCGTCCATACAACCGTTGATTCGCGAGGACCTCTCACCGTCCGAGCAATGAGGCAACCCGAACCGCGACGCGAGCTCACACCGTCCATAGGCCCGACACTCCAGACTATCCGCACACCCCTGCTCCGTAGCCGTACACAGCCGCCCCGGACGAATCCCCTTCCACGCACACCGACCCGAAACCACGCAGGCAATACTCTCCTCGCAGTGCTTCTCCTCGGTCACCGTACAGATCCCCTCGACAAACTCACACCACCCCCGAAGCTGACACTGCTCCTCGCACAACGGACCATACCCCGTACACCGATCCGAGCCTGGCGCCACCCGACACCACCCGTTGTGCACACAGTCGAACGCCCCTTCGCAATCCCTGTCATCGGCGGCCACACAACGCTCCGCCGCCTCGTCCAACGAGCATCGCCCCTGCCGATGACAGTCCGACGAATTCCGGCAGGACTCCTGACTCGTCGCCACACATCGCCCATCTCGCTCCGTGCACGCCCCCTGAGCCCGGCACGCCCGCTCACAGGTAGATCGAAGCGGCGAATGGGGCACCCCGCAGCCACCCCCACCCACCACACACCGCCCCTCCTCAGCACAGGCCCGACTCCTCTGGCATCCCAGCTCGCTCACCACGCACCCATTACGGGACGCCTGACAGACCCCTTCCTCCTCACACTCCCGCCGCCCCACGCAGGTCTCATCGGAGAGCGCGATACACCGACTCTTGTTGATCTCCGGCACGTAGTCACAGAGCCCTTCCTCACGACACCGCGCCGATTGCCGACAGTCCTCCCCACCCCGTATGTAGCACTGCGCACCCCGATCCCCACCTCGCCAGGCGCGCCGCCCGCACTCGCCATGCTCCTCGCACACCTCATCACAGTTCACGCGATAGAGGAGGCAGCACCCCGAGAACAATCCACCCAGGGCGGCGACCACCACAACCATCCCCACTACGATCCACCACTGACTCTTCCGTTTCATGCCCGAGAGTCTACCTCGTCCCCCGAAAAATGAAAGCCATCCACCACCGTTGCGACCCCGCACCCGAGTGGGTATGCTGCCCGCCCTCGACGCCCGATCGCCCACCGCAGCCCACCGCTATGACCTCAGAAACCCCACAACAAGGCCTCTCCCCTCTGGCCTTCTGGAGCGCCCTGGTCCTCCTCCTCCTCCCCGTCGGTATCCCCATCTACTTCGCCATCGTCCTCGACGTCGGCACCTGGCTCTTCGTCGGCGGCGCCGCCGCCCTGGCCGCCATCAACCTCACGCTCCTCTTCGCACTGAACCGCTGGGTGAAGTCCCTCCATGAGTGATCCCTCCACGCCCCCCGAACTCTCCATCGTCATCCCCGTCTACAACGAGGAAGCACTCCTGGAGGAGTCCGTCCTCGACCTGATGGATCAACTCCAGGCCGACCCTCGCCTGGCCCACCGCTCCTACGAGCTCCTGATCAGCGAGAACGGCTCCACGGACCGCACCGTCGAGATCGGCCAAGACCTCCAGGACCGCTTCGACAACCTCCACCTCCTCCGCGCCGGCGAACCCAACTACGGACTCGCCATGCGAAACGGAATCCTCGCCGCCCGGGGCGAATTCGTCCTCTGCGACGAGATCGACCTCTGCGACAGCGACTTCTACGCCCGCGCCCTGACCATCATGGAGGCCGACGACTACGACCTCGTCGTCGGCAGCAAAGCCCTCGACAAATCCCTGGACCACCGTCCCCTCCTCCGCCGCACCGCCACCCGCGTCCTCAACGGCCTCTTCCGCGTCTTCCTGGGCTTCCACGGCACCGACACCCACGGGCTCAAGGCCTTCCGACGCCAGCGCCTCCTACAGGTCGTCGACCGCTGCGTCGTCGACAAGGATCTCTTCGCCAGCGAGTTCGTGATCCGCGCCGAGCGCATGAACTTCCGCATGACCGAGATCCCCGTCAGCGTCGAAGAGAAGCGCCGACCCTCCATCCATCTCTTCCGCCGCGTCCCCAACGTCCTCAGAAATCTGGGCCGCCTGGTCTGGGTGATCCGGATCGCTAACCGATGAAACCCCTCCACCTCTTGGCACTCGCCATCGCCCTGGCCACCCTGCTGGCCCTCACAGCCTGCGACCCCGAGCCCCTCTCCACGCCGACCACCGACACGGGCTCCCCCGACGCCAACTCCTCACCCGGCACCGACACGGGCCCCACCGACACGGGCTCCCCCGACGCAGACTCCCCTGATTCGGGCCCCGACGACACAGGCCCCACAGACCCAGACGCCACCCACACCGAACCCGACGCCTCCCCCCCGGACTGCACCCTCCCGACCCGCTCAGACCTCTCCAACCCCTCCACCGGCGCCAGCTGGCGGTTCGGCGGCGGCACAGGCTACCCCGACGCTTTCGCCCTCCACCCTCCCTGCATGACCGTCGCCACCACCGCCACGGAGCTCACTGACGCCCTGAACAACGCCACTGCCGGCGACATCGTCTACATCCCCGACGACGCCCGCATCGACCTCACCGACCACGGCGACCTCTGCATCCCCGACGGCGTCTGGCTCGCCGGCGGCCGCGGCATCGACGGCGCCGCCGGCGGCCTCCTCTACACCCGGGAGTCCCTCCGCCCCATGCTCCGCACCTGCGGCGACCACATCCGCGTCACGGGCCTGCGCTTTATGGGCAATGACCCCAACCAATGCCCTCCCGAATACCCCAACAACTGTCCCCAACCGGACAACACCGGCGGCGTCAACTGCCGGGACTGCACCTCCCCATCCATCGGCTTCATCGTTGAACACGGCACGGATATCGTCTTCGATAACAACGAGATGACCGGCTGGGCCCACGCCGCCATCTACGCCCGCAACACCACGGATCTCCACGTCCACCACAACTACATCCACCACACCCAACGCCAGGGACTCGGCTACGGCGTCGTCTTGATGCGCGGCGGCAGCGACGTCGTCGAAGCCCTCATCGAGCACAACCGCTTCGACTACAACCGCCACGCCATCGCCGGCAGCGGCGAACCGGGCCAATCCTACATCGCCCGCAACAACCTCGTGGAACGCCACGCCAACGGACACGTCTTCGACATGCACGGCTCCAACGAAAACGTCGGCGACGGCACCCCCTGGGCCGGCACCCACATCGAGATCTACCACAACACCGTCCTCGTCGATGACCGCTACGCCATGGTGATCCGCGGCCGCCCCGAGGACGGCGCCTGGCTCTACGACAACTGCCTGGCCCGCTCCAGCGCCTCCACCGCGGCCCTCCAGCAGAACCACTCCGGCAACTTCTTCGTCGACCAGAACCCCGCCGGCCAATCCGCCCCCAACCTGTACGGCCAGGGCCCCGACGACTGCGAACGCGAGCGCTGGTGCTACGCCCCCGGCGGCGACGGCCCCTGGACCTACGGCGCCATCTCCCGACGAGGCGTGGCCCACCTTGCGCTCGGCGACTTCAACGGCGACGGCCGCGCCGACGTCTTCACCAGCCACAACGGCCAATGGCAAGTCGTCTACGGCGCCTCCGGCTCCTGGCAGACCCTCAACGCCTCCACGGTCCCCTTCGACGAGCTCGTACTCGCCGACTTCACCGGCGACGGCATCACCGACATCTTCCACGCCACGGGCTCCCAATGGCGCCTCTCCCCCGGCGGCACCGGCTCCTGGCAGACCCTCCGCTCCGCCACCGAGACCCGCCAGGATCTCCTCTTCGGCGACTTCAACGGCGACGGAAAGACCGACGTCTTCCACGCCACGGGCTCCCAGTGGCGCTTTTCTCCCGGCGGCACCGATCCCTGGCAGACCCTCAACTCCTCCTCCATCACCTCCGGCCTGGCCGTCGGCGACTTCAACGGCGACGGCACCGCCGACATCTTCCGCGGTAACGGCTCCCAATGGCAGGTCTCCTACGGCGGCACCACTCCCTGGCAGACCCTCGGCTCCTCCTCCCTCCAGGCCCACCACCTCCTCTTCGGCGACTTCAACGGCGACGGCAAAACCGACCTCCTCCGCCCCACCAACGACCGCCTGCAGGTCTCCTACGGCGGCACCGACCCCTGGCAGACCCTCCGCATCTCCACCCTCACCGCCGACTACCTCCTCCTCGGCGACATCACCGGCGACGGCAAGACCGACCTCTTCACCACGGGCTGTCACTGACCACCAGAATCACCCCCCCCCCCCCCCCCAAAAACCCCCCCCCCCCCCCCCCCC
>SKON01000171.1 GCA_007120035.1 Myxococcales bacterium
AGAGGAGGCCGCTGCGGGTGAAGAGGTTCAGAGCCTCGATCACGTCACCGGTGTCGGTCCCGTCCGCCGTGAGGGCCGGGAGCGAGGCCGGCTCAAAGCCTCCGGGAGAGAGGCAGGCGGCACTGAGGATGTGAAGCTCCCCGTCGGTGAGGGCGGCGATGGCCCTCTCGTTGAGGCCGGCGACCTCTGAGGTATGGGGAGATCGAAACGGCCAGGTCCGGTCGTCGCGGAGACTCTGGAGAAGATCTTCGCCGGAGAGGAGTGCGAAACGACTCGCCAGGCGGTCGATGGCGGCCGGGAGGCCGTCGGTGGCGTTCACGAGGCTCGTGGCGAGATCTGCGTCGAGGTCGTCGGCGAATTGGCGGTCTCGGATCTGGGCGATCCGGTCTCTGAGGAGCGCCAGCCCGTCGGGGAGCGCCAGGCCGTTGACGGGTACCAGGGGTCCGTTCTTTGCGACCCCTGGGGTCCGGGTGGCGGCGACGAAGGTCCACCGGGGGTGTCGGTTCTTCAGGACCGATCGCAGGGCCTGACACTCCTCCTCCCACTCGGGGGAGAGGGAGAGGAGGGCCACGCCTTCTTCTGCCTTGAGAGCGTCCGACTGGAGCGCGTCCGTGGCGGCGGCGTCGAGGCTCCCGTCGCCACCGGTGGGCTCGATGAGGACCACGGGGTGGCCCTTTTGAAGCAGCCGTCGGTGGAGCTCGGCGAGGATCCGCTCCAATCCCACCCCGGGGGGGCCGACCAGGGTCAGCCAGGGGGGGCGGCGGTCGATCAGATCCAGGACCTCCGTGAGGAGCGCCTGGCGCCCGATGAGATCGCCGGGGGATGAGATGGTGTGGCCTGGCTCCATGACGGAGGTCGGTGGCGAGAGGTCAGATGTGAAAGCCCGCAGATGCGGGGGGCGTCGATTCTAGGATACAGGATCGACGACGGGGATCATCTGAGGTTGTTGCGTTTTGTTCTGAGGTTTCCTGAGGGTTCCCTCAGACGTGGAACTGCCGCTGCCGGAAGACCACGGTGGCCACGGCGGTCGCCGCGATGGCGAAGAAGGCGGCGATCAGGACGCCGACCCACCACTCGAAGGCCAGGGGTTCGTCGGCGATCAGTCCGGCGAGAAAGCCGCGCTCCTGTTGGAGGCCGGCGATGGTGCGCATGTGAAACCGGACCGAGAGGAGCTCCAAGATTGGGATGGCGGCGAAGACCATCTCGACGACGACGAAGTACACGATGCCCGGCAGGAGCGTGGCGTAGAAGAGGACCGCCAGGGCCGCGAAGATGGCGGTGTAGGCGATGGCTCCCAGGGCGGCTGCGCCGATCCCGCCGGCGAAGAGGGGCAGGAGGTCACCGAGGGGCTCGCTGGCGCCGATCATGCAGACCGCGGCGAGGAGCACGATGGGGATCACCGTGATGAGGAGGGTGGTCAAAAGTGAGGCGCCGAACTTGGCCAGGTAGAGGATGGCCCGGGGGAGGGGGCGCAGGGTCAGGTAGGTGATGGTCCGGCCCTCGATCTCGTTGATCACCGTGGGGCCCCCGAAGAAGAGGGCCGTCAGGGGGATCAGCAAGGGCAGGTAGACGTTGGAGATCAGGTTCCGAAAGAGGGTGGTGCCGTCGAGCCCCTGGGTGGTGATCGCCACCAGGCCGATCAACACAGGGAGGAGCTGGATCACGATGTTGACCAGGGCCTTCCGGGAGAAGAGCTGGCGCTTAAAGTCCAGGGTGAGGAGGCGTGCGCCCAGGGTGAGCGCCGAGAGGGTCCTGGGGGGGCGCTCGATGGTGGCTGTGGGGCTCGAAGACATCGGGTGCCTCAGGGTACGAGGTAGCGGAAGACCGCCGAGAGGTTGTTGTCCGAGGAGGTCATGGCCTGGAGCTTCAGGTCGTTGTCCAGGCAGAGGTCTCGGATGCGGGAGTAGCAGGACTCGGGGTCGTTGGTGGAGACGAAGATGCCCCGGTCGTGGAACTCCAGGCGGAGGACGTCGTCGAAGGCCGTCATCAGGGAAGCGAACTTCCTGGGTTCGGCGCACTCCACGAAGATCCGGTGGGGATGCTCATCGATCATCTCCCGGATTCGGTAGAGGTTGCCGTCGGCGACGACCCGTCCCCGGTTGATGAGGACGATGTTGTCGGTCATGGCCTGCACTTCGTGCAGGATGTGGCTGGAGACCAGGAGGGTCCGGCCTTCGTCGCCGAGACGTCGGATCAGGTCGATGATGTGTCGACGGCCCACGGGGTCCGTGCCGGAGAGGGGTTCGTCGAGGAAGATCACCCGGGGGCGGTGGGCCAGGGCCTGGGCGATCTTGATGCGCTGGCGCATGCCCTTGGAGTACTCCCGGATGGGCCGGTGGGCTTGCTCGGTGAGGGCCACGGTCTCGATGGCCTCTTCGGCGAGGGTCGTGGCGTCGGCGGTGGAGAAGCCCTGGAGCCGGGTGAGATGGATCACGAAGTCCCGGCCGGACATTTCTTCGTAGAAGGCGTCCTGCTCGGGGACGAAGCCGAGCTCGGCGTAGACCGTGGGATCGTCCCACACCCGGCGGCCGTCGATGGTGACCATCCCTGTGGTGGGCCGGATCTGGCCGGTGATGCACTTCAGGAGGGTGGACTTGCCTGCGCCGTTGGGGCCCAGGAGGCCGACGACGCCCTCACCGATGTCGAGGGAGACGTCGTTGACGGCGATGACCTGGCCGTACCAGTACGAGACACGACGGGCGGCGATCACGACCTTGCCGTCGCCGATCTGGTTGACCTCCGGGGGTTTCTCCAGGGGCTTCTTGTCGGGCGGGGTGCTCATGTGATGCCCTCCAGGCGAGAGACGCGCCAGCCCAGAGCCCCGAGGCCGAGGCTGAAGAGGGTGAGGAGGACGGCGGCGGGAGCCCAGATGGGGACCTCCTCGGCGAGGGCGTCGCGGCCGCCGATGGCGGCCTGGGTGGCCAGATCGACGACGCCGGGGAAGCTCAGGAGTCCGGCCAGCGGGGAGCCGTCAGAGGCGACGGCGACGATGGCCTGGAGGATCATGGGGACCAGGAGGACCCCGATCCAGGCCAGCACGGCGTAACCCGTGCGGCGGGTCAGAGAGCTCAGGCCGATGACGATGGCCGCCATGGTGGCGAAGATGAACACCGCAAGCCCACCGGCTTTCAGATGAACCAGGGCCACCTCGCCGAGGTTGTCGGACTGAAAGTAGAAGGCCGTGCGGAGGGCGCCGAGCATCAGCGTGGGCAGGAGGACCCCGAAGAAGGTCAGCCAGAGCAGGGTGAGATACTTCCCGAGGGCGTAGTCCAACCTGGAGATGGGCTTGGAGAAGTAGAGTTGGATCGTGCGGTGGCGGAGGTCTTCGGAGATCACGCCGCAGCCGTTGGCGATGAAGATCAGGGCCATGGAGAAGACCTGAACCCGGAGATACCCGGAGATCGGGCCCGGATCGGTCTGATCGATTGGGGAGCCTCCGAGCTGGGTCGTCAGGGCGTACTCGCCGATGATCACCAGGGCGTAGACGAAGGGGACGAGCCACACGGCGAAGAGGACCAGCTTGGTCCGCCAGAACCGCCAGTAGGTGCGCAGGCCTGTCCAGCCGATCACGGCCCAGGCGGCGTTCTCGCGCATGGGGCCGTCGTAGGCGGTGTAGGATTGGTCGCGGATGGCCATGGTTATGCCTCGGGAGCGGGGGAGGCGTTGGCCTCGTCGAGGAGCCGCAAGAAGGCGGTCTCGAGCGTCAGGCGCTCGGGCATGAAGTGTCGGATCTCGATGTCCTTGTCTCGGGCGAGGCGGAGGAGGTCGTCCAGGGATTTGTTGGAGGGGACGCGGACCTTGAGGCGGTCGGCCTCGGAGACGACCTCGAAGTTGGCGGCTTCGAGGTGCTCCTTGAAGACCTGATCCTTGAGGTGGGTCTGGACCTCGATGAGCTCCTCCTCGCCGGTCTGCAAGGCATCGAGAGGGCCGCAGTGAACGAGGCTGCCTTCGTTGAGCATCATCACGCTATCGCAGATGCGCTCCACGTCGGGCAGGAGGTGAGTGGAGAGGACGATGGCGATGTCCCGTGTCTTGACGTCTTCGATGAGCTCGAGCATCTCGTCGCGGCCGGCGGGGTCGAGGCCGTTGGTGGGCTCGTCGAGGAAGAGGAGCTTCGGGCCGTGAACGAGGGCCTGGGCGAGCTTGGCGCGCTGCTTCATGCCCGTGGAGAAGCCGCCGAGCTGGCGGTACCGGGCCTCCTCGAGTCCGACGTAGAAGAGGACCTCGTGAGCGCGACGGAAGGCGTGCTTGGCGGGGAGTCCGCAGAGCTGTCCGTTGAAGCTGACGTAGTCGATGGCGGTCATGTAGGGGAGGTAGCAGTCGTTCTCGGGCATGTACCCGACGGACCGCCGGACCTCGAGGGCCTGCTCGGGGAGGGACATGCCGAGGACCTGGGCGGAGCCCTCGAAGGGGAGCAGGCCCAGGAGGCTCTTAAGCAGGGTGGACTTGCCGGCGCCGTTGGGGCCGAGGAGGCCCGTGGCCTGGCTGTCGAGCTTCAGGGTGAGCCCCTTGAGGGCCTGAAAAGGGCCGTAGCTCTTACGGAGATTGTTCAGCTCAAACAACACGGCGTTCAACCCCGGGGAGGAGCCTCTACGAGGGCGTTCAGAGGACGAAGGCGAAGATGGTGACCACGAGGATCACCAGGAGCATGCCTGTGAAGATGATCAGACCCACGATGATGTTGCGGGTCATGTTGGAGCCCTGAGCGGCCACGGGGGGGCCCGTGGCCTGGGTGGCGGGCATGGTGGGGTTGGCGCCGGCCCGGCGGCGGGCCTCCTCGATGGCGGCCGTGGGGGGCCCGGCCATGGCGACGGTGGGATCTTCGTCGTCGTCGTTGGTGTCCATCTGGTGGAGCACGGGCTTGTACATCCCGGTGAGTTCCATGCCGGGGACGTAGGTGGCCCGGTTGTCGAGGCCCTTTTCCTGAAGAATTTCGGCCTCTCGGAGCACCAGATCTTCGAACATCTCCATGGCGGAGAAGTACCGTTCCTTGGTGTCCTTGGCCATGGCCTTCATGATGATCCGCTCCATGGTGGGGGCGACCCGGTCGGGGGCGAGCTCGGAAGGCCGGGGGGGCTCGTTGAACACGTGGGCCGTGAGGATCTGAACGGGAGCGCTGCCCTGGAAGGGGACCCGGCCGGTCATGAACTCAAAGAGCATCACGCCCAGGCTGTAGATATCGGTGCGTTGGTCCAGCTCGAGGGCCTGGGCCTGCTCGGGGGAGAGGTACTCCGGGGTCCCGTAGACGATGCCTGCCTGGGTGAGCTTCTGGGCCTCTTCCTGGCCGTCGGGCTGTTTGATCTTGGCGATCCCGAAGTCGAGGATCTTGACGAAGTTTGATTCGCCACGGAACTCGGTGAGGAGGACGTTGTCGGGCTTGAGGTCACGATGGATCACGCCGAGATCATGGGCCTCGGAGAGGCCGCTGCAGAGCTGCTTCATGATCTTGATAGCCGTGATCTCGTCCATGGGCCCCTTGTCCAGGAGGCCCCGAAGGCTCTGGCCTTCGACGTACTCCATGGCCAGGTAGAGGAGGCCATGTTGTGTTCGGCCGAAGATGAACACCCGGATGATGTTCGGGTGGGTGAGCATGGAGACGACCTTGGCTTCCCGGTGGAAGCGCTGGATCAGCTCCTCGCTCTCGGCGGAGTGCTCGTGGAGGACCTTGACGGCGATCAGCTGGTCGATGGAGCCTTGCTTGGCGAGGTAGACGGCGCCCATGCCGCCTTCGCCGAGCTTCTTGGTGATGGTGTACTCACCGAAGAGGACCTGACCGACGAGGTCGTTGGGATCAAAGGTGGACCGGCTCGGCGGGGCCCGTCGAGCCTGAGGCTGGGAGTGTTGGGGCTGGGATTGCGTGGGCGGTGGGGACTCTCGACGAGTGGGCGTGGGCTGGGGCTGCCGACCCGGGGTGCGCTGGGCGCTGCTGGGGTTGGAGCCTCGTTGATCCCAGGTCTGCTCCTGGTCCTGAGCCTCGGCGACCTGGGCGGCCGGGGCCTGGGGAGAGGGCTCTTCGACGCGACGCACCAGGGCCTTGCCGTCGTCAGGACAGAAGAGGGTGTTGTCGGGAAAGCGACGGTTGCATTTTGGGCAAATGCGCATCCTATACTCCGTTCAGCCGATACCGGCGTGGATCCGAGGGCTCGCGGGTCGTCCTGTCGACGTTCCTCAAGGCAATCCAATCAAGGCTCGACACAAGTCCGCGCCTTATAACATAGAGCCCTCGGGATAGACAATCTTCGGGAAGGGTTGGAGGAGAGATTTGAGTCGAGGAGCGATGGCGGAGCTACGGGGGAACATCCGAAGACGGGCAAAGAAGCTTGGGTTCGCGGAGGTAGCCTTCGTGGACGCCGGGAAGTTGCCCGGAGAGCGGGCCTACCTGGAGTGGCTCTCCGAGGGGCGCCACGGGGAGATGGGGTATCTGGAGAATCACCAGCCCCTGCGGGTGGATCCCCGGGCCCTGGAGGAAGGGACCCGGACCGTGGTGGCTCTTTTGACGAACTACTATCAGCCCCTGGATCTTCTGGAGGGGGGGCTGCGGATCGCGCGGTACGCTCACGGCGATGACTATCATAAGGAGCTGTGGCGGAGGATGCGGGAGCTGGCGGCGTTCATCCACGCCGAGTCCGGGGTGGATGTGGCGAGCCGGCCGGCGGTGGACTCGGCGCCGCTCTTGGAGAGGGACCTGGCCCGGGCCGCCGGGTTGGGCTGGGTGGGCAAAAACGGGATGTTGATCCGGCAGGGGCTGGGGTCGTTCACGTTCATCTCGGAGATCCTCGTGGACCTCGATCTGGGGGAGGACGTAGAGGAGGCACCGGATCGGTGCGGGAGCTGTTCCCGATGTCTGGACGCTTGTCCAACAGGGGCCATCGTCTCCCCGAGGGTGATCGACGCTCGGCGGTGCATCTCGTACCTGACCATCGAGTTGCGGGGGCCCATCCCTCGTCGGCTGCGACCACTGGTGGGGGACTATCTCTTCGGCTGTGACCTCTGTCAGGACGTCTGCCCCTGGAATCGGGAGGCGCCGGTGAGCGCCGACGAGAGTCATCAGACCCGACCGGTGTACCGGGATCTCTCGCCGATGGAGTTGTTGAGCTTCGATCATGACCGGTACGTCGAGGTGTTCCGAGGCTCGGCGATGAAGCGAGCGAAGCTCTCGGGGTTGAAGCGAAATGCCGCCGTGGTGGTGGGGAACGTGGGCAGGGCCGAGGATGTTCCGCCGTTGTTGAAGCGGTTTGTGGACGAGGAGAATCCCCTGGTGCGGGGCCATCTGGCGTGGGCCATCGGTCGGCTTGGCGATGAGGGGGATGGTGAGGACCTTCGGGAGGCGGCCCGGGCCGAAGAGGAGCCCTTCGTTCGGGAGGAGGTCGGCCTGGCCGTGGAGGCCCTCAGAGTGAGGTCGGGCTGACCGCGCGGTGAAATTGGCGGAAAAGTTGAAGCCCCGATCCGGGGGGCGCTACGGTCGCCGGTGATGACTCAATTGTGAGGAACTTGGAACCCACCGAAGCGAGGAGAAGGCCATGACCCGAGAATTTAAATCGACCCGCGAAGAAGGGCTCAACTTTGATCTCTTCCCGATGAAGCTCTGGCAGAAGGCCAAGAAGTTCGGGATCTGGGATCCTCAGGAGATCGACTTCACCCAGGACCGAAAGGATTGGGAGGGGTTCTCAGAAACCGAGAGAGAGGTGCTTCTGCACCTGACGTCGCTCTTTTTGGGCGGCGAGGAGTCGGTCACCCTGGACTTGCTTCCCTTGATCAGCACGATCGCCCGGGAGGAGCGGTTAGAGGAGGAGATGTATCTGACCTCTTTCTTGTGGGAGGAGGCCAAACACGTGGAAGCCTTTCGGGTCTTCTTGGACCAGGTGGCTCAAGAGCACTCCGACCTGAGTCGATTTCACGGGCCCTCGTACACGGCGATCTTTCATCAAGAGCTGCCCACGGCGCTGAACCGGCTCTGGGATGATCCTTCGCCGGTGGCCCAGGCCGAGGCGTCGGTGACCTACAACATGATCGTCGAGGGGGTGCTGGCGGAGACCGGGTACCACGGGTATTTCACGATGCTCGAGGCCAACGACGTGCTGCCCGGGATGCGACAGGTGGTGGGGAAGCTGAAGCAAGACGAGTCCCGCCATCTGGCCTTCGGGGTGTATCTCCTTTCCCGGCTGGTGGCGGAGCACGGCGACGAGGTGTGGGAAGCCATCGATCGGCGAATGAACCACCTCTTGCCCCTGGCGATGGGGATGATCCAGGAGATCTTTACGCCCTACGGAGATCAGATCCCCTTCGGGCTGGATATCGGGGAGTTTTTGGGGTTTGCGTCCTCCCAGTATCAGAAGCGATACGAGCGGGTAAAAAAGGCCCGCGAACTCTCTCTGGAGGAAATCCTTCAAACGTGATAGATGGGCCCCTCTGACAGGGTTCAGGACGAGGTTTGAAGGATCATGAGCGATCCCAGCCTGTTTCGAATAGAGAGGCCAAAAGAGCAGACTTTGCCGGTGGTGGTCGACGTGCCACACGCCGGTGAGTGGATCCCCGAGGACGTCCGCCAGGAGATGGTGATTGGCGAGAAGGTCCTCCGGAGGGATCTGGACCTCTATGTGGACCAGATCTGGGCCCAGGTCCCGGAGCTTGGCGCCACCCTGGTAGCGTCCAACGTGTCCCGGTATGTGGTAGATCTGAACCGGGCCGCCGATGACGTGGCGCCGGAGACCGTGAAGGGCGCCAAAGAGATCTTTGAGGAGGGGTATTATCGGGAACGGGGAGTGGTGTGGCGCACGACCACGGCCCGCACTCCCGTGATGGACGAGCCCATGTCCAAGAAGGCGTTCAAGGAGCGGCTGGACCGCTTCTACCACCCCTACCATAAGGCTCTGGCCGACGAGATCGCCCGGGTGCGCTCAGAGTTCGGGTACTGCATCCTGATCGACGGGCACTCCATGCCGTCTACGGGGCGGAGCGGACACAGCGACCCAGGGCGCAAGCGTGCCGAGATCGTCCCCGGCGACGTGGATGGCGAGTCCTGCGATCGGACCCTGCGATGGTTGGTAGAGGAGCACTTCCGGGACGCCGGGTTCAGCGTTCGGTCCAACGAGCCCTACAAGGGCGGGTGGATCACGCGGAACTACGGAGAGCCCGAGAAGGGGGTCCACGCCATTCAGATCGAGATCCGCCGGGATCTGTACATGAACGAGCGGAGCTTCCGGATTCGCCCCGATGGGATGGATCGGTTGATCGAGGCCTGCTCGGCCCTCTTGCCCCGGTGCGGTGATCTCGACGAAGACGCCCTGCGGCCGTCGCGGCGAATGCGGTTCTAGAGACTATCCCAGGGCGGCGGCGCCGGCCCATCCGAGGGCGAAGAATCCGTAGTACGCGATGATCCGGGGGGCCCGGACCAGGGTGGCGGAGAAGAACCGCTTGAAGGGCATCTTGTAGATTCCGGCGAGCCAGCAGAAGAGGGCGAAGGGGAGGGGGGTCAGGGCCGCGATTCCCACCGCCCAGATCCCCCACCGCTCGAAGAGGGCCTCGCCGCGGGGTCGATGGCGCTCGAGAATCCGGCCGACGATGGGGGCTCGGGTTAGCAGGGGGCCGACGTGGTAGGCGACGGTGGCGCCCGTGATGCTGGCGATGATCGTGATCGCCAGGACGATGGCGATCGGTGACTCGGCGGCGACGGCGGCGAAGAGGTAGGTCGACGGCGGGACGGGGAAGCCCAGGGCGTCGGAGGCGAAGACCCCGATGAAGAGCCCGATGGGTCCCAAAAACTCCACGGCCTGAACGGCGGCGGTGGTGACGGGCTCGAAGAGGAAGTACCCCAGGAGCATCACGGTGACGACGGAGAGGAGCATCAGGCCGACTCCCTTCCAGGCGAGCTTACGGAAGAGGGGGTCGTCGGCGATATCAGCGGGGCGTTTCACGAAAGGTCCAAGGTTCGAAGAGCGGACAGCTGGGTTGTTCCACTACATTTCCATTGTGCCCGGGATTCCCACAAAATACAAAACTAAGGACCGGGAGGGAGGAGGGAAGTTAAGACGGTTGACGGTGATCGTCTGATGGACGAGCATCGGGACGAGTAACGACGAGGGTGTATCGATGAGCCGCCTGTGTTGGGTAGTCTGGGGGTGGCTGGTGTGGTTGGTGGTGGGCGCGGCGACGGCCCAGGCTGCCGAGCCCGTGGTGGTGTGGCACGCCTACCAGAGCGCCGAGCGAGAGGCCCTGCAGGCCGTGGCGGCCCGGTGGAATGAGGAGAACCCGCAGACGCCGGTTCGGCTCTTGCCGATCCCCTACGAGGCGTTCGCCAATCGGCTGACCAGCGCGATCCCTCGGGGGCACGGGCCCGACGTGTTCATCGCCGCCCACGAGCGGGCCGGCGATTGGTCTCGTAGCGGGCTCTTGCGGGACGTCACGGGAGAGTTCGACGTCGACGACCACCACCCGGTGACGGTCGAGGCGCTGACCATCGGCGAGGAGGTCCTGGGGGTGCCGCTGGCGTATAAATCGGTGGCGCTCTTTTATAACTCGGAGATGCTCTCGGAGCCGCCGGCGACCACGGACGAGATGATCGAGCTCGCCAGGGCTCATACCCGGCCCGACGACGGGGCCTTCGGGTTGGTGTACGAGGCGGCCAACTTCTACATGCACGGGCCGTGGTTCTTCGGGTTCGGTGGCGAGATCTTCGGGGAGGACGGGTCGGTAGCGCTGAACTCGCCGGCGGGGCGGGAGTCCCTGGCGTTCGCGCATCGGCTGGTCGAAGAGGAGCGGATCGTGCCGCGGGAGGCTACTGGGTCTCTGGTGGGCCACCTCTTTCGAGAGGGCCTGGCGCCGATGGCGATCAGCGGCCCCTGGTTTCTGGGGGAGCTCGACGAGGATCTGCCCTTTGATATCGCGCCCCTGCCGGCGGTGAGTGAGACGGGGCTTGCGTCGACGCCGTTTCTGACCGTGGAGGCGGCCTTCGTGTCGTCTCAGGCCACCCAGCCGGAGACCGCAGTGGCGTTCGCCCGGTTCCTGGCGAGCCATGAGATGGCGGTCGAGCGGGCGCTGACGGGGATGCAGCCCGTGTCGACCTTGAGCGCCTACGAGGACCCCGCCGTGGGAGAGCACCGCATCCTGTCGCGGTTTCGGGAGCAGCTCGATCAGGCGATGCCCATGTCGAACGACCCCCGGATGCGGTCCATCTGGGAGCCCGCCACCCAGGCCCTCGGCCAGGTCCTCCGGGGCGTGGTCACCCCCGAGGTGGCGCTCGCCCAGGCGGAGCGACGGGTGGCGCTCTACACCCGGCCGCCGCCGGAGCCGAAGGATCCGACGCCCCTGATGATCGGGCTGACGGTGCTCCTATTGCTGGGGCTTGGCTATGGGGGCTACCGGTTCCGCAGGGATCGGGTGTGGGCCCGGATGAAGGCGTCGGCGCCGGCCTATGTGTACATGGCGCCGGCGATCCTGGGGATGGCGGTGCTGATCGTGGTGCCCTTCGTGGTGGGGTCGGCGGTGAGCCTCTTCACCCACCAGGAGGGGGAGTTCACCTACGTGGGGCTGGCGAACTTCATCGATATCATCCTGAGCCAGGAGTACGGGCTGACCGACCCGCACAGCTTCTACTTCACCCTGGGGGTGACCGTGCTGTGGACGGGGCTGAACGTCTTTCTACATGTGGCGATCGGCTTGGGAATGGCGCTCCTCTTGCGGGATCCCTGGATGCGGATGCGGGGGGTGTATCGGGTGCTCTTGATCATCCCCTGGGCGATCCCGAACTACATCACAGCCTTGATCTGGCGGGGGATGTTCCACCAGCAGTTCGGGGCGGTGAACGCGCTCCTGGCCTTCGTGGGGGTGGAGCCGATCAGTTGGTTCAGCCAGTTCGCCACGGCCTTTACGGCGAACCTGGTGACCAACACGTGGCTGGGGTTCCCGTTCATGATGGTCGTGACACTGGGTGCGTTGCAGGCGATCCCTCGAGATCTCGAGGAGGCCGCCGCCGTGGACGGGGCGAGCCGTTGGCAGCGGTTTCGGCACGTGACGTGGCCGCTCTTGAAGCCCGCCCTGGTCCCGGCGGTGGTGCTCGGGACGGTGTGGACCTTCAACATGTTCAACATCATCTATCTCGTGTCCGCCGGGGCTCCGGATGGGAGCACGGAGATCCTGATCTCAGAGGCATATAAGTGGGCCTTCACCCGGCAGGAGCAGTACGGGTATGCGGCGGCCTATGCGGTGCTGATCTTCTTCGTGCTCCTGGCCTACGGGCTCTTCTCGGGGCAGCTCAAGACCCATGATCCGGCGTCGAAGGGGGAGTCATGAAGGTGCGCCTTGGCGAGCGGATCTTGGCCCACGGGGTGTTGATCCTGGCGTCGATCGTCGTGCTCTATCCGGTGCTCTGGGTGGTGAAGATGGCGTTCTCGCCATCGCAGGCGTTCTCCATGTCCCTGAGCCTCTTGCCGAAGCAGTGGACCCTGGAGAACTTCCGGGTGCTCTTGACGGCCAACGACGGGATCTTCTTTCGGCAGATGCTGAACTCCGTGATCGTCGCGGCGGCGACGACCGTGGTGGGGGTGGTGCTCTCCTGTACGGCGGCCTACGCGTTCAGCCGGTTCCGGTTTCCCGGGCGCCAGGTGGGGATGGCGACGTTCTTGATCACCCAGATGTTTCCGGGGGTGGTGATGGCGATCCCCCTGTACATCCTCCTGGACAACCTGGGGCTGCTGAACTCCCTGACCGGGCTCGTGCTGGTGTACTCGACGACGGCGGTGCCCTTCTGCGTGTGGATGTTGAAGGGGTACTTCGACACGATCCCCGTGGATCTCGAGGAGGCCGCCGTGATGGACGGGGCCGGGCAGTGGACGATCTTCACGAAGATCGTGCTGCCCCTGGCCCAGCCGGCGATCGCGGTGACGGCGCTCTTCAGCTTCATGACGGCCTGGAATGAGTTCATCCTGGCGGCGACCTTTCTGTCCGACGAGCGGATGTACACGGTGCCCGTGGTGTTGCAGCAGTTCGTGGGGGATTACAACACGGAGTGGGGGTACTTCGCGGCGGGAGCGATCATCGTGTCCGTGCCGGTGATGGCGCTCTTCTTTAAGCTTCAGACGTACCTGGTGGGCGGGTTGACGGCGGGAGCCGTGAAGGGCTGAGGGGTGTAGTGGAGGTCCAAGAGCTGGCGGGTCAGGAGGCGGCGGACGTCGCGGTCGTCGGGGGTGATCTCCAGGATTCGACGGCATCGGTCGACGATGCGGGGGCCGTCCTGCAAGGGTAGGAGCCTCTGGAGGTCGGTGCGGAAGTGGCGCAGGGCTTCGCCCAGGGCCGGGGGTTGGAGGAGGCGAGCTCGAAGATCGGAGCGGAGGGGGCGGTGGAGGAGGGAGTGGAAGGCCGCTTCCAGGGGCCGGGTGCGGCGGTCCGAGGGATGGTCGAAGTAGGCCCGGCGGATCTCGGCGTCGTAGGCGGACCAGTGGAGGCCCAGGAGGTCGAAGGGGTGGGAGGCGTTGTCCGTGCCGGAGGGTGCGGCGGTGATCAGGCCGGACAGGCGGAGGGCCGAGAGGTATCGACGCAGGAAGGCGTTGGGCAGGGTGCTCATGTGGACCAGGTCGTCGGCCGTGGGGTGGCCAGCGCGAAGCGCCCGTAGGAGGGGCAAGAGCTGAGCGCGGTGGGCGACGGCCCGCAGGGGGCCCAGGACAGCCGGGCTGATCCGCAGCGGGCCTCGCAGCGCTCGGTCGGGAGCGATGGCGAGGACCGCCGAACCGGGAGTTGTGGGAGCCGGTGGGGAGGTGGTCTCCGTCGGGAGGCGGCTTAAGAGGTGGTGGGCGGCCAGTCGCCAGCTCAAGAGCGGGGCGGGACCGCAGAACCGGTCGCGGTGGCGCCACCGACGCAAGAGCGGCAGGCGAAGGTCGGCAGCGGTGAAGATCAGCAGGACCAGGCCTCCCGGGGAGTCCTGGGCCTTGTCGACGGGGACGTCGCCGGACTCCAGGAGTTGCTCCAGGAACTCGGCGAAGCTCCCCCGGGTGGTCAGGGGGACCTCGAAGATCCCGGCGAGGCCGGGAGCGGAGGCCACCAGGTTGAGGTGGACGGCGGCACGGCGCGGCATGGATTCCCCCCGGGAGATGTCGGTGCGTGGCTCTACCTGAAACCTAGGAACTGAGAGGCCCTGTGCCACCCGGCGATTGCATTGGAGGGTCGATGATGCAAAATACGTCGAGTCGAAGTGGAAGGAGTGGCCCCCGATGTGGGAGCCAAAGCGGAGCGTAAGGCGTATGGCCCGTCATCATGTCTATCTGGTTCCGGGGTTCTTTGGGTTCGCGAACCTCGGTGGGATCACCTACTTCCACCACGTCCGGGAGTATCTGGAGGACGCCTTCGAGGCCGCCGGTCAAGCCGTGGAGGTCGTGCCCGTGGCGACACTGCCGACCTCTTCGATTCGGAATCGGACCGTGCGTCTGCTGGAGACCGTGCAGGCCACGGCCGGAGACGACCAGGGTCCGATCCACCTGATCGGCCACTCCACTGGCGGGCTGGATACCCGGCTCTTCACGACGCCGAATGTGTCCCTGGCGTCGGAGATCGAGATCGAACCCCTGGCCCAGCGGGTTCAGAGCGTGGTGACCGTGGCGACCCCTCACTACGGGACGCCCGTGGCGTCGGTGTTCAACAGCGTGTTCGGCCAGAACCTGTTGTGGGCGATGAGCCTGGGGACCATCTACACCCTGCGATTCGGGCGGTTACCGCTGAAGGCCCTCGTGGAGCTGGCCGGTATTCTGACCCGGGTGGACAAGCTGCTGGGGACCCAGGAGACGATCCTGGAGCAGTTCTATCAGGAGCTCTTTCGGGACTTTGACCCGGAGCGGCGGGGCGCAATCAACGAGTTCTTGAACTGCATCCGGACCGATCGGCGGGTGATCGGGCAGCTGACGCCGGGGGCGATCGACCTGTTCAACGCCAGCACGGGGGATCGTGACACCGTGCGGTACGGGTGCGTGATCACCCGGGCAGCCGGGCCGTCGATGGGAGCTATGGTGTCAGCTCGGTTCGATATCTACGCCCACGCCTCGCACGCTCTCTTTCGGATCCTCCAGTTTTTGTCGGCCCGAAGGGGCCAGTATTTCGACCTGTCCCGCCAGGAAGAGCTGAAGCTGGTGCGAGCCTACGGCGACATCCCGGGGCCCCACTCCAGCGACGGCGTGGTGCCCACGCTCTCGCAGTTCTGGGGCGAGGTGATCCACATGGCCCGGGCGGACCATCTCGATGTCTGCGGGCATTTCCGGGATCCCGGCCACCATCCACCTCACGTGGATTGGTTCATCTCCGGGTCCGGGTTCCGGCGACCACAATTTGACGCGTTGTGGGGAGACGTGGCGAATTTTCTGCTGGCGTGAGTTTCACCCACTTTGGGGGGCCAGACCCAGGGCCGATCGCAGCTCGGCGATCAGCTCGTCTTTGCCGTAGCTGCCTTTTTTCATGACCTTGTAGACGTTCTGTTCGAGCTGCTGCCGTTCGCTCTGTGTGAGATCCGCAGCGGAGACGATCACGACAGGGATGTCGGAGACCTTGGGGCGCTCGCGGAGCTGCTCGAGGACCTCGAACCCATCGAGTCTCGGCATCATCAGATCAAGTAGGATGGCGCAGGGGGCGAGGCCTGCGTCGAGCTGATCGAGTGCTTCGCGACCATCCTTTACACAGATGGGTTGGAAGCCGCTGTCTTCGACGGTGCGGCGGAGGATCTCCCGGGTTTCATCGTCGTCTTCGGCGATGAGGACCGGCTGGCCGGCGGCGAGCTCCACGTAGGACGAGAGAACCTCGACGAGGCGAGCCGGTTTGATGGGCTTGGTGAGATAGTCGTCGGCGCCCAGGGAAAATCCCATGTTCTTGTCGTCGACGATGGTCAACATCACCACGGGCACGTCGGCCAGTTGTTCGTCGGACTTGAGGAGCTCGAGCATCCGCCACCCGTCAACGGAAGGCATCAGGACATCGAGGGTGATGATGTCGGGGTGAAATGCTTTCGCCTCGGCGATGGCCTTCATCTGTCCAAGGCTGGTCTGGACCACGAATCCTTCGGTGGCGAGAAACCTCGTCAGCAGGTTGTGGACCGTGGGGTCGTCATCGATGGCGAAGACTCGAGGACCGCCGCCGACGTCTACGAGCTGTCGCGGGAGAGGCGATGGGAGCTCGGCCTCGAGCTCTTCGGCTGTAGCGCTGTCCTGACCAATGGAGACAGGCATCTTCACCCGAAAGGTCGAGCCCTCGCCGACGGTGCTGTGGACGGTGATCTCTCCCCCCATCATCTCAGTGAAACGCTTACAGATCGTCAGCCCGAGACCGGTCCCGCCATAGTCCCGCGTCGTCGATGCGTCGGCCTGGACAAAGGCTTCAAAGAGCGACTCGACTTTGTCTTCCGGGATCCCGATCCCGCGGTCCGTGACCTCGAAGACTGCGAAGTCTCGATCGTCGCGTCGCTCCGAGAAGACCTGGAGTCGAATCAGGCCTTTCTGGGTGAACTTCGAAGCGTTTGACAGCAGGTTGAGCAGAATCTGACGGAGCTTCGTTTGGTCGATCCACAACGCGTCGGGTGCGTCGTCGATGTCGACGCGCAGTGTGTTTTCGTTGGCGTTGATGATCGGCTGAATGGTGTCGACCACACCTTTGATGAGCTTCGGAAGTTCGATCTTTTCGACACATAGCTCCATCTCACCGGCCTCGACCTTGGACAGATCGAGGATCTCATTGATCAGCAAGAGGAGATGGTCTCCGGCGATCCCGATCTTTTCGACGTCCGACATGAGCTCGGTCTCACCCATGGCGGTCAAGTCTTCGCGGACGAGCTCGCTGTAGCCGATGATGGCGTTGAGAGGAGTTCTGAGCTCGTGGCTCATATTGGCGAGAAAGCGGCTCTTCGCCTCGTTGGCTTCGACGGCCCGGTCCCGGGCCTCACGAAGGGCCTGTTGGGCCTTCTTCTGACTGGTGATGTCGCGGACCATAGCGACCAAACGACCGTCTTTGATACGAGTGATCGCCACCTCGGCGGCGAACTCCTCGCCGCCTTTTCCAACCCCTTTCGTCTCGTAGCTTGCGCCGAGCCAGGCTTCGAGGCCCCCTTCACCCTGGGGCTCCTGGGACGCATCGAAGAGAGCGCCGTCGAGGAGCTCTTCGAGATCGGAACCGATGGGCTCGCGGGGGGCGTGTTCGATCTCGGGTATCAACATCGAAAACTGAGTTCCCAGCACCGAAGATTGGTCGTAGTTGAAGAGAGACTCGGCGGCCGGATTGAACTCCAGGATCCGCCCACCTGGCGAGAGGGTGATGATTCCGTCGGGAGCGGCGTCGAGAATGGCACGGGTCTGGGCTTCGCTACTCTGCACCTGTTGGAGAGCCCAGACCTTGACCGAATCGTAGGTGAAGGTCAGCAACGAAACGGCCATAAACATGCCGATGATAAGAATCATCTCCCAGAGCAGCTGAATCTCCGAAAAGAGAATCCCCTCGCCAGGAGCCCTGGCGAGCATGGTCAGATAGAAGTAGGCCGTCGTTCCCGAGAGCAGTACCAACCAGAAGATCGCCGACCGGCGGCCGGCGATCAACCCACCAAGAACGGCAAAGACGATCTGCCAGATCAGCACGGACTGTCCGAGACTCTCACCGGCCAGGTAGAAGATCAGGAGGTAGCCGCAGAGGACGAGCCAGTTGCCGAGAAGAAAAAAGGACCCCCCATGACGCATCATGAATGGGGTCGCCACGACGCAGCCGGTCACAATGAGGATGGCGGTGACCTGCATGATCGATGAGGTCAGCAGATAGACGATCACTGCATAGAGGGGACCAAAAACGACGATGGAGAAGCAAAAGACGACGACGACCTTGGCTCGGAACAACTGCTCCATGTTGGGTTCGAAACCCTCAGGCAGAAAGGATGCTACCAGTGCGTCGATTGGACTATTTTTGGCTTCAACGCCGTGGGCGGGTGAAGTCATGACATCGTCCTCCTCGGAAGCGAATGGATCTCGGCGTCGGGCTTAGCTCGAACGGATCTCTTGGACAGCTTGGGGATCGTTGACGGTCTGATCTCTGGCGGCGGTGATCGCCTCCCGAGATCCGACTTCAAAGCGTTCGACGACGTCCCGCAACGACTTCGAGAGGGAGGCCAATTCGGATGCGGCCACCATGACCTGCCGCATCCCGGCGACCCCCTGGTTGAGCATCTCGGTCAACTCTTCGGTGACGTGTTTGACCTCGCCGGTGTTCTCACGCTGAGTGCCGGTGACGACCTTGATGTCCAGGGCTGTGGCCGTCGTCTCTTCGGAACGCACTAGACCCTCCCGGGACGCGGCGGCGGTCTTCTCGGCGGAGACCTGAATGTCGGTCACCAGCTCCTTACTCTGGGCGATTGACGCCTTGGTATTCTCGGCGAGTCGCCGCAGTTCGTTAGCCACCAGGGTAAATCCGCGGCCCCCTTTTCCGGCCCGGATGCCCTCGAGTCCGGCGTTGAGCGCCAGGAGGTCGGACCGATCGGCGATGTCTTTGATCCAATTCAGGATCTCCACCAGGCGTTGGCTGTGATGGTGCAACTCGTCGATCTGCCCGGCGATCTTGCGGTTGATTTCACAGGTCTGTTCGGCGTCCTGGAAGACCTGACGAGCATTGTCGGCGATCGCGTCGGAGGAGGCGAAGAGGCTCTCGACGGTGGTCTGTACCTGCCAGATTCGATCGGCCTGCTGTTGCGCCGAGCGTTCGTAGTGACGGAGCACATGCAGCATCTCCTCCGTGGAGCTCGAGACATGGAAGGCGCTGCTTACGATCTCTTCCACCAGCTCCCGGAGCCCCGTGACCATTTCATTAAACACCCTGGTCAGGTCGCCGTCGCCTTCCACTTGAGAGGTGAGGTCTCCGCTTGCGATCTGTTCGGCCCGAGCGGCCAAGGTACGCAGGTTGTCGATCATCATCGCGAAGGCGTCGCCCAACTCTCCGGGCAGGGGCTCGTCGAGAGCGGGGTTGAAGAGCTGATCGTTGGCGATGATATGAGCTTTGACGGAGAGGCGACGCAGTTGGTTGGTCAACTCGGCGAAACTTCGGTTTAGATCTCCCTGGTTGGACCCGCTGGGAAGATCGACGACGGATAGCTGCCCTGTCTCCAGGACCTGGTCTTGCAGGGCCTGAACGCCGATCGCGCCGTTGGCCAACTCCATCGCTTCTTCTTGCAAGAGCCTCAACTGGGTTAGCAGTTGATTAAAGGCCATGGCGGTGCGGCCAAGCTCGCTCTGGGCTGTCACGGTCAGGCGGGGTTGGGAGAGATCGCCGGCGGCGAGCCTCTCGAGGGCTTCGGTGATCTCGCCGTAGGGAGCCAGGGTGCGGTGTACAAAGGCGATAACCCCGCCCCCCGCGACGAGCATCATCGTCATCCCCATCAGAGACTGTGACCAGAAAGCCACCAGGCTGCCGAGGAGTGTGAGGATACCGACGGCAACGCTGATCTTCTTCCAACTCGTCATCTAGACCGACCTTCCAATGAGTTTCTCGCTGTATACAAAAGGCATTTTTTAGAAGCTTAACTCTTTGAAGGTAGAGAGAAACCCCATTGGCCTGCAGTGCTTAGTGGACGAGATGAAATGGGATCGGTTCACCCAAGAAAGGACGTGACCTTCGATAAAAGCCTCTCCATGTCGATGGGCTTTGTGTCGAAGTCGTCGCACCCGCAGCGCAACGCTTCTTCGCGGTCGTTGGCGATGGCGTGGGCGGTCAAGGCGATGATCGGGATCTCTGCGGTGGCAGGGTCGGCCTTGAGTTGGCGGGTGGCTTCCCAGCCGTCGAGAACGGGAAGGCTTAAGTCCATCAGGATGATGGCCGGATCTTCAGTCTGAGCCTTGTCAATGGCCTCCTGGCCATCGCAGGCCAGGATGACCTGGTAGCCCTTTCGGGCCAGGCGCCGAGCCAACATGTCGCGATTCATCTCGTTGTCTTCGACCAGTAGAATCTTCGTCACGGGGTACTCTCCGATGGCGAATAAAGCTTAGGATTCAGCGGCATTTTGGACAACTTGATGTGTACAAATGCAAAGCTTGCAACCCTGACTGCCTGAAATGAGGAGGTAGTGGGGAATTACCTCACAAGGAAAGCTTTGTCAGTGCTAGCTATATTGTCAAGTACACAAATAGATAACCATTGCTGCTGGTGAAGGGGGCGTTCTCGGGGTTGTGGTGTGTGCGGGGAGGAGGTTCGGTGTGGGGCGGGGCGGCGCGGGACGACCCTCGGTGCTGGCGCACCACCCCCGGGCCGCCCCCCGGTGGTCGGTGGCGCGTTGCTGTGCGGCGGTGGTGACGCGGGGTGCGGCGACCGTTGTGGGCGGCGCGGGACGACCCCCGGTGCTGGCGCACCACCCTCCTTTTCGCGAAGGCTCAAGGGGGACAGCTTCACGGGCGTTCTCGGGGTTGGGGTGTGCGGGGGTAGGCAGAGCGCTCTTGGTGGTGGTGGAGTACTTGCTTTGGGGCGGGTAGATCGGTACCTTGTCGGCCAGAGATGGCGCGAAAATCGCAACTTACCCGAGAACGTGAAGGACGAAGATGAAGCGGATGATCTCCCTGTTGGTGGCCCTGGGGTGTGTCGGGGCGTTCGTGGGATGTGGACCGAGTTTTGAGGCCACGCCGGATCCGGAGTTTGAGGTGGAGGGGGCCAGCAATCAGGTGGTGATCACCCAGATGGGTCCCTTCGATCGAGACCGAACGTTGGGGAGCCTGAGTTTTCGGAACGTCGGGGAAGGGGAGCTGCGGATCACCAATTGGGAGTGGGTGGAGCGGCCGTCGCGGTTGAACGCGTTCTACGAGGGAGACCTGTCGACGGGGCCCGGGGAGTGCACCCGGGATGCGGACTGCGGCGGTGAGGCGGTGTGCCTGACGGCCAGTGGTTCCTGTCGGGACCTGGGGCTGCCGCCGACGCCCGTAGAGGTTCGGTCCGGTGCGCTCTACAGCCTCTCCTTCGTGGTGACCGCCGGGGATCAGGCCGTGCAATGCCCGCAGCCGCCGGCGGATACCCCGGCGGAGGTGCAGAACCGGTACTGTGGGGAGCTGATCGTGGAGACCAACGCCGCGAACTCGACGGCCCTGGTGGAAGAGGGGCGAGCGCGGATCTTCTTTGTGACTGACGGGACCAGTGGGTTGATGGCGATCCCGGAGACCTTCCTGAGCTTTACCGAAGTGGAGCCCGGGGGGACCTACTCGCGGAACTTCACGATCAACAACCAGGACTCGGGGCCGTTGACCGTGGAGCGAGCTCAGTTCTCGGAGCTGGGAGACTGGTTTGAGATTTCGCCGCCGATCTCGAACACCGTGATCGACGGGAACGACTCTCGGAGCTTCACGTTGCAGCTCTCACCGCCGGAAGACGCCGAGATCCCCGTGGATGGGGATCTGTCGACGGTGATCACCTTCGAATCGACGACGTCGGGGACGGCGCCGAGCCTCTTCGTAGAGATCACCGGCGGAGTGGGCGACGTGGCGCTGATCGAGGTAGATCCCCTGTCGCTCTCGTTCGCGGAGTCTACGAGCCAGCCCCTGGAGGTGCGCAACGTGGGTGGTGGATCCCTGATCGTGCAGTCCATGACATTGGAGCCGTCGAGCCTGGCGGACCGATACAGGGTGACCTTCGGTGGGGACGAGGTGATCGGGTCTTCGGGGTCGATCACGACGCTGGCGCCGGGCGTGGGTGGAGAGCCCACGGTGGGGGACTTCACTGTGACCTTCGACGATCCCGATGATGGATCGAACTCGGTGGGGTTCTTGCGGATCAGCCATAATGACTCCCGGAGCGAGAACCCGGTGCGGGTGGCGCTCCTGGGTGGCGAGACCGAGGTGGCCCTGGGTGAGTTGGGGACGCAGGCGATGCGGCAGGTGCTCTTCGTGTCCGATGGTGGGGAGCAGGTGCGTCGGTTCCCGCTGATCAACACGGGGAACACCGATCTGGAGATCACGGACGTGATCTTCGATGACTCTCAGAGCAACACCGACGCGGCGGATTACCAGGTCGACGGGCTGATGGGGACGCTGGCCCCTGGGGAGATTCGGGAGGTGACGTTGACCTACGCCGGGGAGAGTCAGTTCCCGCAGTCCCTGGGGATCACGGTGGAGTCCAATCACGCCGGGGATTCGTCGTCGCTCGCGCTAAACGTGTCGGCCCAGACGGGGCAGATCTCGCCGTTGGAGCTGACGATCACGCCGTCGTTCTCGACGTCGGCGTTGGTGGGGCAGATGACGACGTTTACGGTGTCTGGAGACGGCGGGGAGGCGAACCTGAACAACAGCCAGTGGTTTACGTTGCAGCGGCCGGCCGGGGCGGAGTCACAGCTCCAGGTGGTCGGCGAGGAAGCGGCGTTTGTGCCCGACGTGGCCGGGACCTATCGGATCGGGGTGCAGGTTCGGGATAACCAGAGCCGGGACGTGCAGCAAGTTTTGGAGTTCACGGCGTCGGAGTAATGCTTGACAGCGGGTGGGGGGATCCTTATCTTCCGACCCCGTTTGTGACGGAGCAAAGTGGACGATCAATTCCGGCGCCGCGCGCGTCGAGGCCAAGAGAAAGAGAAATGACCCAAGTCTTTCAGAACGTGAACAATTTTTTCGTCGAGGATCGCATCAAGGAGATGCCCAGCTTTCCTGAGTGGAAGGCCGACGGAATTGAAGTAGCCCGGCGAGAGCTGGAGGAGCTCAACGAGAAGCGGACCACAGCGTTCCCCGACGAGCTGGGCGAGCTGGAGAACCAGTACTACTGGGTGAGCAGCGTGCTGCGAGCGCTGGGCTACAGCGCCAGCGTGGCCGAGCCTCCCCCGGGAGGGATGGACACCGAAGATCCTCGTCCAGACTTCACGCTCTTCTTCTCGGCCGATGATTTCCGGCGGGCCGTGCCCCTGCGAGGCCATCGAGAGTTCTACGGCAACGCCCTGGGAGTGATGCGGGTGCTGGGATGGGATGAGTCTCTGGACGAGATCGACAGCGAAGACGGCCCGTACAGCCCGGCCTTCGACGTGGACCGGTTCCTGCGGGACTCGGACACGAACTGGGGCATCCTGACGAACGGCCGCAAGTGGCGGCTCTTCCACCGGGATTCCTCGGGTCTGATGAATACCTACTTTGAGACGGATCTGGTAGAGGCACTGGAGTCCAATGATCTGGACGCGTTCCGGTACTTCTGGATGGTGTTCTCCCCGGAGGCCCTGGGCGGCTCCGAGCTGGGAGGAGCCATCGTTCAGCGACTGCTGAACTAAGAGATCCATCACGAATCGACGAACCTATGAGTGCCACCTGAAGGAGGTGAAGAGAGCATGGCAAAACGGTCCAATAAGTTGGGTCCTCTGGAGGTAGAGGTCCGCGATAATAACGTCAACCGAGCGATCAATCGTCTGAAGCGGGAGATCGGCCGGGAAGGTATCAGCCGAGAGCTGAAGCGACGGCGGTTTTACGAGAAGCCGAGCGTAGCGAAGCGTCGGAAGATGCGAGAGGCGGAGCGGCGCCGGAGGAAAGAAGAGCGACGACGTCAGAGACGACGTCGCTGATCGGACCCTCTCGACACCAAAGGGAGAGAACGGAAAAGCCCCCGAGACCAGCCGGTCGCGGGGGCTTTTTTCGTAGCCGAGGCCGAGAGGATCAGAAGAGGCCTCGGAGCATGATGAGCATGAAGATGATGACCAGGCCGCCACCGATCAGGAGCTCGACGGTGAACCAGTCCCGTTGCTTGTCGGCGGTTTTGATGAGGCGGTAGTCGGTCTCCATGGAGGGCTCAAGGCGAGAGGCCTTGTCGGGCTTGCGGCGTTGAACGGAACCATCCCGGCGGGCGCTGCTCTTGCCGAAGGAACGGGGCTTGTCGGGCTCTGGTGGGGCCTGGGCAGGGACCTGGGGCGGAGGAGCCGGGGTGGGTGTGGAAGGAGGTTGGGGGGGCGGGCCGGGGAGCGCGGGGAGGGCTTCCGTGGGGCTGGTGGATTCGTCGAGCGTGAGGTTCGCCAGAGGGTTCTGGAGAAACTCCGTGGGATCTTCGTCGGGCTCCAGGGTCCAGTCGGGCTCCGTTGGGGGCTCCACAACAGGAGGTTTGGGCTGGCGGAGTGACTCGGGAAGTTCGATGGCCTCCGTGGCATCGTCCAGGGGGGCTTTGAGCAAGGATGCTGGAAGGGCCTGCATCTCCTGGGTGGACTCGGCGAGGGCCCCGACGACCTCGACGACGCCAGAGCTCTCGAGTCCGATGCGATTGACGTGGTCTCGCAGCGCGTCGAGCATCTCGCGGGCCGAGGAATACCGGCGAGAGAGATCCTTATCGATGGCACGACGGAGCCAGGGGTAGAGCGAATGCTGGCCAAGGGCTGAAGGGATGGGGTGGGCTTCGGGGCTGATCTGGGCTCGGGCCCGGTCCAGGGGGTTCTTACCGCGGACGAGCTTCTGGGCGATGATGGCCTCGGCGAGAGTCAGGCCCAGGGAGTAGAGGTCGCTGGCGGGGACGGCGGGTTGGCCGGTGAGCACCTCGGGGGCCATGTAGGCGGGGCTCCCGAGGGTAATGCCGGCGCTGGTGATGTCGTGGGCGCCCTGGGTGGATTTGGCGGCGCCGAAGTCCAGGACCTTGGGGAAGTCCGGGTCTCCGCCGATATCGCAGAGCATGATATTGTCGGGCTTGAGATCGCGGTGGACGATGTCGCTGCCGTGGCCGAGCTCTAAGACCTCGAGGACGGCCTGGGCGATGCGGATCACAAGCTCCGTGGGGAGGGGGCCGGTCTCCTTGATGCGTTGGGTAAGGTTCTGGCCGCGCATGTACTCCATGGCGATGTATCGATAGCCGCCTTCGGTGTGGCCATAGTCGTATTGGGCGACCGTGTGTGGGTGGCGGAGCTTGCTGCCCATCAGGGTTTCTCGTTGAAACCGCTGCTCCATCTCTTCTTCGTCGAATCGACCCGTGGGGTCGATCAGGAACTTCACGGCCACTTCCTGAGGGACCTGGCGTTGTCGGGCTCGGAAGATCATCCCGAAGCCGCCCTCGCCGAGCTTCTCGAGGATTTGAAAGCGGCCGGCGATGATGTCTCCGGCCTCGGGTGTGGGCAAGGTGCTCATGGTGGAATGCCTTGCGCCGGAAGTCAGGCGCTCAGAAGCGTCGCATCAACTGAAGTCCAGCCTGGTTGGGTTGAACCTCGGGGGCGAGTCGCCAGGAGGTGGCGGCGTCGTCTTCGTGGGTGACGAAGTCGTAGATCAGCCAGGCTGCGCCACCGGCCAGGAGCATCCCGCCGGCGATGTAGGTGGAGAGGGCGAGGATGGAGCGGCTCTGCCGAGTCTGGGTAAACTCGGCGACCTGGGGAGAGTCGGCGCCGTGGGTCTCGATGGCGTCGGCCCGTTCTTGATCGATGCGGGGGATGGTGACCAGGTCGGTGTAGAGTCCCACGCCGAGGAGGACGGCGCCGCCGCCGACGAGGCCGAGGGCGATGGGGTTCAAGGGCGGAGAGGAGGCATCACCGGGGGGTGGTTCGATGGGATCCACCGGGCCGGGGTCCACGGGTTCATCAGACTCTTCCTGGAGGGTGGCATCGACGGTGTGGTCCCTGCGGGCTCGAAGGGAGATCTCGTCTTCGAAGGGCTCGTAGCCGTCGGACTCGATCCGCACCTGGTGGGTGCCGATGGGGAGGGCGATGAGCTCCATGGGTGTGGTGCCGACGAGCTCGTCGTTCAGATAGACCGTGGCCAGCAAGGGGGTGCTCTCAAAGAGTACTCGTCCGGAGAAGGACGCCTCGTCGAAGTCCTCGTCGCAGTCGGCCTCGACTTCGTCGATGGTGGCCTCGACGCCTTCGAAGAGCTCCGACTCGGCGTTGGGGTGGCGCAGATAGGCGTAGTAATAGCCGAGGGCGCTTCGGCAGTCCCCGGCGCGGGCCAGGGACCGGCCGATGTTGATAAAGAGCCGGGGGGTGGGCTGGAGCCGGTGAGCGACCTGGAGGCGCTCCACGGCGATGTCGTAGTCGCCGGCGTCGAAGGCCTGTCGGGCGAGGTCTACGACCTCGGCGAGGTCGGCCTCCAAGAGCTCGGCCTTGGAGATGTCCTGGGCGGCGGCCATCGAGGGGAGGCCGAGAATCAGCGCCAGAGCGCCCAAGATGATCGAGAATCCATGTTGCCTCACGTCCGCTCCTCATGAAAGGTAGGTGTTCCTGCGTGCGGGCAGCGGATTGTTAAGGTACAACGAGGGTGTGGAGCACAGCAAGAGGAAGTGACGGTTGGTGCTCGTCGCCACGTTATGCTACTACTCAGGGTGGTATTGGGCCCGAGAAGCACCGTCCGGTTGGGACGAGACGCGATGATGAAGCTGCCAGAAATTGGGGACGTGGTCGACGAGACCTACGAGATCCAGAGTGTCCTGGGGACAGGCGGTTTCGGCGCGGTGTATCTGGCCCGGCAGATCAACATGGATCGGGACGTCGCCCTGAAGCTGCTGGTGGCGAGCGGCCCGAAGTTCGGGGAGATGGTCAAGCGGTTTCGGCGAGAGGTGATGTCGATCCGGAACCTGACCCACCCGAATACGATCCGGGTGTACGACTTCAAGGACAACCCCGACGGGCTTCTGTATTACACGATGGAGGCCCTGAAGGGGGTGACCCTGAAGGAAGAGGTTCGCCAGAACGGGCCGCTGTCGCCCCGTCGGCTCAAACATATTCTTCGGCAGGTGATGAAGAGTCTGTCCGAGGCCCATAGTCACGGGATCGTGCACCGGGATCTGAAGCCGGCGAATATCATGATCGTGGAGATGCATGGGGAGACGGACTTCGTGAAGGTCCTGGACTTCGGGATCGCCAAGACCATGGCCGGGGAGGCCGGCGACGACGAGGAGGATCTGACGTCGGCGGGAATCCTGGTAGGGACCCTGCGGTATATGGCGCCGGAGCAGATCACCGGGGGGCAGTTGGGGCCCCAGATCGATCTCTACGCGGCGGGGCTGATCGCGATGGAGATGCTGACCGGGGAGAGCGTGTTCGCCGGGACGGGGCGGTGGAGCGTGTTGCAGGCCCAGATCAGCGAGGAGCCGGTGCCGATCCCGCAGGTGGTGCTGGAGAGTCCCCTGGGACAGGTCGTGCGGAATTGCCTGCAGAAGGACGTGAGCCTTCGGTATAGGAGCGCCGATGAGGTGCTGGAGGCCCTGGGGAAGTTGCCGGACAGCGCGTTGTCGGAGGAGTCTCTCTACGTCAGCGATGGGCAGGGGGGGTGGACACCGCGGGTCGATCCGATGCCGAAGACTCTGAAGATGGACTCGGTGCCGATCGATGATGAGGCCACGCAGGCGCTGCCGATTCCGCCGGATTTTGTGGAGAGCGAGGAGTTCGAGGTGGGCAAGACGGTGGCGACGCCGACGCCCTTTGGAGCCTCGCCGTCGCCTTCGCCGGTGACGCCGACGCCTGCGCCTGCGCCTGTGCCGATCCCGGGTCAGACGCCTGTGCCGGCCCGGGTGCCGGGGCCGTCGTCGGGCCAGTCGGGTCCTGTATCTCAGGGGTCTGGGGGGTCAGTCGGGAAGCTCAGCGCGAATACGGATCTGACGCCCATGCCTCAGGCCGCCCCCCGTGCTGAGGAAGGAGGCGTGACCAAAGGGCTGGTGATCGGAGTTGTGCTCCTGCTCCTGGTGGTGATCGTCGTGGGCGTCGCCGTCGTGGTGACGGACCGCGGCGATGCGGAGGTGGTGCCCGAGGAGCCTGAGGTGATCGCTCAGGAAGAGCCCCCCGAGGACGAAGAGGAGATCCCGGAGATCGCGTTCATTGAAGACGAAGGGGATGAGGAGGGTGCGGAGGAAGAAGCGCTCCACCGGGTGAACCTATCGACGCCGGGGGTGCGGGCTCGGATCTATCGGGGAGATGACCTCCTGGGGCGGTCACCGCAGGTCGTGGAGCTTGGCGAGGAGGAGGTGTTCCGGATCGAGGCCCCGGGGTATGTCACACAGGAAGTGAGCGTGGGGCCGACCTCTCCGGAGGAGGTCGAGGTGACGCTGGAGGCGGAGCAGCGAGTGGAAGCGACGCCCACCCCGGACCGTGGCGATCGCGGAGATCGCGGCGGGGGGCGGGGTTCGACCACGACAGACCGACCGTCCGGGGGCGGGAGGGGGGGAGGTGGTGGAGGTTCAACGGAGACGCCGACGCCGAGCGGGGGTTCGCTGGATTGGGTGGACATCCCCGCTGGCGATGACGACGACGATGACGAAGATCCGCCGCCGGCGGTAGACATCGACCTCTGGTAGGCGCAAGCGGTCAAAAGTAGGTGGAGAGGAGATCGGCGAAGTCGTCGGTCCAGACCCGCACGTCGAGGTCGACGGTGGGGGTCTGCCATTGAGGGTCGATGGCGAGCTCTCGCATGTCCTCCGGGGTGCGGCTCAGGAGGAGCCAGGAGGAGGAGTTGGCCTGGAGGTCGAAGTAGGGGTGGTCGTTACGCACCCGGTCCACGCGGTGGCGAACGGTCAAGCCCAGGTCTTGTGCCAGCGCTGTCAGGGGAGGCTGAAGGTCGAGATAGCGGTTGGAGATATGAACGGCGATCAGGCCGCCCGTGGTCAGGTGGTCGAGGTAGAGTTCGAAGGCCTCCCGGGTGAGGAGGTGAACGGGGATGGCCGACGAGGTGTAGGCGTCGAGGACGATGAGCTCGAAGCTCTCGTGGGAGGCGGCCAGTTGGAGACGTCCGTCACCGAGGGTGACCTGGCAAGACTCGCCACAGTCGGCCAGGAAGGTGAAGAGCTCGGGGTCGGAGGCGATCTCTTTGACCACGGGATCGATCTCAAAGAAGTGCATGATCCGCGATGGGGACGCGTAGGCGGCGATGGAGCCCGTGCCGAGGCCGATGACCGCGGTGGGGTGGACCGAGGAGCGGCGGTTGATGACGGAGAAGATCTCGTCTGCCGGGCCTGTGGGGTAATAGTAAGCTAGCGGGAGGTGGCGGAGCTCGGGTTGGAGCGATTGAGCGCCATGGCGAGTGGTCCCGTGGTAGAGGATATGAAAGGTGCCCGAGGGGTCGACCTCGACGCGGTGGACGCCGAAGAAGGACCGCTCCTGCACGAGGACCTGGGGAGAGGGGCGGAGAATGACCAGGAATGAGGCGGCGGCGAGGCCGGCCAGGAGGAAGGAGAACCGGGCGGGGGTGAAGCGGAGGATCGCCAGGGCCGCCGTGAGGGTGATGACCGTGAGGGCGATGGTCGTCGGGGTGGAGATGGCGATCGTGGTGGCGTCGAAGAAGTGGGCGACGCCGAGGGCGATCGCCGCGATTGTCGCTGCGACCCCGGTGAGCCAACGGGTGAGCCGGTCTTGGAACGCCTGCCGGGAGAAGAGAAAGCAGCTCAGGATCAGGAGCGCCGGGACCTCCAGGAGTCCCGGAAAGAGCGCTGGAGCGACCAGGGCGGTGAAGACTCCTCCCAGGACTCCCCCCAGGGAGATCCACAGGTAGAATTCGGTGAGGTGGTCTGTCTCGGGGCGGTCCTCAGCGAGGAGGCCGTGGAAGGTCATAGAGAAGAAGAAGAGGGCCGAGAGGTATGCCAGGGTCGCGGCCCAGAGGGGGAGCTCGGCGAGGAACGGCAGGGCGAGGAGCCCGATCAGGGTGGCGGGGAAGAGGCGGTTCATCACCGAGGGAGGCAATAGTTTGCGCCGGCCAAATGCCAGGATGAAAGAGGCCAGGTAGAGGGCCAGCGGCGGCATCCAGAGCAGGGGGACCGGGGCGACGTCTGTGGTGATGAAGGTGGTGATGGCGAGCATCATCGCCGTGGGGATGAACGCCCACCCAATCCAGCGCCGGCGGCGTGCCCAGGTGAGGGGGTGGCCCCGGCGGGGCGGCCCGAGCGGGGTCTGGCGAGGGCCCTGTGATGGGGAGCGCCACAGGAAGGACGCGCAGGCGGCGACGGCCCCAAAGAGCAAGAGATACCCGGCGGTCCAGAGGTGGGTCTGCAGGGTCAGGCCCAGGCGGGGCTCGATCACGAAGGGGTAGGCGACGAGAGCGAGGATGCTGCCCAGGTTGCTGGCGCTGTAGAGGAGGTAAGGGTCCGGGGCGTCGGGGTGATCCAGGGTGGAGAACCACTTCTGGAGGAGAGGGGCGGAGGTGGAGATCATGAAGAAGGGCCACCCCACGGCGATGAGGAGGGTCAGGAGCAGCCAGGCCGTGGGGTCCGAGAGGAGGTCGAGGTCGGTGGGAGCGCCGAAGGTCAGGGGGAGGAAGAGAAAGCCCACCACCAGGAGGGCAACGTGGAGGAGGGCCTGTCGGCGGACGCCGAGCCATTTCACGGAGAGGTGGGCGTAGAGGTAGCCGAAGAGGAGGAGGCCCTGAAAGAAGACCATGGAGGTGTTCCAGACCGCCGGGCTGCCCCCGAGGACGGGCTGGATCATCTTGGCGACCATGGGTTGGACCGCAAAGAGGAGGGAGGCGCTGACCAGGAGGGTCAGGCCGTAGATCCAGAGGGTGGTTCGTGAGGAGCTCAATATCGCTCGAAGAACCGGAGGACCTCCAAGACGTTGGCGTAGTCATCGGTCCAGACGCGGAGGTTCGGTCGAGGCTCGTAGGTCTTCCACCGGGGGTTCTCTCGGAGGCCACCGAAGGCTTCTTCGGAGCGAGCCATGAGGACCCAATCCGAAGGTTGTTGGGCGTGACCCTGGCGCTCCATGTTGTACCCGTAGCGACTCTCCATCTGGACCAGGACCGCCAGATCCAGGCTGTGTGCGGCTTTGGTTAAGGGAGGTTCGAGGTTGATGAAGCGATTGGAGATCTGGAAGGCCAGGATGCCGTCGTCGCGGAGTTTCTCGAAGTAGCTGGCGATGGCCTCCACGGTGAGGAGGTGGACCGGGACCGCCGTGGAGCTGTAGGCGTCCATGATGATCAACTCATAGGAGTGATCCTGGGCCCGTTGAAGCTGAAGGCGACCGTCGCCGAGGATCACGGGGCATTCGTGGGCGCACTCGGCGAGGTAGGTGAACCACTCGGGGTTTTCGGCGATCTTTTTGACCACAGGATCGATCTCGTAGAAGTCCATGCGCTGCCCGGGACGAGAGTAGGCGGCGATGGCGCCGGCGCCGAGGCCGACGACGGCGACGGGGTGGCGAGTGTGGCGAGTGGCGAGCTCGTCGAAGACCTGCCCCAGAGGGCCCTGGCGGTTGTGGTAGGCCCCGGGCTCATTGATGAGGACCCCGTCGACCAGGGGCTGGCGGCCGTGATTGGTGTGGCCGTGGTAGATGGTGTGGTAGCTGTGGATCGGATCGACGAGGACCTGGTGGGTGGCGAAGAAGCTCCGCTCGTAGTGGAGCTCTTCGGGGATCGGCTGGGCCTGTTGGACCGTGATCAGGAGCCCCAGGAGGGCGAACCCGAGGGGGGCCAGGGCCGGGCGTACAAGTGCGGCGTAGATAGGCAGAAAGAGCAGGGCTGTGATCAGGGTCGCCAGCCAGGCCATGGCGCCGGCGTCGGCGATGAAGAGCATGTACCCGAGGACAAAGAGCAGGCAGAGGGCCAGAGAGATCGCCGTGGAGATCCGCACTGCCCGCTCGGCGAAGACCTTTGCAGGGAAGACCAGGCCGGCGATGATGAGGAGCACGGAGTACTCCAGGAGTCGGTCAAAGACCACAGGGGCGATCAGGGCGTTGAACACGCCGCCCAGGACCCCGCCGACGGACATCAGGAGATAGAACTCGGTGAGGTCGTCGGTGTGGGGACGATCCCTGGCCAGGAGGCCATGGAAGACCATGCAGAAGACGAAGAGCCCCAGAAAGTTGATCACCGTTGCGAAGCCCAAGAGCCCCGAGGCGATGGAGGTCACGAAGAGGGTCCCCAGAGCCAGGAAGAAGAACGGGAAGAGGGAGAACCAGACCTTGATGGGGACATAGGTCTTGCGGGCGAAGACGATGATGAAGCTGAAGATGTAGATCGTCAGGGGGGGGATCCACAGCATGGGCATGGGGGCGACGTCGGTGGTGATGAAGGTGGTGACGCCGAGCATCATGCTGGAGGGGATGAAGGCCCAGAGGATCCATTTGAGGCGACGGGGCCAGGTCAGAGGGACGGCGCTGGCCGGAGGAGAGCCGGACTCTTCTTGCTGCCGGGGCGGGGATTTCCAGAGGATCACGGCGCAAACGGCGACGCTGATGCAGAGGGTGATGTAGGCCACCATCCACAGGTGAGCCTGCCAGGCCAGGCCGATGCGGGGCTCGATGAGGAAGGGGTAGGCGATCAAGGCGAAGACGCTGCCCACGTTGCTGGCCGCGTAGAGGTGGTAGGGGTCGGGGGCTGCCGGGTGGTCGATGGTGGAGAACCACTTCTGCAGGAGCGGGGCGCTGGTGGAGATCACGAAGAAGGGCCATCCGACGCCGACGAAGAGGGTGGCCAAGAGCCAGAGGGTGGGGTTGGCCAGGCGGGCGGCGTCGGCGGGGGGCTCAAAGGCGATGGGGAGAAACGCCAGGCCGACGGCGAGGACCACAAGGTGCATCACGGCCTGCCGGCGGGTGCCGAGCCACTTGGTGGTGATGTGGGCGTAGAGATACCCCCCCAAGAGGAGGGCCTGGAAGAAGACCATGGCGGTGTTCCAGACCGCCGGGGTCCCGCCAAGGACGGGTTGGACCATCTTCGCGACCATAGGCTGGACCACGAAGAGCATGGAAGAACTGATCAGCAGAGTGAGCGCGTAGAGCGGACACTTGAGCTTCATGGTCACACCACGGGGCGGGTGATCAGTGGTCGCCGAAGAGATAGAGGATTTGGAGGACGTTGGCGTAGTCGTCGGTCCAGACCTGGAAGTCGGGGCGAGGTTCGAAGGTCTGCCACCGAGGATCGTCGACGAGGGGCCCGAAGGCCTCCGGGGATCGGGCCACCATGGCCCAATCGGAGGGGAGGTTGGCGTAGTCGTCGCTCTCCCGCTCCAGGAGGCTTCCCTTCTGGACGATGATGGCGAGATCGAGCTCGGCGGCGAGGCTGGTCAGGATGGGCTCGAGGTCCATGAACCGGTTGGAGATATGGAAGGCCAACACCCCGTCGGGGCGGAGCTTCTCGAGGTACATCTCCATGGCCTCCACTGTGAGGAGGTGGACGGGGATGGCCGTGGAGCTGTAGGCGTCCATGATGATCACTTCGTAGATGTGGTCGTCTGCCCGTTGGAGCTGTAGGCGGCCGTCGCCGAGGATCACCGGGCATTCCCCGGCGCACTCCGAGAGGTAGGTGAACCACTCCGGGTTCTGAGCGATCTCTTTGACGACGGGATCGATCTCGTAGAAGTCCATCCGCTGGCCGGGCTGCACGTAGGCAGCGACGGCGCCGGCGCCGAGGCCGATGGTGGCCATGGGGTGGCGCTCGGGGCGAGCCTCGAAGACCTCCATGAGCTGTCCCAGGGGCCCCTGGCGGCTGTGGTAGGAGCCGGGCTCCACGACGAGCTGGCCGTCGACCAGGGGCTGGAGGCCGTGCATGGTCCGGCCGTGGATGATGGTGTGATGCCCTTCCTCGAGGTTCCTCATGACCTGATGGGTGGCGAAGAAGCTTCGCTCATGGTGGAGCTCGTCCGGTTGGGGGCGAGCGTGGTTGGCGGTGAGGAGGAAGGCGAAGAGGGCCACGGCGCCGGGGCCGATGCCGGGACGGATCACGGCCAGGAGGACGGGGACGAAGAAGACGGAGAAGAAGACCAGAAGGATGAGGGGGGAGGACTCCATGTCGAGGTAGAAGGTGAAGTACCAGAGCATGAAGGCGATGGAGAGGCCCAGGGAGATCGCAAAGGAGAGCCGGATGCTCCTCTTGGCGTAGGCCGTGGCCGGGAAGACCAGGGCGGCGACGATGAGGATCGCCGAGTACTCCAGGAGGCGGTCAAAGACCACGGGGGCGATCAGGGCGTTGAAGGTGCCGCCCAGGACCCCGCCGACGGACATCAGGAGGTAGAACTCGGTGAGGTGGTCGGTGTGGGGGCGATCGCTCGCCAGGAGGCCGTGGAAGACCATGCAGAAGACGAAGAGGCCCAGGAAGTTGATCAGGGTGGCGAAGCCCAGGACGGTGTCCCCGGAGTCGGTCAAGAAGATCGTCGCCAGCATCAGGAAGAAGAACGGGAAGAGGGTCAGCCAGACGTTCAGCGGGACGTAGGTCTTGCGGGCGAAGACGATGATGAAGCTGAAGATGTAGATCGCCAGGGGGGGGATCCACAGCATGGGCATGGGGGCGACGTCGGTGGTGATGAAGGTGGTCACGCCGAGCATCATGCTCGAGGGGATGAAGGCCCAGAGGATCCAGCGGATGCGGCGGCGCCAGGTCAGGGGGATGGCGCTGGCCGGCGGCGACCCGGACTCGTCCTCCTGTCGGGGCGGGGACTTCCAGAGGATCACGGCGCAGACGGCGACGCTGACACAGAGGGTGATGTAGGCCACCATCCAGAGCGTGGACTGCAGGGCCAGACCGATCCGGGGTTCGATCAGGAAGGGGTAGGCGATCAGGGCGAAGACGCTGCCGATGTTGCTGGCGGCGTAGAGGTGGTAGGGGTCCGGGGCGGCCGGGTGGTCGATGGTGGAGAACCACTTCTGGAGGAGCGGGGCGCTGGTGGAGATCACGAAGAAGGGCCAGCCGACGCCGATCAAGAGGGTGACCAGAAGCCAGAGGGCCGGGTTGGCGAGCTGGGCCGGATCGGCGGGAGGATCGAAGGCGATGGGGAGGAAGGCCAGGCCGATCACGAGGATCACCAGGTGCATCACGGCCTGTCGCCGGGTACCGAGCCACTTGGTGGTGACGTGGGCGTAGAAATAGCCCCCCAGGAGCAAGGCCTGGAAGAAGACCATGGCGGTGTTCCAGACCGCCGGGGTGCCTCCCAGGACGGGCTGGACCATCTTCGCGACCATGGGCTGGACGACGAAGAGCATGGAGGAGCTGATGAGCAGCGTGAGGGCGAAGAGCGGATACTTGAACTTCATGGGGCGCCGACGTCTCGGGAAGTCCAGAAGGAGCCGCGAGTCTACGCCAGATCGAGTGGGTTGAAAAGGTGTCGGACGGTCAGGTCAGGACGTCGCGGAAACCATGGAGATCGGTGGGGTCGGGCCGGAGAATGTGTGGAGGAGGGAGGCGGCCTGAAGGCGACGGTGCATACGGGCGACGAGGAAGAGTCGCCAGGCCAGCAGGGCGGGGTCGATGCGGGGAGTGACGGAGCGGCCGACGAGGCGGTTCTTGAGGGGGCGGGGGGTGGTGCGGGCGCCGAGGACGCGGAGGCCGTGGTAGAGACGAGCCACGAAGGAGCCGGGGCCGGACCCTGCGATGCGGTCGAGGTCGGCGAGGACGTGGCGGACCAGAGCCGGCGGGAGGACCGCGGTGGTGTCCAGGGAGTGGAGTTCGTCGAGGAGGAGCTCCAAAAGGCCCGAGGAGCGGAGGGCCTCACAGGTCCGGGGGTTGGCGGAGGCGGTGGCGATGGGGATCGGGGGGCCCAGGGCGTCGATGATCTGGCGGAAGAGGAGCTTGCGGTTCCGAAGCTCGTCGGGGAGGGCCCGGAGAGCGAAGAGGATGCGGCGGGATAAGAGGGGGGAGATGGGCTCGATGAAGGGGGCCTTCAGGTCGTTGAGGGCGGCGACCACAAAGGGGAGTTTGTATTCGTGAAAGAGGCGATCCCGGTAGGTGGAGAGGCTCTCGGCGGGGCGTTGCTGGAGGGGGAAGGGGATCTCCTGGGGAGGGAGCCCGAACCGGCGGGGATCGCCGAGGTTCTCGAAGTCCTGGAAGAGGCCGAAGCGGACGCTGAGGCGGACGGTCAGCGGTGAGGCCGTGGTCTGGACCTTGAGGCCGAAAGCCTCGTCGCCGCGAAGGAGGGCGGTGAGTCGTTGGTGGTGGAGGGTCTCGAAGAGGCCAAAGCCGTCGAGGTATCCGGCGATGTGATCGACGCGGCCCTCCCCGCAGGTCAGGAATCGGTCCACGGTGTTCTCCAGGCGATCCGGCGCCGAGCGGAGCGGGAAGTACCGGTGCTCCAGGCCGTAATGGGCGGCGACCCGGCGAGCGATGGCGGCGTCGGTGTGGGCTCGCCGGGGGGCCTCCGGGGTGCCCCAGGTGACCGTGGTGAGGCCCCGGAGATCTCGGCCCAGGTGATGGAGGAGCGAGAGGAGGGCGCGGCTGTCGTACCCGCCGGAGAGGGAGAGGGCGCAGGTGCTCAGGTCCAAGGACAGGGAGTCCAGGGCATCCAGGAGGGCGGCGAGGAGATTCTGGCGGTGAAAGGTGGCCGGGCGGGGAGAGGGCGCGAAAGTGGCCGGGGTGCGGGAGAGGGTGGTGGTCCAGGAGGAGCGATCCAGGCGGAGCAGGGAGTCCGGGGGGAGGGCGCGGAGGCGGCGGTCCCAGGAGAGGCCCGGTCCCAGGCCGCTGGTGGAGCAGAGCCAGGCGATGGTGGCGGGGTCGAACTCAAAGGAGCCCAAGAGGGCGATCAGGGCGAGCTGGGAGGTGGAGGCGGCGAAGAGATCGTCGTTGTGGAAGTACCAGATCGTCCGCGATCCCCCGGGATCGGTGAGGACCTCGACGGCGTGGTCGTCGCCCCGGAAGAGGGCGAAGGAGCCGTCTGGATGCGCGGTGCCGGGCTGGTGCCAGTCCTGGTGGTGATCGAAGAGGGTGCCCATGAGGAGGCTCGCGCCGTGCTCCTCGGTCAGAGGGCCCGGGCTTGCGATCCCGCAGGTGATGCCCTGGCGATGCCAGATCCGCGGTGGGGTGGTCAGCGGTTCGGGGCGGAGGGTGTTGCAGATCGGAGCCAGCCGTTGCGGCAGCTCCGGACGTGGGTGCCGAGCGCAGACGAAGAGAGCCTTGGCCATGAGTTCCCCCAAGAGATCGCAGTTCATTGACTACGAATCAAAGGTATGCCCGGGGTGTGACGTGGCCAGTAGTGGCGGTCAGACGCACTTGGCGCAGCGGCCTTTCAGGAAGATCTCGCTGATCTCGGAGACCAGGGGAGAGCTCTTCTCCCCGTCTTTGAACGAGATGTTCACCGTGGAGAGGCAGGAGACCTCGCCGCAGTCGACGCAGAGAAAGTGGGGGTGCTCGTCGTCGTGGTGGTGATCGGGGTCTTTGAACTCGAACCGCCAGATGTGGTCCCCGAGGTCCAGGCGGTTGAGCAGGCCCGCCTCGGTGAGGTCTGTGAGGTTGCGGTAGATCGTGGCCTGGTCGTGACCCTGGGGGACGAGTTCTTCAGTGAGGTCGGCGTGGCTTAAGGGGGCCGTGGCATCGATCAGGCGCCGCAGCACGATCACGCGGGAGGTGGTGCAGCGCAGGCCGGCCTCGCGGATCATCGCCTGGAGGTCGTCGTTGGAGTAGTCGTGGGCGGTCATTGGGTGCTCCATGGGGCCATCCGGGTTCGACAAGGGATCTATCATGGGCAGTGAGGCGGTGCAATGCGGTGGTGGCCCGGCGGAGATGGAACCACCGGGGGTGGCGAGGTGTTCCCGGGGCCGGAGAAGGGGGTTGCGGTGTGAGAGGGGGTGTGGTGGGCTTCGGGGCGGCTGAGAGGAAGATCAGGAGTGGAGCGTGGTGCGTCGGTCGGCAAGAAGAACAAGAGGGTGGGTGTGGGCCTTGGCGGTGGTGCTATGGCCGGCTGCGGTGATGGGGGAGCCAGAGGTCGAGGAGCTCGACGACGAGGGGGAGGTGGTGGTGGTGACCCGGGCGCCTGTATCGGGGGGCGTCCCGTCGGAGGCGGAGCTGGGGCCGGAGGAGATCGAGGCGTTGGGGCCGCGGAGCGCCCAGGATCTGCTGCGGGGGTTGCCCGGGGTGCATGTGTCGCAGCATGGGAGCGAGGGGAAGGCGGCCCAGTTCTTCCTGCGGGGGGTTGACGCGGCCCATGGGACGGACGTGACCCTCTCCGTGGACGGGCGTCCTCTGAACGAGGGGTCTCATATCCACGGCCACGGGTATGCCGACGCGGGGCTGTTGATCCCCGAGGTGTTGATGGGGGTGGAGCTGCGGCGTGGGGTGTTCGGGTTGGATCAGGGGAGCTTCTCGACGGCGGGAGAGGTGGACTTCCGGCTCGGGGTGCCCGAGGGGCGCCGGGGCCTCCTGGTGGGGGCTGAGGGCGGGTGGCCGGCCCGGGGCAGGGCGGTGGGCCTGTGGGCTCCCGAAGATCGGCGGGAGAGGGAGTTCGTGGCCGGCGAGCTGGTGTGGGATGGAGGGCCTTATGAGAACCGAGAAACCCTGCGGGCGGGGGCTTTGGGGCAGGTGGAGGTCGGTGGGGTGCGGCTTCGCGGGGGGGCTCAGGGGGCGCGGTTCGGCCTGCCCGGGGCGTTGCCGCTGGCCGATCTGGAGGCTGGAAGGGTGGAGCGGGGGGAGAGCTATTCACCATCGACCGTTGGTGAGACCCGGGAGGTGTGGGTCGGGGCTGTGCGCGAAGGGGCAGGGCCGCGGGCCCGGGTTCGGACGTCCGTGGACCTCCGGGGGCGAAGCTTTGACGCCACGGAGAACTTCACGGGGTTCTTGTTGAACGCTGTGGAGGGCGATGATCGCCGGGAGGTGCAAC